>SHVO01000030.1 GCA_009694245.1 Rhodospirillaceae bacterium | reverse complement strand
ACTACGGCGCCAGCCGCGCCAAGACCCAGTAAAAAAGGGGCGGACCGTGAGGCCCGCCCTAAATACGTTGCAACTGGGCTCCCTAGAACGTGAAGTGGAACGACGCCTGGAACGTACGCCGCGCGCCGATCGAGTAGAGCGGAATGCCCGAGGCGGTCGAGAACTGCGTCGAAATGCTCGCCAGGTACAGCTTGTCGAAAAGGTTGGTGAGGTTGACCTGAAGGTAGGACGTCTTCAGCCCCGGGACCGGCAGGCTCTCGAGCGCATAGCGGATATTGGCGTCCACGGTCGCGTAGGAAGGCGTGAACTCGTTGTTGACATCGGTGGAGAATCTCTGACCGACGTACTTCGCCTGGGCGCCGAACGTGAAATCCTTGATCTTGTAGCTAATGCGCGTCGAATAAGTCAATGTCGGGGTTTCCACCAGCTTCTTGCCGGCGGTCGGGAACATGATCGCGCCCGACTGGATGTTGTTGATCACCTTGCTGTGGTTGTAGGACACCGAAGCGTAGACCGACAAATCCTCGATCGGCGTGATGCCGCCCTCGAAGTCAAAACCGTACAGATCGACGGGACCGATGTTGCGGTCGACGTTAATTCCCAAATTGGGATCGAACGACGTGACAATGCGGTTCTTGAAGTCGGTTTTCCATAGCGCCGCCGACACCATGTAGCCTTCATGCTGGTAACGGTAGCCGAAGTCGTAGGGCTGGGTCGTTTCCGGCTGAACGTTCAGAATCTCGAAGCTGTAGAGGTTGTCGGTCCGCGGCGCCGCTACGCCTTCGGCGAAGCTAACGTAGAACTGGTGGTCCTCACCGAAGGGGTGAATCGACAGACCGACGTTCGGCAAAACCTTGTCATATTTCCGGGTGCCCTTGAACGGCGCGACATATTTGGTGGTGGCGCCGGTGCCGGGGCTGGTGGCGAAGGTTGTCATGTTGATGGTGCTGGCGTCCGGCTGAAGGTTGGCCACCGGCACGCTGGGGGCTTGGGTTGTGCAATAGGCCGTGTTGCTTTGATACTGGGTGTAGCAGTACTGATTGAGTTCGCGCCGGAAGTAGGGCAAGCGAACGCCGGCGGCGAGGTGCACTAAGTCGTCGAAGTACGAGCCATCGTAATTGACCGCGAATTGATTGAGGTCGGCGATGGAATAACGATCGCGGCCGCGCAAATCGGTGGCGTCAGCCGTCTTAATGGCCGTGCCTTTAAGCCCAGCGAAGACATTCGTGGGCGATCCGTCCGCCGCCACGGCCGCGAACTGGCCGGTCTGGCGGTGTAAGCCGTGGTCGAAGGTTTAAGCAGCGCGCACCGTATGACCCTCGGCGACCTTGTAGATCACCGATGAGATGACGCCGTAGCGGTGGGTGTTGGTAATGTTGGGTGTGTAGAGGCGCACACTGTCCAACAGATCGCCGTCACCGTTAAGGTCGACGCCGGGACCACTGAGACCTCTGAGGCGACCGTCGTTTTCCGCCACGACCGTCGTGCCGCCGCCGTTGGCCAGCACATACTGAAACGAGGGATCGACGGTGACGGTAATATCGTCGGTGATATCAAAACGCGACTGGCCGCGAACGTTCCCGGTGTTGGACGGGTTGATTCTGAGTTTGTAAAAATTGGTGCAAGCGCTTGGATTGGCCGGGTTATCGGTGGCTGCGCGGTATTGCGGCGTCGTGGAAAGCGGCACCGTGGTGGCCGCCGTCATTTTGCGCCCCCGCGCCGCCTGGACGGCTGGCGAGCGTACAACTGGCAAGGTTGTCGAAGTTATAGCCATAGAACGCCACCTCGGCCTTACTGATGTTGCGATAGAAGGCGTTGCGGTTCTGGTTGTAGTGGAACGCAATGCTGATGAAGTCCCTGCCCTGGCCGATGGGCTGGTAAGCCTTACCGTTGAACTGGTTCTTCTCAAGATTTCCCGGCCCTCTGAACTTGTCGTACTTTTGATAGGAGTAGGACAGGAACGCCGCGGTCCCAACCGACCCCAGGATGCCGGTATCCAACATCGCGAAAAAGCGGCGGTAGTTGTCGTCGCCGTGGGCGGCCGTGCCAGTCATACCAAACCCATCGGCCGGACGGCGGGTCAGCACGTTGATGGTGCCGCCGGTAGCGGCCGCCGTCGGGCTGTCGGCGTCGGTCGTGCCCAAGTTCACGGTGGTGCGCTCGACGATTTCCGGATCGACCAGCTGGTTGGTGAAGATGGCGTAGTTGCCGGTGTCGTTAAGCGGCACGCCGTCGAAGGTCAGCGAAATGCGATTGCCGTCGAAGCTGCGCAGGCGCAGGTTGCCGCCGCTGGAGCCGTAGGGGTCGCTATTGGTAAAGTTAACGCCGGGCAACAGATTGATCGACTGAGCGATGGATTGGCCGACGTTCTGGGTTTCAATGAATATTTGGCTGATGCTCGAACGCGACTTGGCGATCTGCTCGGCGGCGATCAAGCCGCCGAGGGTCTCGGTGACCCGGTGAGCGAAGACGACGATCTCTTCCATTTGCAGGGTGCCGGAGGACTGCGCAAACGCGGCCCCCGAAACCGCCAATGCCGCCAAACTCACGCCGGCGGTTAACGCATTGCGTAAACGCACCGTCATCTCCTGTGCAAAATTTTGGGCATAGAGATTCCAAGCGCCGCCAAGATAAGCGGACCAATCGTCGCGACTCTGAACGCGAACCCGCGCAGCGCCCCGCATCTCACCCCGTCAGCGGCCCCAAGTAACCCCTACAAGGTAACGAGTAGCAAAGCAGCGCTACATTTTAAAGTCAGTCTTGTTTCAGAAGCGATTCTTCTGCACTGCGGCAGCCCGCAATACCCATTTAATCGTTCAGTGTGGCCTGGCTACCACGGCCGGGTCGCCTATGCGGGTTGGGGACCCGGCTTGCCGTTCTCGACCACGAAGGATTTGAGGGAACTGCATTTGCTTTCACGGATACGCACGTTATCAACGACCCGCATTTCGGTCAGAAACGTCTTGCGGTCGACGCTGCAAAGCATGTAGCCGCGCTGCCGGTCATCGCAGAACTTGATGTGCGGGTTCTCGGACAGGGCCGCGATAAACTTTTTGGTATTGTAACTCTCCGAGGTGATCGAGGAACCGACAAATTCGCTGATCAGCGTTTCGGAAGCCATATTCGCGGGATCGTCCTTGATCTCGCCGGCGAAGAAGCTGTGGATATCGCCTCCGAGCGAAACCACGCTCCTCATGTTCCGCGATTTGATGAGATCGAGAATTCTGCGTTTCGCCGCGGGGTACGCCCCCCAATTGTCGGTGTATATACCCATGGCGGGACCGGGCAACTGATCGAGGCTCACCATCATCAGCGTCTGGGCGATGACGTTCCAGCTGGACTCGACCCGCCCGAATGCATCCCTGAACCATCGTTCCTGGGCCGCCCCCATAAAACTGCGGGCGGGGTCGTCGATCTCCGGGCACTGCGCCAGATCGACGACGCGACCGGCATGGGTCTCCGGCGTCTGGCAGGGGATGCGATCGCGAAACTGGCGCAGGTCGGGCAGAATGATCTCCATGAGATCGCCGTAGTTGAGGCGCTGGAACAACACGGATTGGCCTTCGGCATTGGGCATGACCGAGGCCCGCACCGGCATATGTTCGTAGTAGGCCTGGAAAGCGGCGGCGCGGCGCTTTTGAAATACCACTGGGTCGAGTGTTTTCTCCGCCTGATCCTTGGCATAGTCATTGGCGAGCTCGTGGTCGTCCCACATGAACAGCCAAGGACAATGGGCGTGGGCGGCCTGGAGATCCGGGTCACTCTTATAGAGCGCGTGCAGCAACCGGTACTCCGGCAAGGTGTAGGCCTCGCCGACCGGCGAATGACGCACCGTCGTGCCCCAGGATATCTCGTAGATGTAGTCGCCGAGGTGAACAATGAAATCCGGATTTTGCGCGATCATGTCGCGATAGGCCGAAAAATACCCTTGCTCGTAATGCTGGCAGGACGCGACGGCGAATTTCACGCGCTCCACCGGCACCCGCGGCGTCGGCCAGGTGTGCCCGCGGCCGATGCGGCTGACGGCACTACCCGACGAAAAGCGATAGAAATATTCCCGCTGCGGCGCGAGACCCCGCACATCCACGTGCAGGCTGTGCGCCAGCTCGGGGTGCGCGAGCACCGTGCCGCGGCTGACAATTTTCTTCATGGCCGCGTCGGCGGCCACTTCCCACGACACCGGGATCGCCTCCGGCGCGAGGGCCATCGGATCGAAAAAGTCGGGTGCAAGTCGCGTCCAAATCACGAAGCCATCGGCGACCGGATCGCCACAGGCGACGCCAAGCTGAAATGGGTCATTGATAAAGACGGGCTTCGCCAAAACCTTGCGCACAGGTGAGAGCGCCGCCAGCGCGGCCCCGCCCCAAAGCGCCGCGCCGCGCAGCATTTTCCGGCGTGGAATGATGGTTACCGTCATGGCCACCCGTAAAATATCGAATAGAAATACCGGTATAGGACCGCCGTGCAGCTCCGGCGACGAATTTTTTGTGACGGACCGCCCGGCGACGTTGACGCCGCGCCTTAAGAATGAGACCCAAGACGCCGTACCGGCTAGTGGCGAGTGTAGAAGATGCGGCCGCTTATCTTCTTGTTTTGTTTCGGATTCTTGGGCTTCTTGGCGGCTCAGGCGACCCGCGCCCACGCCGCCGGGCCGCGCAACGTCATCTTATTCGTAGCCGACGGGCTGCGTTCCGGAATTGTTTCGCTGGAGACCGCGCCCGCCATGGCCGAGGTTCGCGACAAGGGTGTCGACTTCGCTAACCCGCACTCCATGGTCCCGACCTTCACCATGCCAAACGCCGCCGCCTTCGCCACCGGCCATCACATCGGCGACACCGGCGTCTTCGGCAACACCATGTATTTGCCGGCACCGCTCCAATTGCCGTCAGGTCTCTCGACACGCACACCCTTCATTGAGAACGACACGATCCTGCGCGCGATTCAGGCCGAGCCCCAATACCACGGCAATTTCCTCAACGCCGAGACGCTGCTGGCCATGGCGCGCCGCGCCGGCTTTGCCACGGCGGCGCTCGGCAAACTTGGGCCCGTGGGATTGCAGGACACCACGCTGCTCGAACCGCAGGCGGAACTCTACGAGGAGTCATTCATGTTCGACGATTCCTCGGGCAAGAAATCCGGCTTGCCTATCCCCAAGGAACTTCACGAGGTCATCAAGACGCTGACTGGCCAGGCGGCTCAAGTGCCTGACAGAGGCGAGAGCGCGCGCGGCGGAAGCTGCCAACAGCCGGGCACCCTCACGGCCAATGATGTCCAGGGGCAATGGTTCACCGACGTTGCCACGAAGGTCTTGCTGCCGCGCTTTCGCGAAGCCGGAAAACCGTTCTTCATGGTGTTCTGGTCGCGCGACCCTGACGGCACCCAACACAATCATGGCGACAGCTTCGGCGCGCATGTTCCAGGTATAAACGGTCCGACGTCACTCAAAGCCGTGCGCAACGCCGACGACAGTTTGCGTGAACTGCGCTCGGCCCTTCGCGTCTTAGGGCTTGAGGCGTCGACCGACATTATTGTCGCCGCCGACCATGGGTTCTCGACCATCTCCAAGCAAAGCCGCACCAGCCCTTCGGCGGTCTTTCGCTGCGCCGACCATGATCACATGTTGCCGCAAGGGTTCCTGGCCATGGATCTCGCGCGCGCGCTCGATCTCCCCCTTGCCGATCCCGATAGCGGTTACGCCGCCACCTCATCTTCGCCGAACGGTTTATCGCGGCAGGGTCATGGCGTGCTGGGCAAGGACCCGCGCAATCCCGAGGTGGTTGTGATCGCGAACGGCGGCTCCGATCTGATCTATCTCCCCACCGCCAGCCGCCGGGCACTCGCGCGCAAGATCGTGGCATTCCTCCTGACCCAAGACTACGTCAGCGGTTTATTCGTCGATGACCCGTTCGGGCCAATTCCCGGAACGCTGCCGATGAGCGCCATCAACCTCAAGGGCGGGGCGCAAATGACGCAGCCCGCGATTCTCGTGAATTTTGCTTCGTCCTCGAGTGACTGCGGCCGTGCGCCCATTCTCTGCGCCGTGACGGTGGCCGACACCGCCATGCAGCAGGGTCAGGGCCAGCACGGCAGCTTGAGCCGCGCCGACACCGCCAATTTCATGGCTGCCATCGGGCCCAGCTTCAAGTCGGGCTTTCGCGACCTGGCGCCCTCTAGCAATGCCGATGTCGGCGCGACCATCGCCCAGTTGCTGGGCCTATCCATCGACAAGGGCGGCCGGCTGACCGGCCGCGTACTGCGCGAGGCCCTTGTTGGGGGTGAAGCGGTGAAATTCGCGAGCAAAACAATGGTCTCGCCACCGGCCGCGGGCGGCCTTGCCACGGTGCTCAACTACCAGCAAGTCGGCAGCCTGCGCTATATCGACGCCGCCGGCTTTCCGGGGCGGACCGTCGGCCTCACGCCCCCCACGGCCGCGCATTAGTCCCTAGGATTATTGACGAAAATCGTCCTTTGCCTTTTGGGAGGCGGGCCCTATTCTCCGGCCCGCCGTACGCTGGCCTGATCGCGGCCGCCTGACGAATTTTCCATCTGCATTCCCAGGCGCTTTTGCCGAACGACTGTCAAGGAACACCATCGTGAGCGATACCTCCGCCCCGCCAGCCGCCAACGACGGCATGCCGCCGCCGATGTTCTACATCCAGCCCGAGCCGCTGATGCCGAACGTCCACAAGGACCTCAAGATCCGCCCGGAGACCGATTTCGCCTTCGCCGCCACCACCAATACGATTCCGATTACCGTGCCTGAGTTTCCCTTGGTGGCGCGCCATTTCCCGATCATGTTCCTCGGCCCTGAACTGGTGCCGACCGCGGCGGTGGGATTTAATCCCGATACCAATTTATTCGTCGACGCCAAGGGTCAGTGGGAGCGCATGTCTTATATTCCGGCCTATGTGCGCCGCTATCCCTTCATTCTTCTTGGCCAGGACGGCGACGAACGCCTCCACCTCGGTGTCGACAGTTCCGCACGCTCGGCGAAAGAGGGCGCCCGCGCCTTGTTCGAGAACGATAAGGAAACCGCCGCCGTCCCGCAGGCCCTGACGTTCTGCGAACAGTTTCACAATGCCTTTATGGTCACCCGCGAGTTTTCACTTGCGATGAAGGCCAGCGGCATCGTCGAGGAGCGCGACTTGGAACTCGAGCTGGCACCTGGGCAGATCTCCAAGGTCGGCTCGTTCCAGCGTGTGAGCGAGGAAAAATTCAAAGCCCTGCCGGACGCCACGATTCTCGACTGGCACAAGAAGGGCATCCTCCACTCGGTCTACTTCCACCTACAGTCCCTCAATAACTGGGACATGCTCCTAATTAAGGGCGCCGAGCGTAACGGCACCAGCTGAGTGGGCCGCGGCGTACCGCCGTAGTCCGCCATAACGAACGGTAATTGCTTACTTAATCGGTGGCGGGCGACCGGCGCGATTCAATTTGGCCGCGCCCGCGGTCGAACTTAAACTATCGGCTCATAACGGACGGTCAATGGGCCTGGCACACCAAATTCTGGTCCGCCGGCTATAAGGGGTCGATGCCGGGCAATATCGATCACATGGCGCAAGCCATGAAGGGCGAGACCACCGTTATCACGATCCCGGCGCCAGTCGGTCCGATCGTCTATACCAAGTTTTGGTCGGCTTAGCCCTCCTCAGCAAGTCCTGGGAGCGTCACCGCGTCTCGTTCCGCCTTGACCAATTCGGTACCAAGGACGAGGACAGCTTCCCCGACATCAATGCTGAGCATGGCACCGGCTATACCTTCAGCTATACCTTCAGCTATATCTTCCGGCCCTTCGAGAACCACCGCATGACCCTCGAAGTGCTGCACGTTGACAGCCGGCGGCGCGAGCGCGCATTTCTGGGCTTGCCAGCAAGCGCCCATGAGACGCAGATTCAAGCCAGCTACCGCATCTTCTTCAATTATTCGCCCTAGGCCCCATGTCCAGCCAGCAATCAGCGACGATTACCGCCGCCGCCGCCACGTTCGGTCTCGTGGCCGTATCGATCTATTTCCTCGTCGTCGGCCGGGACGTCCTTGTTCCCTTGGTCTTGGGGCTGTTCATCGCCTATCTGATCATCGCTCTTGCCCACGCCATCGGCCGCGTGCGGATCGGCGCCTGGAGCCCAGCGCCATGGCAGAGCCTTAGCACGTCCATTTTCGGGCTCCTGATCGTACTGGTAGGGCTGGTCGAGCTAATCGCCGGAAACATTGGACTGGCGGTAGAGGCCGCGCCCCTCTATCAGACGCGGTTCGAGCAGTTGCTGTCCGACCTCAACAACGTGCTTGCGGCGTCCTTCGGTCGCAAGGAGGGGCTTTCCCTGACCTCGGTCGTGGAACAGATCGACCTTCGCTCCTTGGCCGGGAAATTCGCGGCGGCGCTGCAGTCGGTGGTCGCCAATACCTTTGAGATCGCCATCTATGTCGTTTTTGCGCTCCTTGAACACCGCACCCTCGACCGCAAGTTGACGGCGGTGTTTCCCGAACCCGGCCCTCAGCAAACGGTTCGGGCAGCGCTGGGTCAGATCGGCAGCCGAATCGAAGCTTATGTACTGATCAAAACGCTTGTGAGCCTCATGGTCGCGGCGGCGACATATGTGATCTTGACCATCTCCGGGGTTGATTTCGCGGCGTTCCTGGCGCTGCTCGTGTTTCTCTTGAACTTCATCCCCTATGTCGGAGCGGCGATCGGCGTGGTGTTGCCTTCGTTGCTCGCCCTCCTGCAATTCGGCTCCGTCTCCCTCATGGCCATCGTCGCGGGAGCACTCGTGGTGGCATTTGGCCTTATCGGCAACTTCATCGAGCCCCGGCTCCTGGGCCGCTCGCTGAACCTCAGCCCGCTTCTGATGATTGTCTCGTTGGCGGCCTGGGGCGAAATCTGGGGTGTTACCGGCATGCTTCTGAGCGTGCCCCTCATGGTGATGCTCATGATCGCCCTCGGCCAATTTCCGCGCACACGCCCCATTGCCGTCTTCATGTCCGAGAGCGGCGATAAAAGTTAACCCGCCGCGCGACTCCGGCGGCGCGAGTCGGTTTTTTTGATATTCACCGTCGCCGGAACCAAAAATCAGCCTTCACCCGTCCGCAAGCCCGCCCTCGGTCCACCCGCCGCGCCGGCTACCGCCCTTGGGCGTCATGGGCCGCGGCATGATCGGAATGGCGCCGCGGATGCGTCGCGCCGCATCCCGGTTTGATTAAAAAGGCCCGTGCCCATCAATGGATAGCTTCCGCGATCCGGGTAATTTTGCGCATGCATGCGGCCCCCTTCGCGTTTCGCGGACGCCGCGACGTCAACGCATGGAAGGCGCGGAAATATTGGTTTAATTGCGCGCCGCGCGCCGCTTGAAGTGAAAATAAATGCGGCTTCGCCCCGCGCGCCTACGCGATGCAGTCGCAACCCAAGACACCGCCGCGTTGAAGCCGCGCACCTGATGCCGATCAGCGCGCACGCGCGCGCGAAACCAACCTACGAACGCGTTATGGCGATCCGCGCGCGCGCGCTGGAACAAACGTCGCGATAGAAATCAAGAAGAAAATATCGGAGGAGCGGGAATTTACTTGTTAATTATCTTTATCTGCGATTATCTCGATGGCGCTTGGGTGATTTTACGAACGTGAGTTCGATTTTGATTGGTGCATCCAGGCGTAATCTTCACCACTGAATAGGGGATATCAACATGGCTAAGAAGAAAGCGAAGAAAAAGGCAGCGAAGAAAAAAGGCAAGAAGAAGAAATAGTCCTCATCTGAGGTCTTTTTTATAATAGGGACAGCACACAAGAACGGTTACGTCATCGGCGTGAACGGAAGGCCTAGAGGTTTATCCCTCTGCCGCCTTTAAGGGCACCGCCCTAAACAGTTCGTACCGGTGCGATATCCGACTGTGATGGAGAACCCGCCGTGGCTCACGCCCGGCGGGTTTTTCATTGCCAAGATAGGCCCGTCTATCAGGCGGAAAGGGCGCTTCGCGCGGCGGCCTGGGCCTTGCCCGCATTGACCTTGGCGCCAGCATCAAGCAAGCCGCTTTCAAGCGCGTCCAGACATTTCAAGATGTGGTCCGCCGTGGCGCTTTGGCCCATGAGCCCGATGCGCCAGACCTTTCCAGCCCAACCGCCAAGGCCGGCGCCGATTTCAAGGCCGTGGACCTCCAGGAGCTTTCGCCGCAACGCGGCTTCATCGATACCCGCCGGAATCTCCACGGCGTTGAGCTCGGGGAGCCGGACCGCGGCGTCCACCTTCATCTTTAGCCCCATGGCCTCCAACCCCGCCACCAGCGCGCCATGCGTCTTGGCGTGCCGGGCCCACGCCACTTCGAGGCCTTCCTCGCGCAGCATCACGAGTGCTTCGTGCAGCCCATACAGCGCATTCACCGGCGCGGTGTGGTGATAGGAGCGGCCACCGCCCTTGGGGCCCTCCCAATAGGCCATCACCAGGCTCAAATCGAGAAACCAGCTTTGTACCTTGGTGCGCCGGCCTTTCAGCGCCGCCACGGCGCGGGCGCCGAAGGTAATCGGCGAGAGGCCGGGCGGGCATGACAGGCATTTCTGGGTGCCGGAATACACCGCGTCCGCCCCCCAGCGATCGACTTCGAGTGGAATTCCGCCAAGGCTGGTGACGGCATCGACAATCGCTAACGCCCCGGCGCCGCGCGCCAGACGGCACAAGGTCTCGGCATCCGAACGGGCACCGGTGGAGGTCTCGGCGTGCACAAAGGCCAAGGCTTTAGCCCCTGGATTGGCCGCCAGGGCGGCTTCAACCTTGGCGGGATTTACCCCCTGCCCCCAGGCATCCTCGACAATAACCGCGCGGGCGCCGCAGCGTTCGACGTTCTCCTTCATGCGCCCGCCGAAGACGCCGTTAACGCACACCACCACCGTGTCGCCTGGCTCGACGAGATTGACGAAGCAGCATTCCATGCCCGCCGACCCCGGACCCGACAGGGGAATGGTCAATTCGTTCTGGGTACGGAAGGCGTAGCGCAGCAAGTCCTTGATTTCGTCCATCAAGGTGACGAAGGCCGGGTCCAAGTGGCCGATGGTCGGGCGCGCCATGGCCGCGAGCACGCGGGGATGCACGTCGGACGGGCCCGGACCCATGAGGATTCGGCGCGGCGGCTGAAACGACTGCGGGGACATGAGAACCAACTTTCAAGCAAGGGGGCGGCTGTGGGGAACTAGATGACGCCTTGAATCTTGAGCTTGGCGAGGAACAGACCCGAGGCAACGGTCCGCGCGGCGACGGTCAATGGACCAAGGCTTCGTGGCACTTCGGACAAAAACACATCGATGGCGGTAAGAGCCTCGGGTTCGTCCAAGTAGGGGGCATGGCCGCGGTTAGGGACGACGACTTGCGTGAGGTTCGGCACCACCGCCTTCATGCGGACAAAGGTATCGGGTTTGAGCAGATCCGAAGCGGCCCCACGAATGGCCAAGGTCGGCAGTTCGCGCAAGCGGCTGAAAAACGGCCACAGATCGGCGTTCTTGACCGCATTCATGAATGGCTTGGCGAGGTTTGCGTCGTAGTCGATGCGAAAGCTGCCGTCGGGCGCTTCAACGTAGCGGCGCTTACCCATGCGCGCCCAGTCGGCGGGGGTATATTCCGGGTAAATCTTGCCATCCAGTTCCTTAATGGCGGCGGCGGCCTCATCCCAGTTCGACACCGGCTTATTCTTGCCAAGATAGCTGGCAATCCTGGCCACCCCCTCGGGATCGATGTCGGGGCCGACGTCGTTGATCACGACGCCAAGCAGCCGGGCCGGCATCACCGCCGCCAGGATCATGGACACGATGCCGCCCAAGGAGGTGCCGATCAGGGCGACCCGGGTCAGCCCGGCGAAATCCAGCAGGGCCGCGATATCGCGTACATAGACCGGCGGGACATAAGTGTAGGGGTCCTTCGCATATTCCGATAACCCCCGGCCCCGCAGCTCGGCCACCAAGACGCGGTATTTCTTCGCCAGATGCGGCGCCAAATCCTCGAAGTCGCGGGCATTGCGGGTCAGCCCAGGAATGCACAGCACCGTCAGCGGCGCATGGGCGGGGCCAGCGTAGTCGCGGTAGTGGAGCTTGAGGCCGTCGGGCGAGGTGTAGAAGCGCGACGTATAGGGCGCCGGGGTCATGGCTGAAAAACGCGCACCAAGTGTGACTGGAGCCGCCTGTTTACCGCGTCCGGCAGGGGCCCGCAAATGTCCCCGGGGCCTGCGGCAAGCGGTAGATCAGCCTGCTACGCAAGTGGGATAGTGAGGGAGCATTTTCTCCACGGGCGCTTGGACTTGGCAAGCTAGCCCCTTTGCGGCTTGGCCCCTCCCCGGCGATGGTCCATAACGCCTTCCAAGCACTCCAGCTCCAGCAGCGACGAGCCCCATGACTTGCGGACCCATGCCCGACGTTATCGCCGCCATCGGCAATACGCCCCTCATCAAGTTGCGTAAGGCGTCGGAGCTCACCGGTTGCACCATTCTCGGCAAGGCGGAATTCGCCAACCCAGGCGGCTCGGTCAAGGACCGCACCG
Source organism: Rhodospirillaceae bacterium (assembly GCA_009694245.1). Lineage (GTDB taxonomy): Bacteria > Pseudomonadota > Alphaproteobacteria > Rhodospirillales > Rhodospirillaceae > SHVO01. Next base: position 12,224 of record SHVO01000030.1, on the reverse strand, counting down.
CCAAGTTCATCATCGAGGACGCCGAAAAGCGCGGCGCCCTCAAACCGGGCGGCGTCATCGTCGAGGGTACGGCCGGGAACACCGGTATTGGCCTCGCCATCGTCGGCAACGCCAAGGGGTATCGCACCGTCATCGTCGTGCCCGAGACCCAGAGCCAGGAGAAGAAAGACCTTCTCCGCCTCCTCGGCGCCGATTTGCGCGAGGTCAAAGCGGTTCCAGCCGCCGATCCCAACCATTATGTCAAATTCTCCCACCGTCTGGCCGACGAGCTGGCGCGCACCGACCCCAACGGGGCGATCTGGGCCAACCAGTTCGACAACGTCGCCAACCGTAACGGCCACGCCCGCGAGACCGCGGCGGAAATCTGGGCGGATACCGGCGGCAAGATCGACGCCTTTGTCTCGGCGGTCGGTACCGGCGGCACCCTGGCCGGCGTCGGCATGGGGCTGAAGGAGCGCAACCGCAACGTCATCATCGCTTTGGCCGACCCCCTGGGCGCGGCCCTCTACCACTACTATGCCCACGGCAGTTTGAAAGCCGAGGGCAGTTCGATCACCGAGGGCATCGGCCAGGGCCGCATTACCGCCAACCTGGAAGGCGCTGTCATCGACGATCAGTTTCAGATTCCCGATACCGAAGCCCTGCCGATCGTGTTCGATCTGGTGAAGGACGAAGGCATCTGTGTGGGGAGTTCGACCGGCATCAACATCGCCGGCGCCATCCGCTTGGCCAAGAAGCTGGGTCCGGGGAAGACCATTGTCACCCTCCTCACGGACTCAGGCGCTCGCTACCAGAGCAAGCTGTTCAATCCGGCGTTCTTGAAGTCGAAGAATCTGCCGGTGCCGTCGTGGTTGGATAAATAGTTTTCCCAAGCGCGGTCGCGTCATGGCCTTTGCCATCGCCGCCTTTCACCCCTCCGATCAAGTGCGCATGGCGCAAGCGCGCCATATCCGTCAGGTGGTTTTCTGCGACGAACAAGGGGTCGCCGCCCATGAGGAATGGGACGGCAAGGACGATCACTGCGAGCACTTTCTCGTGACCGAGGCTGGCGTCGCTATCGGCACTGCCCGGGTACGGCCCTATGGGCCCGGGATTTTTAAGGTCGAGCGGGTTGCGGTCCTAAAGGACAAACGCGGCACGGGGGCCGGCCGGCTCATCATGCGCGAAATTATGGCGCGGTTGCGCGAACACACCGTCGTGCTCAATGCCCAAACCGCGGTGGAGGCGTTTTACAATCGCCTCGGATTTGTCAGTGAGGGCGAGGTCTTCGTCGAGGCCGGCATCCCTCATATCCATATGATCTGGCGACCATGAGTAGCCGCGGGCGCGTGGAGCCCTAAGTTTCAGCCACCTGCCTTACCCACGCCTCCACATTCTCCCCCAATATCGGCAGCGGCACCGAGCCGTGGCTCAGGACCACCTCATGAAAGGCCCGCAGATCGAATTTGTCCGCGAGGCGTTCCTTGGCGTCGGTCCTGAGGGCCATGATCTTCGCAAGGCCGATCTTATAGGCCGTCGCCTGGCCGGGGCTGACGATATAGCGCTCGATGGAGTTGACGATATCGCCCTCGGCGTTGGGCGTGTTTTCCTTCAGATAGCCAATGGCGCGCCCGCGGGTCCATTTCTTGTCGGGAGCATGGATGCCGGTGTCCACCACCAGCCGGCAGGCGCGCCACAACTCGGCCGAAAGCCGGCCGAAATCGGAATAAGGGTCCAGATAGAAACCCAATTCCTTGGGTAACTGTTCGCAATAGAGCCCCCAGCCTTCGGTGTAGGCGGAATAGCCCTCGAACCGGCGGAAGCTCGGCAAATCCGACATCTCCCGGGCCAGCGCGATCTGCATGTGATGGCCCGGGATAGCCTCGTGATAGGCCACGGCCTCCATCTCGTATTTCGAGGGCACGTTCATATCGAAGGTGTTGACATAGTAGGTGCCGGGCCGCCCGTCGTAGGCTCCCGGCGGCTGGTAGAACGCAGCGGTGGCGGATTGTTCGCGGAACGCCTCGACCGCGCGCACCACTAACTTCGCACGGGGCTGGCGGCCGAAGACTTCGTCGAGGCGCCCGCGCATGGCGTCGATGATTTCCTCGGCGCGCGCCAGATACGCCGCTTTACCCTCCGCGGTTTGCGGATAGCGAAAGCGCGCATCGGTACGCAGAAACGTGAAGAACTCCTGCAAACTACCGCCAAACTCCACCTGCTTCATGATCAGGCGCATCTCGTCATGGATACGCGCCACTTCCGCCAAGCCGAATTCATGGATCGCGTCGGCGCTCATGTCGGTGGTGGTGTGGAAGGCAAGGCAATAGCCGTAGTATTCCTCGCCCTTCGGGTGCTTCCACACGCCGTCGTCGGTCGTGGCGTGGGCCTGCTGCTCGGCACAGAGCTCCATGAGGGCGCCGTAGGCCGGGCGCACGGCGGTCAGCAGCGCCTTTTCCGCCTCCGTGCGCAGTTTCTGCTTGGTGGCGGCGTCGGCGGCGAGGATATCTATCTTGGCGGTGATGTCGGCCCACAGCGGACTAGCCTTGCCGGTCTCAAAGGGCGCGCCGCTAAGAATATTGCCGCAATCGCGGATGACGTGGCCGTAGACAAATCGCGGTGCCAGAACGCCCGCCTCCTCGCCCGCCCGCATGCGCTCGCGGACCTGAGCCATCAGCCCGCCGATCCCATGGAGCCGCGCCACATAGGCTTCGGCCTGCTCGACCGTCCCGACGCGGTGAATGTTCATCAGGAAGGCGGCGATCTGTTGCTGCCAGCCGCCGTTTTGATTGACGGTGTAGTCGTGCGTCCGCCACGGATAGGCGTTTGTCCGCCGCTCCGAGAGATATTCATAAAGCCGGTAACTCAATTGGCCTTCCGGCGTGAAGGTCGAGGGGCCGAAGTTCTCGCGCAAATCGGCAAGGTCCCTGCGCGCGCGCTCGAGATCCTCGCGCTGATGCCCCTCGCTCAGATCGTCCCACTTATCGAGATTGGCGTTGCGGCCCAAATACCCCTGCTGCAGTGGACTGCTGGCCACCCAAGCTTCGAAGCGGGTTTCGAGCCAGCCGTTGAGCCGTGTCGTCGCCGCCAGCGCATCTTCGGCGCGAAGCGGCCCGGCACACGCGCCAGCCGCGGCGCTGGCGAGAAAAGCGCGGCGGGATAGCGCGGATGAGAAACGGGGCACGTGGTGGGACAGGGAGCGGGATAAGGGGGCGGTCGGCGGTGTTCTTGCGAGGAAGCGTTATGCTAACCGAAATGCACCGGCGCAGCATTGAATTGATTGCACGGTCGAGCGGCGTGGTTGGTATACGGGTTTTGGGCTAGGCTGGCCGCCATGCGTGCGCCTTCTTGTTTCCCGGGGCCTTGGTTCCGCCGCCTGGCTTCCGCCGCCGCGCTCGCCGGCGCGGTCTTAGCCGCCCTGCCGGCCGAGGCCGTGGTGACATTTCGCCGCGGCAACAGCGCCGAGCCCGAAACCCTTGACCCGGGGCGGGCCGGAACCACATGGGAAAACGCCATTATCGGCGATCTGTTCGAAGGCCTCACCGCCGATGACGCCGAGGCCAAGCCGATCCCGGGTGCGGCTGAGAGCTGGAGCGTTAGCCCCGATGGCCTAGTCTGGACCTTCAAGTTACGCCCCGGTCTCTTGTGGTCGGACGGCGCGCCGTTAACGGCCTCCGACTTCCAATTCGCCTTCCGCCGCCTGCTCGATCCCGTGACTGCGTCCAAGTATGCGTTCATCCTGCACGGCATCAAGAACGGCCGCGAAATTAACCGTGGCAAGGTTCCCGTCGAAGCTCTCGGCGTGCGCGTCCTGGACCCCCGCACCCTGGAAATCACTCTCGAAGGGCCGACGCCGTTCCTGCCGGAACTATTGAAGCACTACGCAGCCTCGCCCATACCCGCCCATGCCTACAAGAAGTTCGGCGATGCCTGGGTCAAGCCCGAGAACATGGTTACCAACGGCCCTTACACCCTGGCCGATTGGATTCCCAACGATCACGTCACGCTGGCCAAGAACCCGCGTTACTACGACGCCGCCCATGTGGCGATCGACCAGATCATATACGTGCCCCTGGAGGACACCGCCGGCGGACTCACGCGCTTTCGCGCCGACGGGCTTGAAGCCCACCTCGGGCGGCGTTCCTTCCCGCCGGACCAGCGCGCGTGGCTGGACGAAAACATGCCGGGCCAGGCCCATGTCGTGCCTTACCTGGCCAACGAGTATCTGGTGGGAAATGTCCGCCGCCCGCCCTTCGACGACGCGTGCGTGCGCCGTGCCGTGTCCTTGTGCCTCGACCGCGAGCTTCTCACCCGCAACATCAGCCGCGACGGCAGTCTGCCGGCCGATGCTTTCGTCCCGCCCAACATCGCCAACTATCATCCCAACCCGCGGCTGGATTTCGCCGGCCGGCCGCTCAGCGAGCGCCGCGCCGAAACCGCGCGGTTGTTGAACGAAGCCGGCTTCGGGCCCAACCATCCCTTGAGTTTCGAATACAAGCACATCGCCACCTTGGTTGGGCGGCGCCAAGCCATCGCCGTTTCGGCCATGCTCAAGGACTGCGGCATCGTGGCGCGCCTGTACGCCAACGAGTCCAAGATCTATTACACGGCGTTGCAACGGGCGGACTTCGAATTCGCCTGGGCGGCCTGGGTCGGCGATTACAACGATCCGCACACTTTTCTCTACCTGCTCGACTCCCGCGCCGGGGTCTACAATTACGGCGGCTATAGAAACCCGGCGTATGATGCTCTCATGGACGTTGCCCAGACGACGCTGGACCTCGAGAAACGCGCCGGCATCCTGCAGCGCGCCGAACAGATCATTCTCGACGACAGCGCCATCATTCCGCTGAGCTTCACCACTCATTCGGTCCTAGTGTCGCCGCGGGTGCGGGGCTACGCCGACAATCCCGCCAACTTCCACCGTACGCGCTGGATGAGCCTAGCGCCGGAGGCCTGACCATGACCGGCGAGATTGACGCCGCGAAGTTTCACCCGGTGCGCATGGGCTTGGAGCCCTTGGCGCTGGAGGATTGGCTCAAGCCTCAAGTCGGCGATCAGGCACTCCTGCCGTTGCGCGCGCGCCTGGCGGCCGAGAAACGCGATGATGTCCTCGGGCTGATGCCCGAAGGCGCGGCGGCCGTCGCCGAGTTGGCCGCGTTTCTGCACCAGCGCGGATTTGGCGCGCTTGGAGCCGGCAGCGGCTTGGCGGCCTTGGCCGCCATCGCCGGCGCCGTAGCCGAGGATCTGTGCATCCTAACACCCCACGACGGGCAATACCGCCTCACGGCCGGCGTCTTGTGTTTTCCCAATCGCTGGCGCCTGCGGGAAAAAATGGGCGCGAACCTGCTGGCAGTGCATGGACCGGTGCCCGACTATGCCGACAAGCTTGCCGAAGGCGTCGATCGTTTCCTCGCGCGGTTGCGGCCCTTACGCGCCTATATCCGCGACAATTGGGGGTTGGCATCGGTGCCGGACTTGCACCTACCCGATCCGGTTCCGCCGGTAAATCCGGCGGCGGATGAAACCTTCTATGTGCGCGGCGAAGCGCAGGCGTTCTTGAAACTACCGGGGTCGGGTGCGGTGATTTTTTCGATCCGCACCACCATCACGCCCTGGGCGGAGATAACCGCGGCGCGCAAAGCCGGGATCGCTGCGGTGGTGAAGGAGCTTTCGCGCCCCTGGCTCGACTACAAGTCCCTCACCCGCCCCGAAAATCCGTAAAGGCGAGAAGCGCAGGGACATCGGCGCAGCGCCGCCTGTTGCTGTGGATAACTCAACCATTAATAGTACACTTTATATATTACTATTATTAATAGTTAAATATCGCCCTGTTAGAGAGAATATAGAGGAGATCATTCTACCCGTAGGACAGAACAGATGACCGGCGGCTGGGCACGCACCTTCAAAACCACCCTCAATCCGGCCCGCCTCAAAACCATGCTGTCGTCCGTTTGCCGCCAGCCGCTGTCGCTGGAGATTGAGGCCCACGACACGGCGGCCCTTCCGCCCTACCGCATCGTCGAGGCGCGGTTCAGCACCCAAGAGGACTTTGATCGCGCGGGTCTCTTCCTGCAACGCCTGGGCAAGGAACTGATGAGCCACCCCGTCGCCGCGCCGCGCGCCGGAGACGCCGGCTCCGCCACCGACGCAAGCGCCAGCAGCGCCCGCGAGCGCCACCCAGCCCGCGGTCCCCGCGCCCGCGATTACCGCGCAGACGCGCCGGAGACGCGCCGGAACTAGGATTTACCATTTTTCGATCTTGGCGATCTCAAGGTCGTCGATCACCGCCATGACTTTATCAAGGCGCGTGTCGGTCACCGGCAAGCGTGGGCGGCGCGGATAACCGCCGGGCAATCCCAGACGATTGAGCGCCGACTTGGTCACGCGCCCGGCGCCGTACTCCATCAACGCGCCGAACAGTTTGATGAGACGGCCGAATGCCGCCATCATCGCCGCCATATCGCCGACCTCGAAATGCCGGATGACTGATACGCAGAGTTTGGGCGCGATGTTACCTTCCGACGAAAGGTGCCCCTGCCCGCCGAGGGCGAGAATCGTCAGCCCCTGCATGGGCCCGCCCACGTGCACCGGAACGCGGCCGGCGGCGCAGGCGACGGTTCCGGCGACATAGCCTAAATCCGGGTGGGTGCAATTGATGCCGGCGATGTGCGGATAGCGCGCCAGCATGTCCGACAGCACCGGTAACGGCAATTTGTAGCCGACCGAATAGTGGGTTGAGATCACCGCCGGCAAATCGCTATGGCCGAGGACTTCATCGAGATAGGCCGCGAGTTCCTCGGGCTGCGGCGCCGCACCATGGCCGAGATCGAGCGAGTAGATCTGCGCGGCATCGACCCCGGCCGCTTTCGCCATCTTGAGAAATTCAATCATTTGTTTTGCGGTGCGCGGTTCCACGCCCATGGCGCGCACCGGGGCCTTGCCCTTCAGGGTCTTGACGGCGATTTCGAGGACGCGGGCCATTTCCTTTTTCGAAAGGGTATAGCCCTCGCCGCTGCCGCTGCCGCCGACGTAAATGCCGATACCGGACGCCGCCAGACGCTGTAAATGCGCGCGGAATGCGCCTTCATCGATGCGCCCGCGCTTGTCGAAGGGCGTAATGCTGATGACAAACGTGCTGGGCTTGAGTTTCTTCATGCCGTTTCCGCCTCCTGCGCGCGGCCAAAGTAGGCCTGCGCGAGCGCCGCGATGCTAAGCACCGCACCGACCAGAATGAAGGCCTCGTGGTTGCCGGCAAAGGCCCGCAGCGGCGTGGTTACATAGGGATCGACGAATTGCCCAAGCTGCATGGCCATCACCATGAAACCAAGGGCCTGGCCGCGCGTTGCCGCCGTCGTGCGGCTAAGAAAGAGGTTTGTTAGGTAAACTTGGAGATAGCCGCCCGAGAGTCCGGCCAAGCCCATGCCGGCGACGATCCAAACCGTGCCTTGGGAAAAGCCGATGAGAAACTCGCTGATCGCCATGATCGCCAGCGTCAGTGCGAACACCCAGCGGGTGCCGATGCCCCCGACCAAACGCCCGTACAGCATGCTCGCGAAAAAGTGCAGCACCGTGCTTGTCGCGATGATCCGCCCCTGGATGGCAGCACTCGTGATGTGATCTTCCGCCATCAGGAACGAGAGATTGAGGTAGGGCGTATAGGCCACCATGTAGAGCACGAGCACCATGAGATACAGCGGCCACAGCTTGATCAAGACCGTGCGGTCGGCGGAGGTCGACGCCGAGCGCGCCGCGGGCGTGGGAAAGCGCGCCGCCAACACCAAGCCGATGTAAGGCACGGCCAGCAGATAGATCGCGAAATTGGTTCGCCATCCGGCGGCGTCGGCCAACATACCCGAACCATTGAGAGCAAGAAATCCGACGACCGCGAGCAAGGCATCGCGGTAGCCGAGAATCCGCGCCCTGGCGTTGCCCTCGAACCGATCGGCGATCATGGCCGCCGTGGTGATCGTGACACTGGCTGCGCCAATGCCTTGGATCAGCCGGGCGCCGAGAAGCAGGCCGGTACTGTCGATATAGAGCCCCGAGGACCCGGCCACGGCGTAGATTGTAAGGCCCAGAACGAGGGTTTGAGAGGTCGATAACCAGCGTGTCAGCAGCCCCACCAGCGGCGCCCCGATCATGGTGCCGATGCTGGCAATGGTGACGATGTTTTGCGCCGTCAGCGCACCTTTCGCGCCGCCGCCGAAATGCTGCCCCATAGCCGACAGCACCGGCGTCAGCGCCGTGCCCACAAGCGAGCTGAACCCAAAAGCCGTGAGCAGGACAAACGTGCCCAACGCGAGGCGGCGGCGGTCGTTCATTATCGCGGCGGACGCGGGTTCGCTCATGGGTTGGCGACATGCACGGCCGGGCGCCGTCCGCGCCAGGGCAGCGCTTCTTCCAACTGCGCCGCGAGACGAATAAGACGTGCATCTTCCCCCATGGCGGCGATGAAGTGCGCGCCTAAGGGGATACCGCCGGCAGTCTCCATCACCGGCAGGGTTATCGCCGGAACGCCGGCGAGATTGCACAGCGGAAAATGCTGGTTGCAGCCCAACAGCTTTTGCAGGAAGGCATCGCTGCTCATCTCGGACTGCAGCGAATACTCGCCCAACCGTGGCACGGGCTCGGCCAAGGACGGCGTCAGCAGCACATCGTATTTCTGAAAGAACTCACCCATCTTGCGCGCCAGAACATTGGTCATCTGAATGGCGGCGGCGTAATCGAGATAGTTGAACTCACCGGCCTTGGCGAGGATGCGCCGGATCAGCGGCTGCAATTTCTCCAGGTTCACCTCGCCCTTCACCAAGGGCTTGATGTTGCTGATGCTGACGGCGCCGTCCATGTAGTAGACGCTGCGGTACATGTCCCGGTAAGCATCGAAGTCGATGGCGGGTTTGTCGGCGGTCACCACATGGCCAAGGTCCTCGAGCCGTTTGCCGAGGACGTCAAGCTGGGCCTTCACCTCCGGATGCAGCTCTTTCGTATGCCATTTCATGTTGGAGAGCGCGATGCGCAGTTTCCCAGGCGCGGCACCTACCTCCTTGGCAAAGGACGTCTCGGGCGGCCGGTAAATCAGCGATTCTCCCGAGAGTCCGCCGTGAAGATAGTCGAGCATGGCGGCGGTATCGCGCACCGTGCGCGTGACGACGAAATGCGACGACTTCAGAGCGGTGATATCGGACATGTCTGGGCCCAGGCTAATGCGGCCGCGTGAGGGTTTCAGTCCAATCACGCCGTTGACGCTGGCGGGAAAGCGTGTCGAGCCGGCGGCGTCGCTGGCGTGCGCCATGGGCAATACGCCGGCAGCGGTGAGCACGGCGGCGCCGGTCGAGGACCCGCCGGCCAGGAGTTCCGGATGCCATGGATTATGTGTGGTGCCCTGGTGGGGCGATTCCACGGTGATGGTGTAGGCCAATTCCGGCAGGACCGTGCGGCCGATGATGTTGAGACCCGCCGCGCGGAACCGGCCGACGGCATAGCTGTCGTAGCTGGCCTTGGGTAAGTCCAGCTCCTGCAGCAAAAGCGTGCCGAGATCCCCGAGCGGCCGGCCCTTCTCCATGATCCCGATGGGCTTCAGCATGAACGGCACGCCGCGAAACGGTCCGTCAGGTAAGGATTTCTCGTCCAACGCTTCAATGCGCTCGCGGTAAAGCGCGGTGACGGCGTTGAGTTTGGGATTAACCTTGTCGATGCTGGCCAAAGCGGCCTTCGCGAGCTCCGTCGGCGAGACTTGGCGCGTGCGCACCAGCGCGGCCAGGCCCGTGCCGTCGTAACTGCTGTACTCGGCTAGGTTCATAACCCCACTCCTCGCCCAATTTCTAGTTGAAGCCGAACAGCCGCGCGGCGTTGCCGTACAAGATGGCGTCGCGTTCGGCCTGGGGCACGCCCGAGAATGACGCCTGGATCGTGCGCCACGTGAAGGGCCAGTCGGCGCTGATGTGGGGATAGTCGCTCGACCACAGGATCCGCTCGGCGCCGACGTACTCGCGATGTTGAACGCCAAAAGTGTCGGTCATATAGCCGAAGTGGAAGTGTCGGTTGATGTATTCGCGCGGCGTTTGCTTTAGGCCGAAGTTGCGCGAGGGATCGAGCCGGTAGTAGTTGTTGTCGATCTGCTCTTTCACATAGGGCACCCAGCCGAAATCGGTTTCGGCGAAAAACACATTGAGGTTAGGAAAGCGGTCGAAGATGCCCGAGAACGTCATCTCGATCATGCGGTTGGGAGCGTCAAAAAAACGGCCGTAACCGGGGAGCTTGGATTTCACGACCGCCGGCATGGTCTGGGTCAGGGCCACATGAATGCACAAGGTGGCGTTGCGTTCGGCGAGCGCGCCCCACACCACGTCGTCCTCGGGCTGTAAAACGAGCGAGCCGTTAGGGTAACAGCCGATGAGGGCCCCGCGCATGCCGGGACGCCCCCAGCAGCGGTTCAATTCCTCAACCGCTTTTTGCGGTCCGCCGCGATTGGGCAGGAAGATCAGCCCGCCAAAGCGCTCGGGCGCATGGGCGACATATTCAGAGAGCCAGTCATTGTAAGCCCGCACCATGGCGAGGTGGTATTCCTCCTCCGGGTGGGCGCACATGCCGATCTGCAACACCGGCGTCGGGAACAACAACTCGGCGTCGACGCCGTCCCGATCCTGTTCCTGCAAGCGCACGGCTGGATTATATCCGCCGGCCCGCATCTCTTCGAAGCGGATCGATGGTTTGATGTCCCCCGGCGGCAGGCCGGCGCAGGAGGTATAGCCAAACCGCGCGGGTTCCTTCAGGCCCTCCACCACCCAAGCATCGGCATCATCGAAGCGTTGGATCCGAGGCGCGCGATCCTTGAACTTGGCTGGCATGCGCTTGGTCCAGACGTCGCCCGGCTCGGTGACATGGCTGTCGGACGAGATGAGCCGGTATGCGCGCGCGGATTTGGCCGTCGATGCCATGGCAGTCCCCCCTCTTCATAGGCGTTAGGGCCATCATCGCCGAGGGGCCCGCGTAAAAGCAATTGGGGGCCCGCCGCCGGTCGAGCACGGTTACAATTGGCGATAAAGGCCTCGGGTTAGGCCGCCATATCCAGATTTGGCGAGGGGAAGACCGGCGTCATGTCGGGAGCCGGCGCGTGCCGGGTGCGCAGTTTGATGGTCGAACCCAGCGCCACGAACACCGCGCAGGCATAGGGCACCGCGAGAATGAACAGCGCCGCCACCCAGGCGATCTCGGCAGGGTCGTCCACTTGGCTACGCAACCCTACGGCGATGATCGCGACAACGGTGCCGGCGAGCATGGCGGTTTCGGCGGCGGCAATGCGAATGGCGCGGGTCCAGGGCACGGTTCCCTCGCACTTAGGCGTGCGCAGGAACGGCTGCGACGATGTTAAGATGCCGGCCAGCACACCGCGGCCGACGGTAAAGGACAGCGACAAGCCGGTCACGACGGCAGCGAGCGCGCCAATATAACCCGAGCCGACCTTGGCGCGGTGCAGCCACACGGTCTTAACCGTTTTCACCAAGAACAGCGTGGGAGCAACGCCCGAAAGGGCCGTCAGCGGTACGTCGAAATGCTTGGGGTCGACGGCGACGGCGGCCGACCACACCAGCGCCAAGATGCCGAAGATCACCGAGAAGGCATCGGCCATCCACGGCAGCCAGCCGGCGACGAAGTGATACCGCTGCGCCAAGGTCAGGGTTGAATGGCGCCCAAAAAGCTGCGGCGAATGGCGCTTCATGATTTGCATCGCCCCATAAACCCAACGATAGCGCTGGCTCTTGTAGGCGTCGTAGGTGTCGGGCATCAGCCCACGGCCCATGCTGACCGGCATGTAGTGCGCGGCGTATCCCGCCTCGAACAGGCGAAGGCCGAGTTCGGTATCTTCGGTAATGCACCACTCGGCCCAGCGCCCGACCTGCTCCAGGGTACTGCGGCGGATCACACACATGGTGCCGTGCTGGATGATGGCATTGTGTTCGTTGCGCTCAACCATGCCGACACGGAAGAAGGCGATGTATTCCTCGTAGCACAGGGTCTTGAAAAGGCTCTCGCCGGCGTCGCGGTAATCCTGGGGTGCTTGCACCACGGCGACTTTGGCATCGGCGAAGACCGGGACAACGGTCTTCAGCCACTCGGGCGAGACCTGATAGTCGCTGTCGATCACGCCGATGAGTTCCGCCGTGGGATCGGTGAGATCAAGCGCGATATTGAGGGCGCCGGCCTTGAAGCCCTTGACGTTGTCGTAGTGGTAGAAGCGGAAG
>SHVO01000029.1 GCA_009694245.1 Rhodospirillaceae bacterium | reverse complement strand
GAGCCCGAAGCCGAGAGTCGTTCCGACGACGCCGACACCCGCCCCGGCCATGAAAAAGATCCGCATGACCATGCCACGGGTGGCGCCCATGGTGCGGAGGATGGCGATGTCCCGGCCTTTGTCCTTGACCATCATGATCAAGCCCGAAATGATGTTCAATGCCGCCACCAGAATGATCAGAGTCAGAATCAGAAACATGACGTTGCGTTCAACTTGCAAGGCATTGAAGAACGGCACGTTGGTTTGCTCCCAGGATAGCACCTGCACGCCGGGGCCAAGGACTTGTCCGGCCTGAATCCCGATGGCGCGGGCGCTGTCGGGGCTGTTAACTCTAATTTCCAAATTGGTCACTGACCCCGGGTATTTGAAGTAGATCTGCGCCAGCGCAAGCGGCATGAAGATGATCGACGAATCGTACTCGCTCATGCCCATATTGAAGACGCCGGCAACGGGGAAGGCATGGGTCCGGGGCGCTGAGCCAAACGCCGTAACATTTCCTTTGGGTGATATCAGCGTCAGCAGGTCTCCGGCCTTGACGCCGAAGCGGTCGGCCATGCGCGACCCAATCAGGATCCCCTCGCCTTCGATATAGGGTGCGAGGGAGCCGTCCATGATGTGATCGGACACCCACGTCATTTTATTGATGTCCGCATGACGCAAGCCCCGCACCAACGCGCCGGCGGAATTGCGCTCGCTCGTCACCAGGACTTGCCCCTCGACAGTCGGCGTGGCGCTAAGAACACCGGCAAGTGCCTCTAGCTGTTTCACCTTGGCGTCATAGTCAAGGATGGAGTCCTTCACAGCGTAGACGTTTATGTGCCCGTTGACTCCCAATATGCGGTCGGTGATATCGGCGCGAAATCCGTTCATCACCGCCATCACGATGATCAGCGTGGCAACGCCGAGTGCTATCCCCAGCAGCGAAAATCCGGCAATGACCGAGACCATGCCTTCCCGGCGCCGGGATTTCAGAAAGCGCGTCGCTACCATCCGCTCGAAGGCGCCGAAGATCATGGTGACTGCTTCCAAGCTTTGACTGTCACCTCGGCCAAGCGAAGCGCGAGCCGGGGTCCATCGTGCCAAGTAACACGGCTTGTGCGGAGGATGGCTGGATACCCGCCTTCGCGGGTATGACATTGGAATATGTGACGTCGATTGTGCCTCATCGCATTCACGTCGCCGTCAGCTTGGCGACCGCCGCCTCAAAACTGAGTTCCTCTTTGGCGCCGGTGGCGCGCCGCTTCACTTCGACGATACCCTTGGCGACGCCCTTGGGTCCGACGATCACCTGCCAGGGCAGGCCGATCAGGTCCATGTCGGCGAATTTCACGCCGGCGCGTTCATCGCGGTCGTCATAAAGCACTTCAAGGCCCTTGAGGCGTAGGGCATCGTGGATCTGCCTGCAAGCGGCGTCGCAGGCGCCATCGCCGACCTTCAAGTTGAACAGGCCCACGTCGAAGGGTGCGACCGCGTCGGGCCAGACGATGCCGTTCTCGTCGTGGCTTGCTTCAATAATGGCACCGACCAGGCGCGAGACACCAATTCCATAGGAGCCCATATAGACGGTGGCGGGGCTGCCGTCCGAGCCGATGACACTGGCTTTCATGGGCTCCGAGTACTTCTTGCCGAAATGGAAGATGTGTCCGACCTCGATCCCGCGCGCGCTGACCAAGTCGTCTCCGAGCGACGCCGCGGCGGCGGCATCGTGTTTGTCGTCGGTGGCGGCGTAGAGCGTGGTCCAGTCGTCGATGATCGGTTGGAGATCCGCGTCGTAATCAACGTTCTCCGGCGCCGGCTTCTCGAGAAGCGCCTTGTGGCAGAACACCGCGCTTTCCCCGGTATCGGCCAGGACGATAAACTCGTGGCTGAGGTCGCCACCAATCGGACCTGAGTCCGCCTTCATCGGGATGGCCTTGAGCCCGAGGCGGGCAAAGGTCCGCAAGTAAGCAACAAACATCTGGTTGTAGGCATGCTTGGAGCGCGCAAAATCCATGTCGAAGCTATAGGCATCCTTCATCAGAAACTCGCGTCCGCGCATCACCCCAAAGCGCGGGCGGACTTCGTCGCGAAACTTCCAATGAATCTGGTAAAGGTTCTTGGGTAGATCGCGGTAACTTTTAATGTTGTTGCGAAAAATATCGGTGACCACTTCTTCGTGTGTCGGCCCATAAAGCATGTCGCGGTCATGGCGGTCCTTGATGCGCAACATCTCGGGTCCGTAGTCGTCATAACGACCGCTTTCTTTCCACAAGTCGCCCGACTGGATCGTGGGCATGATAATTTCCTGGGCGCCGGCGGCGTTTTGCTCCTCGCGGACTATCTGCATTATCTTTTGCAGCACGCGCGTACCCAGCGGCAGCCAATTGTAGATGCCGGCGGCGTGCTGACGGACCATCCCGGCCCGGAGCATCAGGCGGTGGGAGACGATCTGGGCCTCGGTCGGAGTTTCCTTGAGGGTAGGCAGAAAAAAGCGGGAAAGCCGCATGAGAATCCTTGCTAGCGGAAAGGCGCAGGTCGGTGAATCCGGACCATAGGCGAAGGCCCCTCAATAGGCAATAAACCGCGCCGATCGAGGTGGGTTGTTCGGTTATTTGCCCGGGTGGTACGGCGCCGGCGTCAGCAAGGCCTTTCCGGCAAGCCTCGGCCAGCGCGAGTTCATCTTGCGGCGCGATCTCCTCGCCGTCCCAGAAAGCGTCATTGCCCTTGATCGTCAGGGTACCTATGGCGGCCTTGCCTTCGAATGGCCGGACCTTGCGCGCGGCCGCAGTGGGGCGCCTGGTACGCCCGGGGGTGACGGGGTCCGACGAGCCTCGCGCCGGGCCAGGCGGTCGGCGAGGTCGATCCCGATTTGGATATGAATCTCGTCGGGGATTTTGATCGTGCTGCCCCCACCGAGATCGGCGGGAACGACAGGCTTACCGCGAACATCCACGCCCGGCTTATAAGTCACATCGTCGGCCGGCACGTGCTGCTCGAGTTTCTTGCAGTCGGCCGTGGACAGGGCGACGGTCTCCGCGCGTGCCGCCGTTCCCAAACCTGCCGCGGGCAACGTCGCCAAAAGCTTCAACCACCGCTCCATACCCGCCTCCTCCCGTTAAGCTACTTCCTCGATTTCGACCAAGGTGCCGTTGAAATCCTTGGGATGGAGAAACAGCGTCGGCGTGCCGTGGGCGCCGATCCTGGGTTCGCCGTCGCCGAGCACGCGTTTGCCGCTGGCTTTGAGCTGGTCGCGCGCGGCATAAATATTGTCGACCTCGTAACTGAGATGATGAATCCCACCGGTCGGATTGGTCTCGAGAAATTTCTTGATGGGAGAGTTCTCACCCAACGGATGGAGCAGTTCGATTTTGGTATTGGGCAACTCCACAAAGATCACGGTCACACCCTGTTCGGGCATGGGTATCGGCGCCGAGACCTTGGCGCCGAGGGTGTCGCGGTAATTGGCGGCGGCGGCGGCCAAGTCGGGAACGGCAATGGCTACGTGGTTGAGACGGCCGATCATTATGTCCTCACCGGGGTTGAACCTTCACGCAAGATATAGGCTAGAGTCTTCGCGATTGCCAGAATGGCGGGTCTCAAATCCTCGCCACATGGACCTTTACCACCGGTTTGCGCCTGGGCGCGAAGGCCTTGCGGATTGCCGATCGTACGGCTTCCTCGACCACCACGTCGTCGCGCCGCGCCTTCTTGGGCAGGCGGTTGACGGCGGTATCCAGGACGAAACTCCAGCCTCGTTCCTCGCCTTCAAGCGGGTCTGCCATGCCGAGCACTGCGACCTGAGGTTCGCCCATGAGTTCGCCGTCTTCGTCAAGGACCACGGTCGCGACGGCAGCGCCTTCGTAAAACATGCGCTTGCGATCACGCAGCATGGCGCTGGCAAAGGGCACCATGGCGCCGTCCTCCCAGGCTAGGCGGCCGCTCCAGACCGTGCCCATGATCTTAGCCGCGCCCTTGTCGAATTTCACCGCCGAACCATTCTCCACCAGAACCGTTTGAGAAACCTGGCATTCCTTTGCCAGCGCGGCATGGGCGCGCATATGCATGGCCTCGCCGTGAACCGGAATGGCGATGCTCGGGCGAATCATCTGATACATGCGGCGCAATTCACCCTTCGCGGGATGGCCGGAGACATGGATGAAGTGATCGCGGGTGGTCACGACCTCGACCCCAAGTTTCGCCAATTGGTTCTGGACCTTGGCAATGGCCTTCTCATTGCCCGGGATGATTCGCGAGGAGAACACGACGACATCGCCTTCCTCCAGCGTTACATCCTGATGCTGACCAGATGCAATCCGCATGAGCGCCGCCCGGCCCTCGCCTTGGCTTCCCGTACAGATGTAGAGAACTTTGTCGCGCGGAAGGCACGCGGCCTCTTCAGGTTTGTGAAACGTCAGATCAGCCGCCAAGTAGCCCGTGCGGCGCGCGGTCTCGGCGATCCGCCACAGGGATTGTCCGACCAAGGCCACCTCACGGCCTTGGGCGCCGGCGGCACGGCAGATGGATTCCAGGCGCGCGACGTTGGAGGCGAAGCATCCCACGGCGATTCGCCCGGTGTAGCGGCCAAATAGCTCGATCAGGCTCTCGCGCACGTCACGCTCGGAACCCGCCTCGCCTTCGGAGAAGACGTTGGTGGAATCACCAATCAGTGCGAGTACGCCGGCGTCGCCCACGGCGTTCAGGGCGGCAAAATCTGTCGGCTCACCCACCAGGGGGTCGGGGTCGAACTTCCAGTCGCCGGTGTGAAAGATGGTGCCGTGAGGCGTGCGAATGGCCAGGGCATTGGGCTCTGGAATGGAATGGGTCAGTGTAATGAAATCAACACTAAACGGCCCGATGTCGGCGCGCCCGCCGAGCGGCACGACGATCACCGGCACTTCGCCCTCCAATCCGACTTCCTTGAGTTTGTACTCCAAGAAGGCGGCGCAGAAGGGCGTGGTATAAACCGGGCAGCGCAGTTGCGGCCAGAGATACGCCACAGCCCCGACGTGATCCTCATGCGCATGGGTGACGATTAGACCGGCAAGTTTTTCACGCCGCTCAACGATAAAGCTCGGATCGGCCATGACGACGTCGAGACCGGGAATGCTCTCGTCTCCGAAGGTAACGCCGAGATCAACCATCAACCACGTGCCGTCGCAGGCGAATAGATTGAGGTTCATCCCGATTTCGCCGGCACCGCCGAGCGGCACAAACCACAAACCTCGATCCAGACCTTTGGGAAAATCGGCGGTCGTCTCGCGCGGAAAGCTGCGGTTCATCTTACCAAACTCTGGATGTCACCCTGGCCACGCGAAGCGCTAGACGGTGTCCACTGTGCAATACACGCGAGCGGAGTTCTTGTCGCGATGGATCCCGGATCAAGTCCGGCATGACATCGCGTATGTGGCGCAGCCTTCGCCTCGAGCGGGATGATGATCAATCGCTGTTCCGGTTGTGGACCTGCTGAAGTCCGCGCAGGGTAAGGTCGGCGTCCGTATGTTCAATAACTTTGGTAGATTGGGCGAACAGCGCCGCAAGGCCACCGGTCGCGACCACGCGCATGGCTTCTTTGCGTTCGGCCTTAATGCGTGTCACCAGACCCTCGATGAGACCGATATAACCCCAGAACACGCCCGAGGTCATGGCCGCGACCGTGGTCGTGCCGATAACCGGTGCGTTGCCGGGATTGACCACCGGCAGCCGCGGCAGTTGCGCGGTCGCCATATGCAAAGCTTCCATGGAAAGATTGATCCCCGGCGCGATGCAGCCGCCACAATAGGCCCCGGTCCCGTCAACCACGTCAAAGGTCGTCGCCGTGCCGAAGTCGATGACGATCAGCGGGCCGCCATAGGTCGCGTGGGCGGCGATGGCGTTGATGACACGGTCGGCACCGGCCTCGCTTGGGTTATCGACCCGCACGGCCGTGCCGAGATCCAAGTCCGGATCGCCGATGAATCGCGGCGTGCAGCGAAAGTAGGTCTCGCACAGCTTGCGAAGGTCGAAGTTCCTGTTGGGAACGACTGAAGCGATGATGGCATGGGTAACCTCGCTGGGCGCGAGCCCGTCGCGCTCAAGCAGTTGGGTCAGCCAGACGCCGTATTCATCGGCCGTATGATCGGTCTTGGTGGCCGCACGCCACTGCCCCTTTAGCAGATCGCCGACAAAAACGGCAAAGACCACATTCGTATTGCCGCAATCAATCGCTAGCAGCATGCTTACCGTCCCCAAACAGCACATCCCCGGCCACGATGCGCCGACGGCCAAGTTGCGTTTCCAGCAGCATGGCGCAGTCGTCATCCAAACCCAAATACGTCCCGGATACAGCGCCTTCGCTGAGCCCGACCGCCACCGAGGAGCCGACCTCGGGGCCAACGTCCATCCACTGCTTGCGGGCGGTGGCAAAACCCTGGGCGCGCCAGTTCAGAATCCCCTTATGGAGGCTGCGGGACAGTGCGGTCAAGACGTGGGCGGGTGTGGTGTCGATGTGGTGGAGCGAAAGCGCCGTGGGTGGGTGTGTCGGTAGGTCCAGCTGCACCGCTTGGAGGTTGATGCCGATACCGAGCACCACCCATGAGCGTTTGCTGTCGTCGGCGACCAGCTCGGGCAAGATGCCGCAAACTTTCTCGCCTTCGATCAGTACATCGTTGGGCCACTTGCAGGACACCTTGGGTGCGCCGGCATTGTGACGTGGCAGCTCCAGAATCGTCTCATGGACGGCGAGCGCCGCCACGAATCCCAATTCCGGCGCGAGTTTGGCGTCTTCCGGCGCCGCCACCAGGATCGAGACATAGACGTTGCCCCGCGGACTAGCCCAGACCCGCCCGGCCCGGCCGCGGCCGGCGGTCTGGGTGGCGGCCCACACCATCAGGCCTTCGTGAACGTCGCCTTCCTGCTCGACGATCCGCTTCATAGCGGCATTTGTGCTGTCGAGGGAGTCGAACGGCATGACCCGCCAGCCCGGCGGCAGATGGGGTTCGGGTGGCGCATGGGATGCTGTGAACCAGGCCTGGGTCAAACTCTGCCTCTATGCGTCAGAAAGCGTTAATGGCGGCAACTGTAACCTTAGCCGAGGAACAGGGCCCTGGCCGCGGCTTCCGCGCGACTTACCAAAGGCGCCGGCACAATGAAGAAGACCAGCATCAAGGCACTCGAAACGGCCATGATGATCCCGGTCGTCAGTCCAGGCGGATCCATGGCTGCCGCCGGCTCATCGAAATACATGATCTTGATGAGGCGTAGGTAGTAGAAGGCGCCCACGACACTCGCCAGGAGGCCGACAACGGCAAGCGCAACGAAGCCCGCGTTGACGGCGGCGACAAAGATATAGAACTTGCCCAGGAAACCAGCCATCGGTGGAATCCCAGCCATGGAGAACATCAACACGGCCAAGGCCATGGCCATGCCGGGGTTGTTCCTGGATAGCCCGGCCAGATCGCCGATCTCCTCGACATATTTGCCTTTGACGCGCATCGACATGATCACGGCGAAAGTGCCGACACTCATGAAAAGATAGACCAGGAGATAGAACAGAAGCCCGCGCGCGCCCTCTTCGTTGCCAACGACGAGTCCGATGAGCGCATAGCCAACGTGACCGATCGAGCTATAGGCCATGAGGCGTTTAATGCTTTTCTGGGCGATGGCCGCAATCGCGCCCCAAGTCATGGAAAGAACGGCTATCGCGATAATCACCTGCTGCCATTGCTCGATCATGCCGGCGAAGGGACCGACAAGAACGCGCAGGAACAGACAGAGGCCGGCAATCTTGGGTGCGACTGAGAAGAAGGCCGTGATCGGCGTCGGCGCACCTTCATAGACGTCGGGCGTCCACATGTGGAACGGCACCGCGGAAACCTTGAACGCCAGCCCGGTGATAACGAAGACAATGCCGATCGTAACGCCGATGGAATTAGGACCGGACTTCACCGCCATGGCCAAGCCCTCGAACGTCGTGGTGCCGGCGAAGCCATAGACCAGCGACGAGCCGTAGAGCAAGAGCCCCGACGCCAACGCGCCCAACACAAAGTACTTTACGCCGGCCTCGGTCGCGCGCTGGTTATCGCGGTGAAATGCGGCCAGCACGTAGAGCGAAAGGCTCTGCAGCTCGACGCCAAGGTACAGCGCGATGAGATCGTTGGCCGAGATCATCAACATCATGCCCAGGACCGAGAACAACACGAGTAGCGGCAACTCGAAGCGCGCGAATTTTTCGCCCTCGGCCCAGGCGTTTATCAACAACAGCGTCAGCCCCGCGCCGAGCAACGTCAGCACCTTAGCGAACACGGTGAATCCGTTGACGACGAATAATTTATTGAAGGTCACGGCGCTGTCGGTTCCTTGGATGGCCAAAACGGCGGTCACGGCCATTACCAGAATCGATAGCCACGTCACCAACGTCATGGAGTCGTTTTTGCGGAACACACCCAGCATCAACAGCCCCAAGGCCGCGAGCGCCATGAAGATTTCAGGATATGCAGGAGCAAAGGCTGGTAAGGCAGTCATATGATCATCCCGTTCCTACCGTAGCCACGCCAGCAGACTGGTGCCTAAGGGCGCGATCTCCACGGCCCTAGTCGCCAAAGCGTCGTGATAATTCCTTAGAAGGTGAGCGACCGACGCATCCATGACATCGAGGAAGGACATCGGATAGATGCCCATCCACATCACGACAACGATGATCGGCGCGAGAACCGCGATCTCGCGCGGCTCCAGATCCACCATCGCCCGGACGTCGTCCTTGGTCAGCTCGCCGTAAACCACGCGGCGGTAGAGATAGAGCATATAGGTGGCCCCCAGGACGACGCCGGACGCAGCGAGCAGGGCGACCGATGAATTAATCTGGAACGTACCCGTCAGCACCAGGAATTCGCCGACAAAACCGGCAGTCCCCGGGAGACCCACGGAGGCCAGCATGAACACCATGAAGGCAAATGCATACCTGGGCATGTTGTTGACCAACCCGCCGTAACGATCGATGTCGCGGGTATGCAGACGATCGTAAACCACGCCGACGCAGAGGAACAACGCCGCCGACACTACACCGTGGGAGAGCATCTGGAAGATGGCGCCTTCCACGGCCTGCTGGTTAAGCGCGAATATGCCGATCGTGACAAAACCCATATGCGCGACTGACGAATAAGCGATGAGCTTTTTCATATCGGTCTGCACTAGGGCCACCAGCGACGTGTAGATCACCGCAACGAGCGACAGACCGAAGACCAGCGGCGTGAAGTATTCGCTCGCCTCGGGCAGCATCGGCAGCGAGAACCTGAGGAAACCGTATCCACCCATCTTCAGGAGCACGCCGGCCAGAATTACCGAGCCCGCCGTCGGCGCATCAACGTGGGCATCCGGAAGCCAGGTATGCACCGGCCACATCGGCACCTTCACCGCGAACGAGGCGAACATCCCCAGCCACAGCCAGAGCTGCATGTCGCGCGAGAACTTGGCGGTAATCAGTTCCGGAATGTCGGTGCTGCCGACTTGGAAATACATCGCCAGCAGCGCCACCAGCAGGAGCACCGAGCCCGTGAGAGTGTAGAGGAAGAATTTGAAGGCCGAATAAACCCGCCGACCACCACCCCAGACCCCGATAATCAGGAACATGGGGATCAGCACACCCTCAAAGAACACGTAGAACAAAACCATATCCATGGCGCAGAACATGCCGACCATCATGGTTTCCAGCACCAGGAAGGCGATCATGTACTCGCGCACCATCTTCCGGATGGAATCCCAGGATGCCAAGATGCACAAGGGCATGAGGAAGGTCGACAGTATCACGAATAGCATCGATATGCCGTCAACGCCCATATGATAGGAGATGCGGTATTGCGGCAGCCAGTTTAAGCGCTCCTCGAACTGGAAATTCGCGGTGCCGTTCTCGAATTCAACCCAGATCACGAGCGAGAGCAGAAAAGTAAGCAGCGTGGTCCACAAGGCGACGTAGCGCGACTGCCGCGCCACGACCTGGGCTTCGCCGCGGGTCATTAAGATAAACGCCGCCCCGACCAGGGGCAGGAACGTGACGATCGTCAGGATCGGCAAGTGGGTTATGAAGTTGGAAAGCGCGGTCATCTTTGGCCTACCCCGCCCGTCCAAAAACAAACCACGATACGATAGCGGCGAGGCCTACGATCATGGCAAAGGCGTAGTGGTAGAGAAACCCGCTCTGCACGGCACCCAGCCTTCTCGCGAAGACGCCGGTTGCCGCGGAAAGGCCGTCCGGGCCGAAGCGGTCAATGATCCCGGTATCGCCGCCCTTCCAGAACAGGCTACCCAAACGGAATGCGTTCTTGACGAACAGAAAGTCGTAAAGTTCGTCGAAGTACCATTTGTTCAATAGGAATTGATAGACGCCCGGGAAGGCGGCCGCGAGCCGGCCGGGCAGATCGGGCCTCTTGATATACATGAGATAGGCGAGACCAAGCCCGCCCAAACTTACGATCAGCGGCAGGTATTTGATAAGGATCGCCGGGTGATGCTCGTGCACGCGGGCGATCGCGTCATGGCTTTCGAGTACGGCGATGGCGCCGCGCCAGAATTCGGCACGGCCCTCGCCCACGAACAAGTCATAACCAAGGAATCCGGCGAAGATCGCGCCCAAGGCCAACAGACCCAACGGAATGGTCATCACCAGCGGGCTTTCGTGCACATGTTCCATGGTGTGGTGATTAGCGCGCGGCGCGCCGAAGAATGTCAGGAACGTGAGGCGCCAGGAATAAAACGAAGTCAAAAAGGCCGCGGTAATGCCAAGCGCGAAGGCATAGTTACCGGCACCCGTGCCGGCCGCGTGCGCCGCCTCGAGGACCATGTCCTTGGAGAAATAGCCGGCGAAGAACGGGATGCCGGTCAAGGCAAGGTTGCCGATCATCATGACGGTGAAGGTCACCGGGATCAGGCGCCAGATACCGCCCATCTTGCGGATGTCCTGCTCGGCGGACATCGCATGGATCACCGAGCCCGCGCTTAGGAACAACAATGCCTTGAACCAGGCATGGGTCATGAGGTGGAAGATGCCGGCCTGGTAGGCCGATACACCGCAGGCAAAGAACATGTAGCCGAGCTGCGAGCAGGTCGAATAAGCGATGATGCGCTTGATATCGTTCTGGACGCAGCCGATGGTCGCCGCAAAAAAAGCGGTTGAAGCGCCGATAACCGTCACCACGGTCAGCGCCGTGGGGGCGTATTCGAACAGCGGCGACATGCGCGCCACCAGGAACACGCCTGCCGTCACCATGGTTGCCGCATGGATCAATGCCGACACCGGCGTCGGGCCTTCCATCGCGTCAGGCAGCCAGGTATGGAGGAAAAGCTGGGCCGACTTGCCCATGGCGCCGATGAACAGCAGAATGCAAGTGATCGTCAGCGCGTGGCCATGGATACCGAAGAACGTAACTTCCGTATCCGCCTTGCCCTCGGCCGCGCCGAAAATCACGTCGAACGACGCGGCATCGAAGAGGAAGAAGACCGCAAAGATTCCGAGAAGGAATCCGAAATCACCAATGCGGTTGACGATAAACGCCTTGATCGCGGCGGCGTTGGCGCTGGGCTTCTTGAACCAGAAGCCGATGAGGAGGTAGGAAACGAGGCCCACCCCTTCCCAGCCAAAAAACAGCTGCACCAGGTTGTCGGCGGTCACCAGCATGAGCATGGCGAAAGTAAATAGCGACAGATAGGCCATGAACCGGGGTTGGCCGTCGTCATGGGACATGTAGCCGACGGCATAAATATGAATCAGCGTCGATACCGTGGTCACGGTCATGACCATGACCGCCGATAATGTGTCAAACCGCAAGGCCCACTGGGCTTCGAACGTACCCGAGGACAGGAAGGTCGTGAGATTTACGACCTCGGAGTGCCCGGCGATCGCTACGTCATAGAACGTGAAGATCGCCGCGAGCGCGGCAAGCCCGACGCCGAGGCAGGTGACAATATGCGATGCCCGGTCGCCGATCAGGCGTCCGAAGAAGCCGGCGATGAATGCGCCCAGAAGCGGTAGGAATACGGCGGCCACCAACAAGATGCCTACCCTTTCAACTGATTAATATCTTCTACTTCGATCGAGCGCCGGTTGCGGTAGAACACGACGACGATGGCCAACCCGATGGCTGCCTCCGCCGCCGCAACCGTCAGCAAAAGCATGGTGAACAGTTGGCCCACGAGATCGCCGAGAAAGGACGAAAACGCGACAAGATTGACACTCACGGAGAGCAGCATCAACTCGATGGACATCATGATGACGATAAGATTCTTCCGGTTCAGGAAGATTCCAAATATGCCGAGCGTAAACAGAATGGCACCGACCGTCAGATAGTGGCTGAGACCGATCGCGAGGAAACCCGAAGCAACGGCGGCTTGTTCGGTCATGACAGCCCCTTCCCGGACTGCACCTGAACGAGCGTCACGGTATCCTTGGAATCGCGATGCACCTGATCAGAAATCTTCTGCTTACGCACGCCCGGTCGGCGACGCAACGTCAGCACGATGGCGCCGATCATGGCTACGAGCAAAATGAGTCCTGATACCTGAAACAGATAGGCATAATCGGTATACATGACCCGGCCGAGCGCTTCGGTGTTGGTGACTTGGCCGGGATCCGGCGTGGGCACGACGCGCAATGCCTTCGCCTGCGGCGCCATGGTCCAGCCGCCGTAAACTACCGCGAGCTCCACCAAGAGAATAATTCCGGTCAGCGCCCCGATCGGGAGGTATTTCAAGAATCCCTCGCGAAGCACGACGACATTGATATCGAGCATCATCACCACGAACAGGAAGAGCACGGCAACGGCACCGACATAGACGACGACCAATATCATCGCGACGAATTCCGCCCCCAGCAGCACGAACAATGCCGCGGCATTGAAGAACGTGAATATAAGCCACAAAACGGAATGCACCGGGTTGCGCTGAAAAATCACATTCAGCGCGCCGACCACCGCCATGATCGAGAATAGGTAGAAAGCGAGCGATGCAACGATCATGCTCCCCGCCCCCATCTCGACGCCCTATCGGTCACTCTCGTCTTCATCCCACTCAACTTTCGTTTTTGCCGCGGTCGATCGGGCGGCAGGCGCTCGCGATTTCTACCGGTACGGCGCATTCATTTCGAGGCGTTTGGCCAATTCCGGCTCCCAGCGATCGCCATTGGAGAGCAATTTGTCCTTGTTGTAGAGCAGTTCGCCGTGGGTCTCGGTGGCGAACTCAAAGTTCGGTCCCTCGACGATGGCGTCAACCGGGCAAGCTTCCTCGCAGAAGCCGCAGTAGATGCACTTGGTCATATCGATGTCGTAGCGGGTGGTGCGGCGGCTGCCGTCGGCGCGCGGTTCTGCCTCGATGGTGATGGCTTGCGCCGGACAAATGGCCTCGCACAGCTTACAGGCGATACAGCGCTCTTCACCGTTCGGGTAGCGGCGCAAGGCATGCTCGCCGCGAAACCGCGCACTCAACGGCCCCTTTTCATAGGGATAGTTGATCGTCACTTTCGGCATGAACATGTACTTTAGGGTCAGCCACATGCCCGAGGCAATCTCCGCGAGGAAGACGTTGCGGGCGTAACTATTAAATGATGCCATGCGGATTTCCCTCCCTCACTGCGCAAACTTTCCGGAGTAGACCAAGAACCCGGCCGTAAGGATGAGCCACGCGAGCGACAGCGGCAGAAAGACCTTCCAGCCAAGGCGCATGAGTTGGTCGTAACGGTAGCGCGGCAAGGTCGCGCGCACCCAAATGAATACAAATAGACAAAACGCAACTTTGAGCGCGAACCAGACAATGCCCGGTACCCAGGTGAAGGGCACAAAGTCGAACGGTGGCAGCCAGCCGCCCAAGAACAGGGTTGTCACCAGGGCGCACATCACCATCATATTGATGTACTCGCCGAGGAAAAACAGCGCGAAGGACATCGACGAATATTCTGTCATGAAGCCCGCGACCAGTTCCGATTCTGCTTCCGGCAGGTCGAACGGATGGCGGTTGGTCTCGGCCAGCACCGAAATAAAGAATAGAATGAACATCGGGAAGTGCGGAATGAAGTACCATAACCCCGCTTGCGCCTCGACGATTTTTGTAAGGTTGAGGGAGCCCGCCGTCAGCAGAACGGAAATCATCACAAAACCGATCGACACCTCGTAGGAAACCATCTGTGCCGCCGAACGCATCGCGCCGAGAAAAGCGTAGCGGCTGTTGGACGCCCATCCGGCCATGACGATGCCGTAGACACCCAGGGACGAAATCGCGAACAGGTAGAGGATGCCGACATTAAGGTTGGAGATGTACCAGCCGGCACTCACCGGAATGACCGCCCAGGCCAACAGCGACAGCGAGAAAGTCACGATCGGCGCCAGGAAAAACACCACCGGACTTGAGCCGGTGGGCACGACGGTTTCCTTAAACAGGAGCTTTAAAGCATCAGCGAACGGCTGCAGCAATCCGAAGGGTCCGACGACATTTGGACCTTTGCGCAATTGCATGGCACCGATAATGCGCCGCTCGGCCAATGTCAGGAATGCCATGATCAGCGCCACGGGCACGATGAACAGCAGGATCTTCCCGACGATCCATATGAACGGAAATAAGTAGGCGGTCCAGAACTCAGCCATGGGTCCCCGTCTTTGGATCAGAGGACTTCTGCCTAGCGCCGCCGGTGACGAATTCTTCCGTGCACTGTGCCATGGTGCGGGAGGCACGGCTGATAGGGTCGGTCATGTAATAGTTCTTCACAGGATATTCGAAGCCGGCCGCGGCTATCGCGCCGGCCGTCCCGAAAGCCTTCCACTCCGCCGCCTGGATTTTACCGGCAGCGGCAAAGAGCGGGTTGACGAAGGCCAGGCGGGCGCGTACCTGGGCGAGATTGTCGTAAGGCAAGGTCTTGCCGAATTTTTCGGAGAGAGCGCGGATGATCGTCCAGTCCTCACGCGCATCGCCCGGCGCAAAAACCGCACGAAGGGCGCGCTGCACGCGGCCCTCGGTATTGACGTAAGTGCCGTCCTTCTCGGTATAGGCTGCGCCGGGCAAGATGACGTCGGCGCGGTGTGCGCCGCGGTCGCCGTGGTGGCCCTGATAGATTACGAAGGCTTTGCCGAGCTTGGCGGTATTGATCTCGTCGGCGCCAAGCAGATAGACCGCTTCAATTTCGCCCTTGCCCGCCGCGTCGAGGATACCTCGCGTATCTTTGCCGCCCGTGGCCGGCACGAAGCCGACGTCGAGGCCGCCGACACGGGCCGCCGCGGTGTGCAACACATTGAAACCGTTCCAGCCGTCTTTCACCAG
The DNA here is from genome assembly GCA_009694245.1 of Rhodospirillaceae bacterium. GTDB lineage: Bacteria > Pseudomonadota > Alphaproteobacteria > Rhodospirillales > Rhodospirillaceae > SHVO01. The sequence goes on along the minus strand of SHVO01000029.1, from coordinate 10,323 downwards.
ACCGCAGCTGTCCGCCACGGCTTTCGCGGCTGCCAGGATGGCGGCGCCGTCGGCCCGGGTTAGCGCGGCCATGCCCAGGATCAGCATCGGCTTTTTGGCGTTCTTCAACGCCGCCGCCACCGGGTGGCTGCCGTCGGCAATCTTCGCCAGCACATCGGCGCCCGTGCCAAGGTGGTCATACTTGTACGTCAGATCGGTTGCCTCGCCGACAACGCAAATCGGGAAACCGCCGCGCAGGTAGCGCTTACGGATGCGCGCATTGAGCACCGGCGCTTCCTTGCGCGGATCGGCGCCGACGATCAGAAGCGCGTCGGCTTGTTCGATGCCGGCGATGGTCGAATTGAAAAGGTACGACGCGCGCACCGTGGGATCGAGCGCCGCGCCGTCCTGGCGGCAGTCAAAGTGGGGCGAGCCGAATGCTGACATCATATCCTTTAGCGCCATCATTGACTCGGCATCCGCCGTATCACCGGCGATGGCAGCGATCTTTCCACCGCTCAAGCCTTTGACGCGAGCGACGATGGCGGCAAAGGCCTGATCCCATGTCGCGGGTTCTAGCGTGCCGTTCTTGCGCAGATAGGGTTGGTCGAGGCGTTGCGCGCGCAGCCCGTCGATGGCGTGGCGGCCCTTGTCTGCCAGCCATTCCTCGTTGACATCTTCGTTGATCCGCGGAAGCACGCGCAGGACCTGGCGGCCGCGGGCGTCGAGGCGGATGTTCGTGCCCACGGCGTCCATGACGTCGATAGACTCGGTTTTGCGCAGCTCCCACGGGCGCGCATTGAAGGCATAAGGCTTGCTCGTCAGCGCACCGACCGGGCACAGGTCGACGACGTTACCCGACAGCTCGGAAGCCAACGCGCCCTCGAGGTACGTCGTGATTTCCATGTCCTCACCGCGGCCGGTCGCGCCCAGTTGCGGCACGCCGGCCACTTCAGTCGCGAAGCGCACACAGCGGGTGCAATGAATGCAGCGGGTCATGACAGTTTCGACCACCGGACCCATGTATTTGTCTTTGACCGCTCGTTTGTTCTCATGGAACCGTCCGCGATCAAATCCGTAAGCCATCGCCTGGTCTTGAAGATCGCACTCGCCGCCTTGATCGCAGATCGGGCAGTCGAGCGGATGATTGATCAGAAGGAATTCCATGACACCGCCGCGCGCCTTGTTGGCGCGGTCAGACTTGGTATGTACGACCATGCCTTCACCCACCGGCATAGCGCACGAAGCCACGGGCTTCGGCGACTTCTCGACGTCCACCAGGCACATACGGCAATTGCCGGCGATCGACAGGCGGTCGTGATAGCAGAAGCGCGGAATCTCGACGCCGACCAGCTCCGCCGCCTGGAGGATGGTGGTATTGGCCGGAACTTCGACCGCGATGCCGTCGATGGTCAGTTTAGGCATTATCTTTTCCACATATTACTTGCCTCTAGCCTCGCCTGCTTACGCCGCCGCCCGTTCGCTGACTTTGGCATCACGGTAGTCGCGAATACGCCGCTCAAGTTCCGGACGGAAGTGGCGGATCAATCCTTGCACCGGCCATGCCGCGGCATCGCCCAGCGCACAGATGGTATGGCCTTCGATTTGGTAAGTGACCTGCTCAAGCGTATCGATCTCGCCGAGCGTGGCTTCACCCTTGACCATCCGCTTCATGACGCGGGCAAGCCAGCCCGTGCCTTCGCGGCAAGGTGTGCACTGGCCGCAGCTCTCATGCTTGTAAAACGTCGACAACCGCGAAATGCAGGCGACAATGTCCACCGATTTATCCATGACCATGACGGCGGCGGTCCCTAAACCCGACTTCACGTCGCGCAAGCTGTCGAAATCCATCAAGACCGTGTCGCAGATCGACTTCGGAATCACCGGCACCGATGCGCCGCCGGGGATGATGGCCTGCAGGTTATCCCACCCACCGCGCACGCCACCTGCGTGCTTCTCGATCAGTTCCTTGAGCGGGATGCTCATGGCGTCTTCGACGTTGCAAGGTTTGTTCACATTTCCTGAAATGCAGAACACCTTTGTGCCCGTATTGTTGGGACGACCAATGCCGGCGAACCACGCCGCTCCGCGCCGCAGGATGGTGGGCGCGACGGCGATACTTTCAACATTGTTCACCGTCGTCGGGCAGCCATAGAGGCCCACAACGGCGGGGAACGGCGGCTTTAGGCGCGGCTGACCTTTCTTGCCTTCTAAGCTTTCGATCAGCGCGGTCTCCTCGCCGCAAATATAGGCGCCGGCCCCGCGATGCAAATAAAGATCGAACTTCCAACCCGACCCACAGGCGTTATCGCCGATCAGGCCGGCAGCGTAGGCCTCGTCGATGGCGGCCTGGAGATTGGAAGCCTCGTTGTAGAACTCGCCGCGGATATAGATGTAACAGGCGTGGGCGCGCATGGCGAAACTGGCGATCAGACAACCCTCGACAAGCTTGTGCGGATCGAAGCGCAGCATGTCGCGATCCTTGCAGGTTCCCGGCTCGCCTTCGTCGGCATTTACGACGAGATAGTGCGGTCGATCACTCTCGGTCTTGGGCATGAACGACCATTTGAGTCCCGTAGGGAAGCCGGCACCCCCGCGTCCACGCAGGCCCGAACGCTTCATCTCATCGACAATCCAGTCCGGCCCCATATCGAGGATTTCCTTGGTGCCGTCCCAGTCGCCGCGGGCGCGGGCGCCGGCCAGGCGCCAGTCGTGCCGGCCATAGAGATTGGTGAAGATGCGATCCTTATCGGCGAGCATAAACGTTCCCTCTAAACTTTCCCCGTTAGGCCTTAGGAGCCGCGGCTTTAGCAGCCGCGTCGGCCTTGGCCTTTTCAAACGCGGTCTTGGCCGCCGCGAAGTCCTGTTTCGGCGGCGGCGTCGGCTTCTCGGTCAAGGTGACCGCCGAGCCCGCGGGCGCAGAGCCGTCGCGGCCCGTCACGGACCCACAGGCAGGATTCTCGCCGCGTTTCAGCGCATCGAGGAGTTTGCCGGCACTGGCAAAGTCTAAATCCTCGTAATAATGATCACCGACCTGGATAACGGGTGCGTTTACGCAGGCACCCGCGCACTCCAGCTCACCCACCGAGAATAAACCGTCCGGCGTGGCCTGACCCATGCCGATGCCGAGTCTTTCTTTGCAGGCGCGGACAACTTCGTTGGAGCCACGCAGCCAGCACGACACGCTCGTGCAAATCTGCACGTGGGTTTTGCCGACCGGAGCGAGATTGAACATGGTGTAGAACGTCGCCACTTCCAGAACGCGCATGGGCGCCATGTCGAGGATCTTCGAGATCTCCTCAATGGCCGGTCGCGTGACCCAGCCTTCCTGGCGTTGCGCGAGGTCGAGCAACGGAATCACCGCACTGGCTTGGCGGCCCGAGGGATACTTGGCGATGATGCGCTTGGATTGCGCCATCATCTCGGCGTTGAAGGCGAAGCTTGCCGGTTGATCCTTGGCGAGGGCGCGGGTACTCATCGGTCAACCTCGCCGAAGACGATGTCGATCGAGCCCAACACCGCCGGCACGTCGGCCAGCATGTGGCCGCGGAGCATGGCATCCATGCCGGCAAGATGTAAAAAGCCCGGGGCGCGGATACGGCAGCGGTATGGCCGATTGGTTCCGTCGGACACTAGATAGACTGAGAATTCGCCTTTGGGCGCTTCAGTCGCGGCGTAAACTTCGCCGGCCGGAACTTTGAAACCTTCGGTATAAAGTTTGAAGTGATGGATTAGCGCTTCCATCGAGGACTTCATTTCGGCGCGCGGCGGCGCCGTAATCTTGCGGTCGTTGACCTTCACCGGGCCCGACGGCATTTTTTCCAGGCATTGCCTGATGATCCGCACCGACTCCCGCATCTCCAGGACGCGGACTAAATACCGATCGTAACAATCACCATGTTTGCCGACGGGGATGTCGAATTCAATTTGATCGTAACCGTCATAGGGCTGGGACTTGCGCAAATCCCACGGCACGCCCGAGGCGCGCAAATTTGGTCCGGTGAAGCCCCAAGCCAGAGCCTCGGCCTCGGAGACCGTACCGATATCGACGGTGCGCTGCTTAAAGATGCGGTTTTCCGTCAGCAGAGTCTCAAGGTCGTCGATGACTTTGGGGAATTTGTCGGCCCAATCGCTTATGCGCTCCGTGAGGCCCGCCGGCAGATCGAGCGCCACGCCGCCCGGCCGGATGTAATTGGCGTGCATGCGCGCGCCGCAGACATCATCGTAGAAGGCCATGATTTTTTCACGTTCCTCAAAGGTCCACAGAAAGGGCGTCATGGCGCCGACGTCCATGGCATAGGACGCGATATTCATGATGTGGTTGAGGACGCGCGTGAGCTCGGCGAACAATATTCGGATGTACTTCGCGCGCGGCGGCGGCTCGATGCCCAGCAGCTTCTCGACGGCGATGGCGAATGCCTGTTCCTGATTCATCGGCGAGACGTAATCAAGCCGGTCGAAATACGGAATCGCCTGCAGGTAAGTCTTGTATTCGATCAGCTTCTCCGTGCCGCGATGGAGCAATCCGATGTGCGGGTCGACGCGGTCGATGACTTCACCGTCCATCTCCAGCACGAGGCGCAGCACGCCGTGGGCCGCAGGGTGTTGGGGCCCGAAGTTTAGGGTGTAGTTCTCTATTTCGGTCTCTGGCGCGAGGGTCGCAATCATGTTCAGGCGCCTCCCGGCTTGGGCGGGGGCGCGGTTTTTTCATCGCCAGGTAACAGGCGCTGAATGCCCTCCCAGGGGCTCAGGAAATCGAACGAGCGGAAGTCCTGGGTCAACTTCACGGGCTCATAGATGACGCGCTTCTGGTCTTCGTCGTAGCGCACTTCGACATACCCTGTGAGGGGGAAGTCCTTGCGCAACGGATGACCCTCGAAACCGTAGTCGGTCAAGATGCGGCGCAAATCAGGATGCCCGGAAAAGTAAACGCCGTACATGTCCCAGACCTCGCGCTCCAGCCAGTCGGCGCTGGGGAAGATACCGGTGAGGCTAGGAACCGGCGTGTCCTCGCCGACCGTCACCTTCAGGCGGATGCGCGTGTTCTTCTTCATGCTGAGCATGTGATAGACCACCTCGAAACGCTCGGCGCGCTCGGGGTAATCGACGCCACAGATGTCGATCAATTGCGTGAACTGGCAGACTGTGTCGTCGCGCAAAAAATTTACGGCCGTTACGATAGACGCCCGCTTGACGGTCGCGATCAATTCGCCGCGCACGATCTCGGCGGAAATCACGTCTTCGGGCAGCGCCTGGAGCAGGTGGGCGCAGGTTTGGGAAAGTCCTTCGAGCGGCGATGCGGGCCGTGTCATGATCAGGGCTTAGCGATCAATGGTGCCGACGCGGCGGATTTTCTTGTGGAGCTGCAGGACTCCGTACAGCAAAGCTTCGGCCGTTGGCGGGCAGCCGGGCACATAAATGTCTACCGGCACGATGCGGTCGCAACCGCGCACCACGGAGTAGGAATAGTGGTAGTAGCCGCCGCCGTTGGCGCAGGAGCCCATGGAAATCACGTAACGCGGCTCGGGCATCTGGTCGTAAACCTTGCGCAAGGCCGGCGCCATTTTGTTGGTCAGCGTGCCGGCGACGATCATGAGGTCGGACTGGCGCGGACTGGGACGAAAGACCATTCCGAAGCGGTCGAAGTCGTACCGCGCCATGCCGACGTGCATCATCTCCACGGCACAGCACGCCAAACCAAAGGACATCGGCCACAATGACCCCGCGCGGCCCCAGTTGGTGACGGCGTCAAGGCTGGTCAGCAGGAAGCCCTTGTGCTGCAACTCATCGGCGACACGCGCCATGAGCTGCCCATCCGCCGTGCCCATGTCCCCGGAGTTCGCGGCCAAAGCTGTGGCGGCCAAAGGCGTGACGTCCTGAGCCGGAACGGTTACTCCCATTCCAGTGCTCCTTTTTTCCATTCGTAGATGAAGCCGACGGTGAGCACGCCGAGGAACACCATCATCGACCAGAAGCCGAAGTGACCGATCTTCCCAAGACTCACCGCCCAGGGGAACAGAAAGGCCATTTCCAGGTCGAAGATGATGAACAGGATGGCGACGAGGTAAAAGCGCACGTCGAACTTGGACCGGGCGTCGTCAAAGGCCTCGAAACCGCATTCATAAGCCGAGTTTTTCTCAGGGTCCGGGCGGTTTGGGCCGGCGATCAGCGAGGCCACCACGAAGACCAGGGCCAAGCCAAAGGCAACGCCGAGAAAAATCAGGATCGGCAGATATTCGACGAGCAGATTTTGCATCGGAACCCCGCCTCGCCCCAGGAGCCGCCTCATGATCGAGAACGTGATCACGCAAGGCGGGTTTTCTTATTATATTACAATTCTTTACGGCGTGACACGGGGCATTCGTAAGGCCGACGAAGCCCCTCTGCCCTCGCCCGCTCAAGCCTGGCTGATCTATACGGCGCAGAATTGTGAAGTCAAGCCGCGTCATGGCAGCAAAAACATTGACACAGCGCGATTTTTTGCCTTTAGGCAGGTCGCCATCGTGTAAGTTCACCGACGCACCCCGGGGTCCGGTCGAGCGGATGTCTAGGTCACCGGAAACCGGCCGCAAAGGGTGGTCAGCGAGCGGAGCGAAGGCGGGGCGGAGAAGGCCCGGCATCATGGCCGATCAAAAAACTGTCGGGATATTTCGACGCCCAAGGTCTGGGGCCGGATCGGTGTGGACTGACCCGCCGCCTGAAAGCTGAAACCGTTGCCAAAGGCATAGGTATTGCCAGTCGCGTCGAACACGTTATCCGCGAACAATGTAATCTGCCACTGGTCGGCGGCAAGCGCCGCTCTGATCTCGGTATAAGCTCCCAATACGAGTGGCTTACGGCAAAAGTGCGCCCTATCCACCGTCGGGGCCCCCATGAACGATCCAGCGTGTCGGGCCGAGAAATGTTACCCCTGTGTCCGGTACAAAACGTCGACCCTGTCTCGGGTCGGTCACGGAACCCGCGAACATCCGGACCATATTGCCAGCGGAAACACCTGCGAGGTTCCCCTGACGAGGGCCGCGGGACCTGTTGATGCTTACAAGTGCAGGCGCTAAGCTGCAACCCGCCAATCCATCTTTTCAGGGGAGAACTTCCATGGCCACTGCCACCATGCGCGCCGGAATCGCCACCGCCGAGGGTATTGCGATCCACAAAGACATTCCGCGGCCCGTGCCGGTAGCGGGCCAAGTGCTCGTGCGTGTCGCAGCCGCCGGTCTCAACCGTGCCGATCTGGGCTCGGCCAAGGCCAATGCCCAATCGCCGATTACCATCGTCGGTCAGGAATGGGCGGGTGAAGTCGTCGCGGTTGGTGCGGGCGTTACCAACGTAAAGCCCGGCGAGGCCGTGATGTGCTTTGGACGAAACGGCGGCTATGCCGAATATGCCGTGACCGAGGCCGGTTGGGCCATGCCCTACAATAAAAACGAGATCAATCTTCAGCAGGCCGCGGTCCTGCCGCTGGCCCTGATCACCGCCCACGATGCGCTGCGGACCCGGTGTTCGCTCAAGACCGGCGAGAAAGTGCTGGTGCAAGGCGCCAGTTCGGCCGTCGGCATTATGGTCTTGCAGGTCGCGAAGTTCATGGGCGCTTCGATGATTGCCGGAACCTCGCGCGACCCTTCGAAGACGCCAAGACTGCAAGCGTTGGGCGCGACCCACATGTTCAATTCCAGCAAGCCGGAATGGGCCGACGAATTGCTGAAGGCCGCCGACAGCAAGGGCGTCGACGTGGTTGTCGACTTCGTCTCGGGCCCGACCGTCGTCGGCAGCATGAAAGCTTGCAACGTGCTCGCGCGCATGGTCAACGTCGGGCGCCTCGGTGGCGGCACAGCCGAGTTCAACTTCGATCAGCACGCCGCCAAGCGCATCACCTACACCGGCGTGACCTTCCGCACGCGCAGCGTCGAGGAAATCAACGATATTGTTACCAGGGCGCGCGCCGAGCTGTGGACCGCGGTCAGCGGCGGCAAAATCGCGCTGCCGATCGACAAAACCTTCAAGCTTGAAGAAGCGGCGGCCGCCCACGCGCTGATGAACTCGAACGGACAGTTTGGAAAGATCGCGCTCGTCTTGTAGCCAACTGTCGGTTAGATCGCGGGCGAAAATCGCTGCGGGGATAGGCTTGAACCTATCACCGCCAACGTTTTGATTTATCCAAAGCTACGGCAGGGTCCTGGCAAGGCGGAAGCCCAGATAGCTGTCACGAAGGCTTGGGTTGAGGCTGTTGCGATGGGCGGCGCGGACGCTCCAAGGAAGGCTGAGCCAGCTGCTGCCGCGAAGAACACGCTGCCTGCACGTACCCTCCGTGCGCGCTGAGCCGTCGGTGGGCGCACCCGTGTACCCCTCGACATAACAATCTTCGGTCCATTCCCACACATTGCCGAGCATGTCGTGCAGACCGAATGGGTTGGCTGGAAAGCTACCGACAGGTGCGGTTTGCGCAAAACCATCGGAGCACATGTAGATATTGGCTGCGTTCTTGTCGGCGTTATATCGGGCCGCCACAGTCAAGTCGGGCACATTCGCATAGCGGCAAGCGCCTTCGCGGCTATCACCCCACCACCGGGCAGTCGCAGTTCCACCGCGCGCCGCGTATTCCCACTCAGCTTCCGACAGGAGGCGATAGGCCTTGCCCGATTTCTGTGACATCCAGGCGGCATAAGCTTTCGCATCGTCCCACGAGACGCAAACGACGGGCTCCCGATCTCTCTGCGAAAACCCCGGGCTTCGCCAGGTTCCGCCGGCCATTTCTTCACGCGCGCCCAGCGCGTTAAACGTCCAACACTTTTCACCGTCGGGCCGGTTCGTCGCGCGCACAAAATCCGCGTATTCCGCCTTGGTGACCTCGAACTTCGTAACGGCGATCGGATAACCCACAGTAATCGAATGAACTGGGCGCTCGTCTTGAGTGTGCGACACAGACCCGAATTCGCGATTGGCCTCTTCAAGGGTTGTCCCCATCCGGCCGCTTCCCGCGGGAACCACGACCAACTCGGGACAATCGGCGCAATCGCGAAACACCGTTCCGGATTTCGGCGCGGCCGTTTGCGCGTGAACGATTGCCATCGAAAACAAACATCCAACGCCAACAACCGCCACAGCTGCTCGTGTGCGAGATACATGGACGAGCATCAATGCCCCCTGTGCCGAGTTAACCGATGAATTATATCGACCAACAATGGAACGCGATAGACCGAAGACTAAACTGCGCCTTCATACGCACAGCTCGAATATCCTCCGTGCGCTATCCGCATGCCACCACTTTCCGGACGAGGTCATCGAGCAATTGCCTATAGGTAAGAAATTGCTTGAAGGACGTAAGAAGCGACGGGCTCCTCTGATATCTCCTTTTGTACCGCTTTCTTGTCGAGAAAAAGTGATAGTATTGATTTCTGTGGTCGCGACGGTGGCGCAGGGTTGAGTCGGGAGCATGGACGGCAACTAGAGGTTACGCAATCGACCTGTACTTAGGAGGGCCCCCAATGAGAGCGTCCTTATACGGAGTAGTGCTCGGTATTCTGATTGCCGGCATCATGACCGGACCCGGCAGGGCCCATCATTACACCGGTCAATTTGATCGCGACCATGAGATAACGTTGACTGGAACGGTCAAGAGCTGGCAATGGACCAACCCGCATACGTGGTTGATCTTGCTGGCTACCGACGCCAAAGGTGTGACAACCGAATGGGCGATTGAGTCGATGCCCCCGTCGGGGATGCGACGTCAGGGCTTCGAAAGCACCACTCTCAAGCCGGGCGATAATGTAACAGTCGTGGTTGCGCCCCATAAGGATGGCGATCTGGAAGGCGAACTTTCAACCGTGCTGAAAATCAATGGTCAGCCTGGCCTGGGTGTGGTCAAGCGGTGATCCCACGCCAGTGGATCGGTACGTGGCCGCCGCGCCTGCTGGAGCCTCCCTCGCGACGATCATCAATTTGAGCCCCGGGGGGACATACACCTACCCGACGCTCACGACCTGGGGACGGTTCTTACGGATTCAGTACCCTGCTGGAATTCAGAACCGCGCTATTACGCGATCGCGTAGGCGTTCTTTGAGGTATTCGCCGCTGCATCGCCACGTTCCCCGGCACACATGGCAGATCGGGGAATGCCTCGAATATGACTGGAAGGCCTTGCTATGGCAGCACAATCTATGATTGCTTTTTGCGATTGGCTGGGCGCAATGCCGCTGAGCCGCTATTTTCGAGAGATCGCATGGCTTATTCCGGTGATTCAATCCTTACATATAACGGCGGTCGCGATCATCGTGAGTTCGATCCTCATGATCGAACTTCGCGTATTGAATGTGATAGCGCGTGGCCAGTCGGTTGCGGACGTCACCA
>SHVO01000028.1 GCA_009694245.1 Rhodospirillaceae bacterium | reverse complement strand
TTTGGTCATAAGGCCCTCTGGGTTACGGGAAGGCGCCACCATAACACGCCGGACGGGCCCGAGCGCAAATCCTCACGAAGCGAACGGTACGTCGAAGGCTTCCGGCGGCGCGCCGCGGGCTTGGCGCTGCCGCATGGTCAGATAGGCGGATTCGAGGTTGCGGCGTCCGGCGAGCCAAGGCCATAGCGATTCCCGCCGATTGCGAACCCCAGCTGCGAACCCCAGCTGCGAACCCCACCTGCGAACCAATATCAATATTGCCGCCAAAAGTCGCTTTATAAACCGGACACAAATCCGCGATAATGCGCGCGCCAATGGGTTAGCGCTATCGTTTCAACGAGGGAGGTCTCGACATGCGTTTCGTGCAAGTAGCGGGAATGTTGTTCATCGGCGCCGGTGTTTTCGGCGCGGTGGGAGTCGCCATGGCTCAACAGAAGGGCCCGACCGACATCATTAAGGCGCGGCAGGAGCTGATGAAGGGGTTCGGCGCGAGTTTTAAGATCGTCAATGATCAGCTCAAGACCGAAGCCCCCGACAAGGCGGCCATTGCCGAGGCGGTCAAAAAGATCGCCGATACCGGCAAGGACGTAGGCTCCCGGTTCCCGGCGGGAACCGGCGCGGAAGCCGGCATCAAGACGCGGGCCAAGCCTGAGATCTGGTCGCAGGCGGCGGACTTCAAGGCCTCGGCCGATACGTTTGTCGCCGCGTCCGCGAAATACCTGCAGGTCGTTTCCGCGGGCAATATGGATGCCATCAAAGGCGAAGCCAAGTCGTTGGGCGATGCCTGCGGCGGCTGCCACAAGAAATTCCGCGTCCCCGAAGAAGCGCCAAAGTAAATCCACTAGCTGATTTTTCGCGAGAGAGCCCGGCGCTCATGGCGCCGGGCTCTTTTCGCTTTCAAGCGCCGTGCGCACCCACCCCTAGGGCTCAAGCGAAGCGAGGTACGCTGTCGCCGTCAGCAAGTCGTCGTTAGTCAGGTTGGCGATCACCGGCGCCATCAACGGGCTCCAGGCGCCCGCGCGATTGCCGCGCTGCATGTCATAAAGCTGGCGCGCGAGATAACTAGGCGAACGTCCGGCCAGTGTCGGCACCGGGCCCAGGCCCTTCAGGTCCACGCCATGGCACACCGTGCAGGCGGTGGTCTTGCCGGCACCGGTCCGCACCAGCGCTTCACCCTTCTTAATGCTGCCGATCGGTACATAAGCAATGAAGCCGGAGCGCGGATGGCGCAGGACCTCGAAATCCTCGGCGCTGATCGGCGTCTCAACGATGCGCTGTCCCAGTGGTTCGGTTCCGGCCTCGGGCCCGGTCAGGGTCAGAAACACGCCGCCGCGGGCATGGGTCTTGGGCGCGGTCGCGCTCTCGATCACCTTGACCCAGGGCGTGGATGGGATCGAGGTGAAGTACCTCGCGGCGGTTTCCATTTCGGCGTCGGTCATGGCCTTGGCGAAACCGGTCATCAGGTCGGTATTGGTCTTGCGTTTGTCCGAGGTTTGCCGCTTGCCGTTCTTGAAGTCCTTCAGCTGCTGCATGAAGTATTCGTAGGTGAGCCCGGTGACGTTGGCGTTTTCCGGGCGGCCCTTGCCGTTGGGCATATGGCATAAACCGCAAGCGTAGATTTGCGGGTTGGCCGACTCCCGTCCGTGGGCGACGATATCGGGCATGAGTGGATGATCTTCGGGAAACCAGTCGGCGGGCGCATAGCGGTTGGAGACTTGGACCTGGGTGAAGCTGAACTTCGATCCAGGAATCTTATGTTCTTTGACGTTATCCGGCGGCGTCGCCGGGGCGGGAGCGGCCGGGCGAACTCCGTCATCGGGCGAGGTAAAGCCCCAGGCCCACAATGGCGGCCCCTTGTCAGGCGAAGGGCCGGCAGCTTGCACGGCGCCGGTTCCAGACCAGGCCGCGAATCCGAAAGCGACTGCAACCGCGAACGGCTTAATCATGGCAACCTCCCATTTCCCCAGATTTCTCACGCCCTCTCTCTTGAGATCAAGCTACATCACCTGGCCTGCTTTGCGCTAGAGTTGGACTAGCGAGGAAAGGGAGATCGTTCATGAAGCATCAGGGTCGTTGGCGCGCCGCTTTGGCGATGGCTATTACGTTGGTCTCAGGCACGGCCGGAGCGGCCGACAGTGCCGGCAAACTCGTGTTCGAGAACGCCCGGGTGACCATCCGCGAGGTCACCGGTGCCGTCGGGGCGCCGCTTCCCGTCGATGCCGCGCTCGACGCCGTCACCGTCGATATTTCAAGCGGTAAGCTTGATTTCCTGCCGAAGGGGGCGCCGCGCAACGCCTCCGCGCCAAAGCTGGTCGCGTTCGAGCTGAAGGAAGGCAAAGTCGCACCCTTGGCGAATACCTCGGGCTACCCCGATGCCTTTCCGCGTCCGGCCGTGAAGAAGGTCTTTGAGAACGCCCGCATCGTCGCCTGGGACTATACCTGGACCCCGGCTATGCCGCCGCCGACGCACTTCCATACCAAGGACGTGGTCGTGGTGTACCTTGCCGACGGTACGCTGCAATCGATCGCCCCGAACGGCGAAAAAACCCTCGCCGAACACACCTATGGATCGGCGAGATTCCAATCGAGCGGCCGGCTCCATACCGAGGACCTGGTCAAAGGCACGGCCCGCGCCATTGTCATCGAACTTAATTGACGGCGGCCGCCTTGGCCGCCGCAGCGGCGCCTAAAACGAAGCCTCGGCCCGCCGCTTCGTTCTGCATGTCAGCCCGTCCACGAGCAATCGCGGGCGGGCTCGCGCGTTTTACGGCTCGTAAGGCGGGCAGGTGTAGCCCTTGGGCGAGAGCGTGAAGATTTCCACGCCGGTTTCGGTAACGCCCACGGTGTGTTCGAACTGCGCCGAGAGCGACTTGTCGCGGGTTACCGCCGTCCAGCCGTCGTCGAGGATCTTGGTGTCGGACCGGCCGGCATTGATCATCGGCTCAACGGTGAAAATCATGCCCGGCTCCAGGAGCATGCCGGTACCCGGTTCGCCGAAATGCATGACGTTGGGCGCTTGGTGAAATACGCGGCCGATGCCGTGACCGCAGAAATCGCGCACGACCGAGAACCGCTGACTCTCGGCAAAACTTTGAATCGCGTGACCGACATCGCCCAAAGTCGCCCCCGGCCTGACCGCACCGATGCCGCGCATCATCGCTTCGTAAGTGACTTCCACCAGCCGCCGGGCTTTCAGCTTGACGTCGCCGACCAGATACGTGCGGCTTGAATCGCCGAACCAGCCGTCGACAATCGGCGAGACGTCGATGTTGACGATATCGCCATCCTTCAATGTGCGGTCGCCGGGAATGCCGTGGCAAACCACGTGGTTGACCGATGTGCAGATGGACTTCGGGAAGCCGCGATAGTTCAAGGGGCCGGGAATCGCGCCGTGGGCCGTGTGGAAGTCATAACACCGCTGGTCGATTTCGCCGGTGGTGACGCCGGGAACGACATAGGCGGTGATGTAATCGAGCAATTCGGCAGTCAGCCGCCCGGACTTGCGCATAGCTGCAAAGGCTTCGGCGCCGTGGATCTCGACATCCTTAGGGCGTTTTAAAGCTGCTTCTCTCATCGCCAAATTCATCCATTGAGCCGAGGGCCGGGGTAAGCGGGATAGGCCGTCATTTATGGCCTCAATCTGGTAAAGCCAACGTCAACGGCTCAATTGTTAAGGCCTTGGCGATGGTTATAGCATCGGGGGTCACCTCACAACCATAACAGACCGCCTCGACGCCTACGGCCATGGCCCGTTTCAGGCCCTGGGCATAGGCCGGATCGATGTCGGCGGCCACGGCGAAGCGGCCACAGTCGGCCCGCTGGACTAGGTAGACCATCACCGAGCGGGCCCCGGCCTTGACCATATCCGCCATTTCCATCAAATGCTTGGCTCCACGCTCGGTCACCGAGTCGGGAAACTCAGCCGGCTGATCCGCTCCAGCCTTGCGCTTCATGGTCACATTCTTGACCTCAACGTAGCAGGGCGATTTTCGGGTCGGCCGGTCGGGTTCTGTCAACAATATGTCGATGCGAGAATTCTTGCCGTATTTCTGCTCGCGCTTGAGCGACCCATAGCCACTCAGTTCTTGAATTAGTCCGGCGGCGATCGCCTCGGCCACGATCCGGTTGGGATGCGCGGTATTGATGCCGACAAGGCCGCCAAAAATCTCGACGATCTCCCAGGTGTAGCGCAGCGTCCGCGCCGGGTTGGCGGCCGGAGACAGCCAGACCCGCGCGCCAACATCTTTCACCGACAGCATCGAGCCGGAGTTGGCGCAGTGCGCGGTCACCACTTCACCCGACGACAGCCGCACGTCGGCAAAGAATCTCTTGTAGCGGCTGATGAGGACACCTTCGATAAGCGGTGTTTCGAAAATCATGGCTTCTTGGCCTCGCCGCCGGCGGCGACAAACGGCGTGGTTTCGTTCAGGGGCACTTCGCTGGTTTTCAAGGCATCGGCAAGGCGCGTCGTCGCGCTGCCCGGCCTGAGCGGCTTTTGCTGCGAGGCATGGGGCGCCCAGGCGGTCATGGTGATGATCTGAAACGTCGCTGGCAGGCGACCGCGGCCGTCGCTGAAGCGCGAGCGGTAAATCTCGTCGGCTTTGAGGAAAGTCGCGCGGCGCGAGGGGGCCTTTCGGCGCTCGATCACGGCATTGGTTTCGGCCATGGCCCGCAAGTCCGCCATCAGTTTGAACATGTCGGGGTAGGTTACGGTGATGCTCTCGGCATCGGCAACTGGCAGGGCAAAGCCGGCCCGCGTCAGCAGGTTTCCCGCGTCGCGGACGTCGGTGAAGGGCGAGACCCGGGGGCCGGCGCCGCCCGTGGTTTCGGCCTCCGCTTCCAACAAAGCGCTACGTAATTCGCGCAAAGTCTCGCCGCCGAATAGCGTCGCCAGGAACAGGCCGTTCGGCTTGATGGCGCGGCGGATTTGGGCCAAGGCCCCAGGCAGGTCGTTGACCCAATGGAGCGAGAGATTGCTGAGAACCAAATCCAGCGCATTGTCGGCGAAGGGCAGGAATTCTTCATCGGCGGTGGCGGTCGCGCAGCCGGAATTGCGGCGTGCCAGGCCGGCCATTTTCGGCGAAACGTCGGTCTGTACAAGTGCGCCGATCTTCGACCGGGCGGCGGCAGACTGACCGATGGCGGCCGCCACTTGGCCGGTATGGCAGCCCAGATCCAAGGCCATGGGGAACGCGAGGGCGACGTCCAGCAGCCGGTCGGTCAAGCGTTCGGCGGCTTCCCGCAGGAGGAAATCGTTTTGTGAAAGCCCGGGCGCGGCGCGGTCGCGGTGGCGGCGCACCAAATCCCGGTCAAAAATCCGCATACTGTCCATGCCACCTTATGGCATTTTCGGGGGTTTGCTTGAAGGTCTGGAAAAATCCGCAATTGCCGGGTCTCGCGCCGGAAGCTACCGTCGGCCAACGAAATTTTGCCGATCGTCTTCGGCCGCCGATAGCTCAACAACCGAGAGACGCCGCCTTGTCGACGGATACCACCAATAAGGCCGAACGGTTCTGGAGCCAGGAACGGTGCGAGGAGCGTAAACACAATTGGCTTGAGCACCCGACGGCCCTGGCGTGTATCAATCTGCGCCGTGCGGGAAACCCCGCTGAGGGATTATCCGCCTATTGGCGCCGCGATTTCCTTCAGCAACCGGCGCCGCTCGCATTGTCGCTGGGCTGCGGTTTCGGCTTGTGGGAACGCATTGCGCTCAGGGATAATCTGGCCACCCGAGTCGAAGCCTATGACCTGTCGGAGGCCGCAGTCGTCCAAGCCCGCGTCTACGCCGCTGCCGAAGGCCTCACTGACCGTGTGGCCTACCAGGCCGCCGATATCAACACACTTGAACTGCCCGAAGCCCGCTACGACGCGATCTTCGGCGTATCGTCGCTCCACCACATCAGCGCGCTTGAATGCCTGTTGGAGAATTGCCGCCGCGCCTTGAAACCCGGTGGGTTAATGTTCGTCGACGAATATGTCGGTCCGATCCGTTTTCAGCCCAGCCCGCGCGTTGTCGCGCTGATCAACGACCTTCTGCGGCTGTTGCCCGAACGTTATCGCCGCAGCATCTATCTCAACAATGACCCGCGCGAGTCCTATGCCAATACGCCTCTGGAGTGGTTCGAACAGACCGACCCATCCGAAGCTGTCCGGTCCGACGCCATCCTTCCTTGCCTCAAGCAGCATTTCGAGGTCATCGACGAGAAGCCCTACGGCGGCGCTCTGTTGCATATGCTGCTATCAGGCACCGCCGGGAACTTCGATCCGTCGGTCGACGAAGACGCCGCTTTGATCAGGTTGTTGACGTTTTTCGACGAACAGCTTGAACTAGCCGGCGTCATCTCCACAGATTTTACGTCGGTCGTGGCGCGGCCACGGCCGGCACCAACGGTCGCCTAGCCGATCGAGGGCCTGGTGGGCGCGTTGCGTCGGCGGTTCGGCGCCTAAATGCCACTCTTCCCTTATTCCGAACCAGAACTAGGATCGAATTTTCCCCGCGCACCGGATCCTTATTATGGGCGAAGAAAATGGAATGCAACTCGGGCCAAAAGACCCCGGAAATAAATTCTTCGCTACTTTTCAATATGATAGCCACTGGCTTGCGCGGCTTCGGCCCGCCGAAGATACTGTCCGGAAGAGGCTTGGTTGGCTAGACTAGTGGATCGATTCTGACGCTTGGTTCCCCCAATGTCAGGCCGATCCACTAGCCAACCTTAATGATCCGGTCAAAATCCAACACAATCGATGGGATCGAAGCGTTAGATTTTGACCACTAGCGTGTTGAGCTGGGGTTTACCTGGTGGGCGTCGGTTGCTTCAACAATTTCCGAGGAGGATCGGACCATGAATAAGCATTTTATTGGAGCGTTGCTCGCATCCACATGTCTTGTGACACTGAGTGGGGCTGGGTTTCAGGCGAGCGCCGCCGCCGTGCCGGCGGCGGCCGTGCCGGTCGTCGCCGACGGCATCGGTGGCGTGGTGACGGGAGCCAAAGGACCCGAAGCGGGTGTCTGGGTGATCGCCGAAACCCGTGACTTGCCGACGCGCTTCATCAAGATCGTGGTCACCGACGATCAAGGGCGCTTCATGCTGCCGCAATTGCCCAAGGCGAATTACCAAGTCTGGGTGCGCGGTTATGGCCTGGTGGACTCGAAGGCGGTCGAGGGAACTCTCGGCAAGAACCTGAACCTCGCGTCCGTGCAGGCTCCCGACGCCAAGGCGGCGGCGCAAATTTATCCCTCGAATTACTGGGAAGCGATGATCCACGTGCCACCGGAGAGCGATTTCCCGGGCACGGGGCCGAAAGGTAATGGTATTTCGCCGACGATGATCACGCAGCAGAATTGGCTGACGCAGCTGAAAAATGGCTGCCATCAATGCCATCAGATCGGCGATCGTACTACCCGCACGCTCCTCGATAATAGCCCCGAGGGCTGGGCGGAGCGCATCACCAAGGCCCGTGGCCCGGGCGACCAAGCGTTTGGCGATCACGGCCCGGATTTTTCCAGTGATATGCAGAACCGGATGACCCAGTTCGGCCGCACCAGGAGTCTTGGAATGTTCGCGGACTGGACGCAGCGGATCGCGAAGGGCGAGTTGCCGCCCGAAGCGCCGCCACGGCCCGCGGGTGTGGAACGCAATATCGTCCTGACCTCATGGGACTGGTCCAACGGCCGTTACGATCATGACAACGTCTCGACTGATCGCCACGATCCGACCGTCAACGCCAACGGGCCGGTTTATGGCGTCATCGGCTACTGGGGTTTTGTCGAGAGTTTGAACCCCGCCACCAACGAGATGTCGGAGTTCGGGTATAAAGTCACCCCGAATGTGAAGGTCGAGATCCTACCACCCGACGTGCTTCCCGACGCGTTTCCGCATAACCCGATGATTGACAGGAATGGCGAGCTGTGGCTCACCGATCTGGGTCATGCAGGTGCGCCGAGGCCGAACGCCGCGCCTCCCGTCCCGAAGGCCGCGTACTGCACGGATCCCGCCAACAAATTTGCGAAATATTACCCGCAACCCGGCAACGCGACGACTACGATCGTCCACTATGATCCCAAGGCCAAGAAGATCGAGGGCATTCCGATGTGCAATGGCCTGCACCATCTGATGTTCGCCTCCGATCGGAAGACGCTGTTCTTCAGCGGTGGCGGCAGCGTAAACGGCTCTTCGGTCGCTAGTTGGGCGGACATTGATGTCTGGGCCCAGACTCACGACGCCCAGAAGACCGTGGGCTGGTGCCCGATGGTGCTCGACACCAACTCGACCAACCCGTCGAAGGTGGCCGGGATAAGCGAGGTTTCGATCACCCCCGACCGGATGCAGTGGAACGAACCGGCGCGTACGGGAGGTGGGGGGAATGATCCAGAAGGCACCGGCGGAGGGGCTCGCCCGCCGGCTGTCGCTCCGGCGCCGTTTGATCCGAAGAAGGATACGCGGGTCAACGGTTCGCTTTACGGAATTGATGCCGATATTTCCGACGGCAGCATGTGGGCCGTCAAGACCAGCCCGTTCCCGACCGGAATCGTACGGTTCCATCCCGGCACCAATCCCCCGGAAACCTGCAAGACCGAGTTCTACGAACCGACGAAGCTGCCGGACGGCAAGACCTATGAGGCTTTCAACGCTCGCGGTATGAGTGTCGACTCGAAAGGCGTCGCTTGGGTTGGCTACGCTAACGGCCGCCTCGGCAAGCTCGAGCGCAGCAAGTGCAAGGTAATGAGCGGTCCGAAGGTGGCGGATGGACAACAATGTCCAGAGGGCTGGACGTACTATGACACACCCGGCCCGAAGATGGCGGGCGTGAAGACCGGGTCCGCCGACTTTCACTATCTGATGTGGGTTGACCTTCACGACACCTTGGGCTTGGGCAAGGACGTGCCGATCGTGACGGGATCGAATTCGGACTCGCTCTTGGCCTTCGACACAAAGACGGAAAAGTTCAACGTTCTGCGGGTGCCCTATCCGATGGACTTCCATACCCGCGGCATGGACGGACGCATCGACGATGTGAAAGCCGGCTGGAAAGGCAAGGGCGTGTTCGCGACCTACGCCTCGCAGCCCGTATGGCATCAGGAAGGCGGCGAAGACGCCGCTACGGGACCTCAGCTTGTGAAGTTCCAAGTACGTCCTGATCCGCTCGCCTACTAAGAGCAGAATCGACTGAAGCGAGCGATCTAGCGATTGGATTGCAGGGCGGGAAC
Organism: Rhodospirillaceae bacterium; assembly: GCA_009694245.1. Taxonomy (GTDB): domain Bacteria; phylum Pseudomonadota; class Alphaproteobacteria; order Rhodospirillales; family Rhodospirillaceae; genus SHVO01. Next base: position 16,411 of record SHVO01000028.1, on the reverse strand, counting down.
GAGGAGTTTCCGCCCTGTAATGCATTAGAGCAGGGTGTATCTACGAAAAGTCATTCCGCTTTTGGCACTCACCAAACAAGAACTTGCGCGAAACTCTAAGGCAGGGAACATGAGCCGATACGGTTGCCTTTTATTTTTGATTGCTTCCTTGGTCGGCGTCGGTGTCCATTCCCCCACCTTGGCGGCCGATCCCGCTCCAAAGACGTCGGATGCGACCGCTCCGGCAGACGATGAAGCTGGCTATATCCGCATCGCCCAGACTTACCTCCAACAATTTGGCCGGTACAAAGGGCCGATCAACGGCGAGCTGACGCTGGAATTGGAAAAAGCGGTCAGGCAATTCCAAGAAGCAATGGGCATTCCCCCTGACGGCAGGGTGAACCGCTTGCTCGTCAATCTCCTGGTTGACGCGGGAAGGCCGGGATACGCTCCGCAATAGTGAACCTGAATTGCTTCGGCGTTCAGTCAGACGTCCGGCTCAACTGAAAACGGCTGCTGCCGATGTTGGACAAAGGCGATATTTGGCGTTCCGCCAAACTTATCAACCGGCTGGTCCTCGATTCGCTTTTGCCGCCGCGCTGCCTGAGCTGCAATGCCATCGTCGACAGCACGGGCAGTCTGTGCAGTGCGTGTTTCGCCCGGTTTACCTTCATCACCTCGCCCAGTTGTATGTGCTACGGCATTCCTTTGGAAAGCCCGGTCGTCGAAGACCTGATCTGCGGTATGTGCCTGAAGGACCGCCCGGCCTTCGAGCGGACGCAGGCGGCATTTATTTATGACGCCAACAGCCAGACCCTGGTGCTGAAGCTCAAGCACGCCGACCGCACGGACGCCGCCGTGCACCTGGCGCGATGGCTGCAGCGGGCCGGAGCGGAACTGATCGCCCACTGCGATGTGGTTGTGCCCGTGCCTTTACATCGCTGGCAGTTCTTCATGCGCACTTATAATCAGGCGGCGTTGCTGGCCAATGCGCTCGGCAGGCTCGCGGATAAACCTGTGGTCCCGGATGCGCTCAAGCGCACCAGATCGACCCCCAGCCCCAGCCAGGGGCACCTCGACCGCACGGCGCGGCGGCGCAACGTCGCCCGCGCCTTCGCTGCCCACCGCCCAGAGGCCATCACCGGCCGCCGGGTGCTGCTCATCGATGACGTGTTGACCACGGGGGCTGCCGCCGACGCGTGCGCGCGTGCTCTCCTGGACGCAGGTGCGACCGTGGTCGACGTCTTGGTGTTGGCGCGCGTCCCGAGTCCCGGCGCGGTGTTCACCTGATCGCCGGTCGAGCAGCGCCCAAAAGCTCCGGGTATCTGATTGCAGTTGAAGTTTGCTTAGGCTGTCCTAAACGCCGCCTTCGTTCGTGGGGATTTGCTGAAGCAGATGAGGGCCGCAGGCGCTGCGCCGACGCGCGCCTTCGTCGGCGCTCATTTTGGGCGTTATGGTGCATAAGGCGTCGCAATCGGCCTTGGTGGTTTTGCGCCCTTGCCAGCCAATGAGCAGGCGGCGCAAGGGCTCAGGCTTAAGGGCGAGATGTGGCGCCAGTCTGCGGAAGCTCGCCAAAAGATGCATCAACGTCAGGTGATCCAGGGCTTCCAGGTCCTTTTCAGGCCTCAGGCTGGGGGCCGGGACCTCGAACCACTCGGCCGCGACGATCGGGCCGGAATCGACACTGGCCAAAATCTCGTGGACTGTGATGCCGAACCGCTTGTCGCCCTCGTGGAGCGCGAATGCCGACGGATAGCGCCCGGGGCGCTCGGGCGGTCCGGGGTGGAAATTATAGGACGGGCCGGGGAGGGCCGCGAGCCGATCGCCGGGGACGATGACCGCAGAGCAGAATGACAACAGGCGCGTGCCGGCTGTTGCCGACGCGCAAGCTTCGGCTAGGCCGGCGGCTGTCGCGACGGCGGCAATCCCGAGCGCTGGGTTGTGAAGACGGAGCATGTCTGAGAGCACCGGGGCCTCCACCACTCCGGTGAGTAGGATGATCCGGGAAATTGCCCTAGCGTGTCGATCGACTGGCCTGTCTTTAACTGGCATGTCTTTCGTTGTCGTCCCATAGGCTGCGTGATTATTATCCCCTCTGTCCTACACCCGCCGTTCAACCGCGCTCAAGCATGGTCTTATCCGTGGCTCGAATCGAAATCTATACCTCGCCGATCTGCGGCTACTGTCACCGGGCCAAGCAGCTTTTGCAGCGCAAGGGCACGGTTTTCGAAGAAATTGACGTTTTCGCCGATGGTGTCGGGCGCCAGCAGATGACCGCGCGGGCCGGGGGCCGCCAGACCGTGCCGCAGATTTTCATCGATGGCCGCCACATCGGCGGCTGCGACGAGCTCTATGAACTGGACTCCCAAGGCGAGCTCGATCCCCTGCTTGCGCGTGCTTGAGCGATGAGCGAACCAGCCACCTTCACAGCGGCGTGCTTGCAAGTTAATGCCTCCACCGACATGGCGGCCAATATCGCCGTGGCCTCGGATCTGGCGCGCCGCGCGGTGAAAGGTGGCGCCGATCTCGTATTGATGCCCGAGAATGTCAGCATGATGGAATGGGGCCGCGTTAACGTTACCGCCAAGGCCATGACCGAGGAGCGCCACGCCGCCCTCATGGCCTTCCGGGCGCTGGCCAAGGAGCTCGGCGTCTGGTTGCACTCGGGCAGCCTTGCCGTGCTGCTCGCCAACGGCAAGGTCGCCAACCGCACCTATGTGCTCGGTCCCGACGGCGCGGTGGCCGCGCAGTACGATAAGATCCACATGTTCGACGTCGACCTTGGCAACGGCGAGCGCTACGCGGAAAGCAGCACCTTCGCCGCGGGGACCCAGGCGGTTACCGTCGATCTGCCGTGGGGATGCCTCGGCCTCGCGATTTGTTATGACTTACGTTTTCCGCATCTCTTTCGTCATCTGGCCCAAGCTGGCGCCGATTTCCTGACCGTACCGGCGGCCTTCACCCGCGGCACTGGCGAGGCCCACTGGCATGTGCTGCTGCGTGCGCGCGCCATCGAGACCGGCTGCTTTGTTTTCGCTCCGGCGCAGACCGGCACCCATGCCGGAGATCGCAAGACCTATGGTCATTCTTTGATCATCAACCCCTGGGGCGAAGTCCTGGCCGACGCGGGAGTTGAACCGGGCGTGGTCGCGGCCACCATAAACGTCGCCGAAGTCGCCCGCGCCCGGGCCAAGATCCCGGCCTTCAGCCTCGACGCGGCGTATTCACCGGCCGTGCGGACTTAGATCCCCGCCGATCACATCATTACCTTGAAACACTCCGGCGATGCGCTTAAATCGTTATTCAACGTTTCCCAAGGGCACCTAATGATTCTGTATGATCTGACTTGCCCCGAGGAGCACTGCTTTGAATCCTGGTTCCGCAATAGCGGCGCTGTGGAGAAGCTCATTAAGGTTGGGCAGGTCGCTTGCCCGGTGTGCGGGAACACCAAAGTGCAAAAGGCTCCCATGGCGCCGCGCATCGCCAAATCCTTATCGCAGGATGACGTGCCCGAAGCCAAGAAGCGCGAGCTCGTTGCGGTCATGGAAAAGGCCACCGAGGCATTTAACCAGTTGCGACAGGTCATCGAGAAGAATTTCGATCACGTTGGCACAAGATTTCCCGAGGAAGCGCGCCGTATTCATTACGGTGAATCGCGCAAGCGCGGCATTTATGGCGACGCCTCGGAACAGGAAACCCGCGCACTCCTGGACGAGGGCATCGAGGTCCGCGCTATCCCCTGGGCCCGGGGTTCGAAGTCAAATTAGCGCGAGCAGCGTGCTTCCGGATTCACGAAGCCGCTTTAGCGCCGAATCGCCAGGGCCAGATAGTTCACATCCAAGTCCTTACTGGTGCGCCAGCTGTCGGTGAATAGATCGTAGCTCATGCCTGCGAGTTCGGTGACTGTAAGTCCGCCCTGGCGAAGTCCGGCGGCAAGCTCACTGGGCCTGACGAATTTGCGCCAATCGTGGGTGCCCGCCGGAACCCAGCGCAGAATATACTCAGCGCCGATCTTGGCCAAGGCCAAGGCTTTCAGCGTTCGGTTGAGGGTCGCTGCAACTAGCGCGCCCTTGGGCGCTAAAAGTCCTGCCGCCGAATTAAGAAAGGTCGTGACATCGGCCACGTGCTCCACCACTTCGAGGGCGAGTACGACGTCGTAGCGGATGCCGCGACTTAGAAGTTCCTCGGGCGTCGCGCACTCATAGGCAATATCGAGTTCGGATCGCGCCGCATGAACCCGGGCAACGCCGACGTTCTTCTCCGCGGCGTCGATGCCGGTTACACGAAAGCCCAGCCGGGCCATGGGTTCGGCGATCAAGCCGCCGCCGCAACCAATGTCGAGCAGCGTCAGGCCGGCGAAGGGCTTCGCCGATAACGGATCTCGTCCGAAATGGATGGCCAAACGATCCCGCACGAAGCGAATACGCGAGGGATTGAAGTTGTGCAGGGGTTGGAACGCCCCGCTCAGGTCCCACCAGCTATCGGCGAGGGCCGAGAACTTGGCGATCTCGTCCTGATCGGCCGAAGAACGGGCGCCGGTTGAAGTTCCTACTCTTGAGGCGGTCGGCATCGGCGGGCCCTGCGGTTCGATCGGGGACACTATAATTGGCTGATGGGCGGTCGCGAAACCCTCTTCGGGCTGCCCGATTTGGCCTCTTCCACTTGTGGCTCGGGGGGGCTTTGGCTATCTATACGCTCCCGAAAGGCCGGATTGCCAACGTCTACGAGCCTCGGCGGGGCGGAAATTTATAGGCCTAGGTGCGCTCGATGGCGCGGATAGTCATGAAATTCGGCGGGACCTCGGTCGGGGATATCGCCCGCATTAAGAATGTCGCGCTCCGCGTCAAGGCCGAGGTTGACCGTGGCAATCAAGTCGCGGTCGTGGTCTCGGCCATGTCGGGCGTCACTAACCAGCTGGTCGACTATTGTACCCAAATGGCGCCGCTTCATGACGCCCGGGAATATGACGCGGTCGTTTCAACCGGTGAACAGGTGACCTCTGGACTATTAGCCATCGGCCTGCAAGAGCTCGGCGTCCATGCCCGGTCCTGGGCGGGTTGGCAAATTCCGATCCTATCCGATGACGCCCACGGCAAGGCCCGGATCGAGACGATCCAGGGGGCTGAGATCGTTTCCCGCATGGAGCAGGGGCATGTCGCGGTGATCGCCGGCTTTCAGGGCGTCGGCCCGGACAACCGCGTGACGACGCTGGGCCGCGGCGGCTCCGACACCACGGCGGTGGCGCTGTCGGCGGCGCTCAAGGCAGACCGTTGCGATATTTATACCGACGTGGATGGGGTATACACCACCGACCCGCGCATCGTTAAAAGCGCGCGAAAATTGGCTAAGATCACTTACGAAGAGATGCTGGAAATGGCCTCTCTCGGAGCTAAGGTATTGCAGACCCGGTCGGTCGAGATGGCCATGAAGCACCTTGTGCGCGTACAGGTGCTCTCCAGTTTCTCGGACGAGCCGGGCACGCTGGTATGTGACGAGGACGAGATCGTGGAAAAAGCACTGGTGAGCGGCATCGCCTATAGCCGCGACGAAGCGAAAGTAACCTTGATCGGTGTGCAAGATCAGCCCGGCGTCGCCGCCGGGATCTTCGGCCCGCTGGCCACGGCCAACATCAATGTCGATATGATCGTGCAGAATGCGGCGCGCGACGGCACGACCGATATCACTTTCACCACTGGACGCGCCGACCTTGAGCGCGCGCTAAAGGTGGTCAAGGACAGCATGAAAGTGCCCTACAAGTCGATCGACACCGACAAGTCCGTGGTCAAGGTCTCGGTCATCGGCGTCGGTATGCGCAGTCACGCGGGCGTCGCGCAAATGATGTTTCAAGCATTGGCCGACAAGAACATCAACATCCACATCATCTCCACCTCCGAGATCAAGGTCAGCGTTCTCATCAGCGAGGAATACACTGAGCTTGCGTTACGCGCCTTGCACACGGCCTACGGTCTGGACGCGGCTTAAGTAATAGGAAAATAAATGTCGGAAGCTCTCGCCACCGGAAAAGTCGTGAATACGGTGCAGGCGATTCCCATGCCCGTGGTTTCCCCCCGCCTTGCCGCCATGTGGAAGCGCGGCACGGACTTCCTTGGCTGCCCGGTCGCCATACTCGCCGGGGCCATGACCTGGGTCTCCGAGCGTAATCTGGTCTCGGCAATCTCCAATGCCGGGGGCTTTGGTGTCATCGCTTGTGGCGCAATGACGCCGGAATTGCTGGACACTGAAATCAAGGCCACCCGATCGCTAACCTCCAAACCCTTCGGCGTCAATCTCATCACCATGCATCCGCAATTGATTCAGTTGGTAGATGTTTGCGCCGCCAACAAGGCCACGCATGTGGTTTTTGCCGGTGGCGTGCCGCCGGGCGACGCCATTAGGAAGGCCAAGGCATTCTCCAAAGTCGTTTGTTTCGCGCCCGCGCTGGTCATGGCCAAGCGATTGATCAAGAATGGTGCCGACGCGCTGGTTATCGAAGGCTCCGAGGCCGGCGGGCATATTGGTCCGGTCTCTACCTCGGTGCTTGCGCAGGAGATACTGCCCTCGATTCGTGAGGTGCCGGTGTTCGTCGCCGGCGGTATCGGCCGCGGCGAGGTGATCGTCTCGTTTCTCGAAATGGGCGCCTCGGGCGTGCAGATGGGCACGCGCTTCGTCTGTGCCCACGAGAGCGTTGCCCACCCCAGATTCAAGCAGGCTTTCATCCGGGCTTCGGCCCGTGACGCCATGCCGACGGTGCAACTCGATAAGCGTTTCCCGGTGATCCCCGTACGTGCCCTGGTCAACCAAGGCACGGAGGCCTTCATGGAAACCCAGCGTCGCGTGCTCGACAAATACCTGCGTGGCGAAATCGAGCAACTGGCAGCCCAACTCGAGATCGAACACTTCTGGGCCGGGGCCTTGCGGCGCGCGGCCATCGACGGCGATATTGAGAACGGCTCGCTCATGGCCGGCCAGAGCGTCGGGATGGTCACGCGCGAAGAGCCCATCGCCGCCATTATCGCCGAGCTGCTCAACCAAGCCGATGCCGCACTGGCTTCCCGTTCTTGACCGGCCTCATAAACGCCTCGCCATGAGAGCCGACTAATGAGCGATTCATTCAGCGCTGGCGATCTGCGGCGGATGCTCTCGCGTCTGAGAGACGTGATGGCCGGGGCCGGCGTCGTCCAGGGCCGCCTCGACAAGGTCGTGGCACTCATCGCCGAGGGGATGCGCGCCGATGTGTGCTCGTGCTACGTCATGCGGGCCGGCGAAGTGCTGGAGCTGTTCGCGACCTTCGGCCTCGCGCAGAAAGCAGTGCACCAAACGCGCTTGCGAGTCGGTGAAGGTCTAGTCGGTGAAATCGCCGCCCACGCGCGGCCCCTCGCGCTTGCCGATGCCTGGTCTCATCCGCAGTTCGTCTACCGTCCGGAAACCGGCGAAGATTTTTTCCGCTCGCTCATGGGCGCGCCGCTGGTCCAGGCAGGCCGCGTCATCGGCGTCCTGGTGGTCCAGACTCGCGAACAGCGCCCCTTCAACGACTGGGAAGTCGAAACCCTCGAGACCGTGGCCATGGTCATCGCCGAGTTGATGGCCGCGACCCAGGTCGTCAAGCGCGAGGAACTGTTCCAATCCGAAGGCAACGCGCTTTTGCACGTGCGCCTGTCCGGCGCCAGCCTCAATCCCGGCGTGGGCATCGGCGTCGCCGTCATGCACAAACCCCACGTGCGCATCGGCCGGCTGGTCAGCGACGATCCCGCGGTCGAGCAGCATCGGCTGCAAAATGCCTTGAACGCGCTGCGCCGGGAAGTCGATGCGCTGATCGATGGCTCACGGAATGAGTCCGAGGGTTATGGCGATATCCTGGAAGTCTACCGCATGTTCGCCGACGACCGTGGCTGGATCATCCGCATCTCCGAAGCGATCTCCTCGGGGCTGACGGCAGAAGCCGCCGTTCAAAAGGTGCATGACGACACGCGGGTCCGCATTACCCAGGCCAACGATCCGATTTTGCGCGAACGTCTGCAGGACTTGGAAGACCTGGCTAACCGCCTCCTCAATATCCTTGCCGGCGGCGGTCTGCGGGTGGAGCTGCCGGATAACGCCATCCTGGTTTGCCGGTCGATCGGCCCCACCGAACTCCTCAATTACGACCGCCGCAAGTTGAAGGGCCTGGTCATGGAGGAAGGCTCCCCGACCATGCATGCGGCTGTAGTGGCCAAGGCCTTGGATATTCCGGTGCTGGCTCAAGTCCACGGAGCCCTGAGCCGCATCGATCCACTGGACCTGATTGTGCTCGACGCCAATGCCGAGCAGATCATCCTCAGACCATCGGAAGAAGTCATCGAGCTTTACACCGGCGCTATCGACGCGCGGAACAAGCAAAAGGCCGCCTATGCCGCCATCCGCGATTTGCCGGCCGTCACCCGCGACGGTGTCAGGGTTTCGATCAGCGTCAATGCCGGACTCCTTATCGATATGCAGGGATTGGCGGATTGTAACGCCGACGGTATCGGGCTTTATCGCACCGAGATGCCATTCCTGGCTATGCCGACTTTGCCCGATGTGAAGGCGCAATACGCCCTTTACAAGCAAGTCATCGAAGGAGCCAAAGGCAAGCCCGTTACGTTTCGCACGCTCGATGTTGGCGGTGACAAGATCGCGGCATCGTCGGTCAGCGGCCCCGAAGATAACCCTGCCATGGGCTGGCGGTCCATCCGCCTAACGCTCGACCGCCCGGCGCTGTTGCGACAGCAGTTGCGCGCCATGATCAAGGCCACCGAGGGCGAGATATTGCGGGTGATGTTCCCAATGATTGCCAGCATCGCCGAATTCGACGCCGCGCGGCGAATTTTCGATTTGGAACTGGAACGCCATCTCCGTGACGGCGGACGCTCGCCGAAATCTGTAAAAGTCGGCACGATGCTCGAGGTGCCGGCGCTGCTTTGGCAAATGGAATCTCTGGTTACGCGCGCGGACTTCATTTCGCTTGGCACGAATGACCTTATGCAATTCATGTTTGCCGCCGACCGCGGCAACACGCGCCTGGCGCACCGCTACGACACTTTGTCGCCGCCTGTGCTGAAGATGCTTCGCGACGTGGTCGTACAATGCGCGGCGGCGAACGTCGAATTTTTTGTGTGCGGAGAAATGGCGGGAGATCCGCTGGATGCGCTGGCGCTGGTGGCCCTTGGATGCCGCAATCTCTCGATGTCTGCATCGGCCGTGGGACCCGTACGCGCGATCATCCGCAGCGCAGTCTTGGCCGAAGTCGAGCCCTTTATATTTGATCTACTGCGAGCCGCCGATCCATCGCTCCGCGAACGAATCCGGGCCTTTACGCGTGATCGTGGTATCAGCGTCGATTAACGGGCGGCCCGGGCAGGGCAACCCAAGCCCCCTTTTAATCGCGGGCCAATCACTATAAATTTTGACAGATGCAAGGCCAGAGCGCGCACCATACTGATCCGACGACTTCTGCCGTTGGCGCGTTGCTGTGCGCGACCCGAATGCGCCTGGGCAAAGACTTGCAGCAAGTCGCCGCGATATTACACATCCGGTACAATTATCTCGTCGCCATGGAAGACGGCCGCTACGAGGACCTGCCGGGTCAGGCCTATGCCATTGGATTCGTCCGTGCCTATGCCGATCATCTTGGCCTCGATGGCGATGAGATCGTACGGCGCTACAAGGAAGAAAGCTCGGGCCTGAAAAACCGTCCGGTTTTTGAATTCCCGGTGCCGACGCCGGACTCAGGCGTGCCCTCGGGCGCTTTGATCCTGGTTGCGATCATTCTCGGAATGACGGTCTACGGCGTATGGTACGCCGTCGCTGGATCAGATCGGGCGGCCGTGCAACTCATTCAGGAAGTGCCATCGCGCTTGACGGCTGCGGTCGAGCCGCCGCCGCAAGCGGTTGCGGACTTGCCGGCCGATCTTCCGCCGGCGTCCGACGAGAGCGCCAGTGCCGCGGCGCTGCCTGAGTCGGAGACCGGATCGCAGACACCTCAGCCCACGATCATCGCCGATGCGGCTCCCATACCTGCGCCCGCGATCGCGAGGCCAACGTCGACGGATGTGGTCGAATTGCGGGCCAAGGCAGACGTCTGGATCACATTGCGCACCGCCGACAATCCCGATCGGACCCAACTCCTCCACAAGGACGAAGTCTTTCGTGCGCCCGCGGGCGGCGGCGGCATGACCCTGGTCACGGCCAAGCCCGGCGATCTTGAAATTCTTGTGAACGGCCAAGTGATGCCGCCCTTGGACGCCGGCATCTTTGCCCGCGGCGTGCCGCTCGACCCGGCGCGCCTGAAAAGCGGCGCAGCGCCTGGCGCTGATGCCAGTCCAGGGCCCGATCCGAGTCCGAATCCCGGCCTCAGCCCGGGTCCCGCTCCGGGCGCTGATTTCGGTTCCCCTCCTAAGACTTAGCCCAGGCATCGATCTACGCTGGCCGGCCAAATCCCGCGCCTCGGCGGCGCCCGATCGGTCTTTAGGCCCGGGGGAATTTGGGGTATAAGCCGCTCATCCATGGTCGTGCCATGATCCCCCGGAACGAAAGCCCCGGAATAGTCATATGAGCCTGCGCCCTTATCGCGATATCCAGCGCCGCACGTCGCGCCAAATTCACGTCGGCAGCGTGCCCGTCGGCGGCGGCGCGCCGATCACCGTGCAAACCATGACCAATACGCTAACCACCGATGTCGCGGGCACGGTCGCGCAGATCAAGGCCGCGGAGGAGGCGGGCTGCGACATCGTGCGGGTTTCGTGTCCCGACGAGGGGTCGACCGCGGCCCTGAAACACATCGTGCGTCAGGTCACGGTGCCGATTGTTGCCGACATTCACTTCCACTATAAGCGCGCCATCGAGGCCGCCAAGGCGGGGGCAGCTTGCCTGCGCATCAATCCTGGTAACATTGGCAGCGCCCAGCGCGTCAAGGATGTCGTCCAGGCAGCCAAGGACCATAACTGCTCCATGCGCATCGGCGTCAACGCCGGCAGCTTGGAAAAGCACTTGCTCGAACGCTACGGCGAGCCTTGCCCGGAAGCGTTGGTCGAAAGCGCCCAGGAGCACGCCAAGATTCTCGAAGACAACGACTTCTTTGAGTTCAAAATCAGCGTCAAGGCTTCCGACGTCTTCCTCGCGGTGGCGGCCTACCAACAGTTGGCTGATGTTTGCGATTACCCCTTGCACCTCGGCATCACCGAGGCGGGCGGCTTGCGCGCGGGCACGGTGAAGTCGGCCATCGGTATCGGTTCGTTGTTGTGGGCCGGCATCGGCGACACCATCCGTGTGTCGCTCTCAGCCGAACCCGTGGAGGAAGTTAAAGTCGGCTTTGACATTCTGAAATCCCTCGATCTTCGGCACCGGGGCGTGCGGATTGTCTCCTGCCCGAGCTGCGCGCGTCAGGGCTTCAATGTCATCAAGACCGTCGAGATACTGGAACAGCGTTTGGCTCATATCGCCACGCCCGTGTCGCTGTCGATTATCGGCTGCGTCGTCAACGGACCCGGCGAAGCCCGCGAAACTGACATCGGCCTGACCGGCGGCGGCAACGGTAGCCACAAGATGTACATCGGCGGCCTGGCCCATCACAATATCCGCGACGACGACAAGATTGATCACATTGTCGCGTTGGTCGAGAAGAAAGCCGCCGAAATCGAAACCGCTAAAGCCGCGGCCGCAGCAGTTTCGCGCTCCAGCGCAGCCGAGTAGCCGGCCTATCAAGGCTGCTCACCCGGCTTGCGTCATTTTTCAAATTGGAATCATTTCTGTGACTAACCTTCAGCCTGTCCGCGGCACTCACGACTTGCTCTTCGACGATCTTCGCCGTCACCGGCTGATCGAGACAACCGCCTTCGACCTTGCCGCGCGTTATGGCTTTGTCGAAATCGCCACACCGATCTTCGAATTCACCGAGGTCTTCGCGCGCACGCTGGGCGATACGTCCGATATTGTCACGAAAGAGATGTATACCTTCGAGACCAAGGGGGGCGAGAGCGTCACCTTGCGCCCCGAGGGCACCGCCGGGGTGGCGCGGGCATTCATTTCCGGCGGCCTAGCCCAGCAGACGCCGCTCAAGTTCTTTTACCGTGGACCGATGTTTCGCCACGAGCGCCCACAGAAGGGCCGCCAACGCCAATTCCAACAGATTGGCGTCGAGCTACTGGGAGTGGCCGCGCCGCAAGGCGATGTCGAAGTCATCGCGCTGGCGGACCACATCTTGAAGGATCTGCGGCTCACCGGTGCGACCACGCTTGAAATCAATTCCCTGGGCGATGTTGAAAGCCGCACGGCCTACCGCGGTGCCTTGGTGCAATTTCTCGGCGCCCGCAAGGACGCGCTCTCGGAAGAAAGCCGCGAACGCTTGGCGCGAAATCCTTTGCGCATCCTTGATTCCAAGGACCCCGGCGACCAAGCTGCCGTTAAGGATGCGCCGGCCTTCACCGACTTCCTCAACGCTGCGTCACAAGATTTCTTCAAGACGGTTCAGGATGGGCTTGCGGCGCTCGGCATTGGATTCAAGCTGAACCCCGCGCTGGTGCGCGGGCTCGACTACTACTGTCATACGGCCTTCGAGTTCACGACCGAGGCCCTGGGCGCGCAAGGCACGATCCTCGCTGGCGGGCGCTACGACGGCCTTATCCAGCAGATGGGTGGACCGCCGACGCCAGGAGTCGGTTGGGCGGCGGGTGTCGAACGCTTGGCGAGGCTCTTGCCCGAATTGACTCCGGCCCATCGTCCCATCTCCGTCATCCCCATCGGCGAAGACGAAGTCCCCGCCGCACAGGTCCTCACCAATACCTTGCGCCGGGCCGGTTTTGCCGCCGACCTCGGTTACGGCGGCAATATGGGCAAACGCATGAAGCGCGCCGACAAGATCAAGGCGGCCGTGGCCGTGATTCTTGGTGCCGACGAGGTGCGCGAGAACGCCGTCACCGTCCGCGATCTCGATAGCGGCGATCAGGTCAAAGTCCTGGAAGTTGATTTGGTCCGCTACCTTGCCGCCTACGCTGACGCCGGGCGGAAGTCATGAGTTTTAAAGAGAACCTCAGTAAATTGCTCGGCCGCTACGACGAACTCCAAGCGCTAATGAACAGCGGCAGCGGGGCGAAGTTCGCCCAGCTCAGCAAGGAATTCTCCGACCTCGGCCCGATCGTCGAGGGTATCCACAAGCTTCGCCAGACCCAGCAGGAACTCGCCGACGCCCAGCAGCTCGCGGCCTCTGGGGATGCCGAGATGCGCGCTATGGCCGACGAAGAAGTGCATAGACTGGGCGGCGAAGCGCGCGAGCGCGAGGATAGGGTGCGCCTTGCGCTCTTGCCAAAGGACGAGGCCGACGCCAAGAATGCCATCCTCGAAGTGCGCGCCGGTACGGGTGGCGAGGAAGCGGCCCTGTTCGCGGCCGACCTGTTCCGCATGTACGAGCGCTATGCCGCCCGCAAAGGCTGGAAGTTCGAAGTGCTGGATCTGAGCGATACCGGCATAGGCGGACTCAAGGAAGCCATCGCCAGCATCTCCGGGCGCAATGTGTTCGCTCGGCTCAAATTTGAATCGGGCGTCCACCGCGTTCAGCGCGTACCGGCGACCGAGGCCAGTGGCCGCATCCACACGTCGGCGGCCACCGTCGCGGTCCTGCCCGAGGCCGAGGAAGTCGATGTCCAGATCAATCCTGCCGACCTTAGGGTCGACACCTATCGCTCCCAGGGTGCTGGCGGCCAGCACGTCAACAAGACCGACAGCGCCATCCGCATTACCCACCTTCCGACCAACACCGTCGTCCAGTGCCAGGACGAAAAATCGCAGCACAAGAACCGGGCCAAGGCCATGAAGATGCTGATGGCGCGTCTCTACGACGCCCAGCGCAAGGCGCTCGATGATGCGCGTTCCGCCGACCGTCGCAGCCAGGTTGGCTCCGGAGACCGTTCTGAGCGAATCCGAACCTACAACTACCCGCAAGGCCGCGTGACCGATCACCGCATCAATCTGACGCTCTACAAGATCGATGAGGTCATGGAAGGCGGCGGCGTTGACGAACTCGTTGACGCGTTGACCGCCGAGGACCAAGCGGCGAAGCTCGCCGCCCTCAATTGATGGCGAAAACAGTCGCGCAGGCGATTGCTGACCTAACAGCGCGATTTGCGGCTGTGGATTCCGGCAGCGCGCGGCTCGATGCCCGCGTGCTTACAGCCCACGCCCTTGGCCGGGACACGGACCAACTTTTCTCGCGCGCCGAGTTGCCGCTGCCGCCTGGGGCCGAAGCCGCGCTCGAAGGTTTTGCCGCGCGGCGCCTCGCGTTTGAGCCGGTCTCGCGCATCATTGGCCGCCGCGAGTTCTGGAGCATGGATTTTGTGCTCACACGTGACACCCTCGATCCGAGGCCCGACACCGAAACCCTGGTCGCCGCCGTGCTGGCCGTACGTGAGGCATACCCGGCGCCACGCCTTCTCGATCTCGGCACGGGTACGGGATGCATTCTGCTGGCAATCTTGAAGGATTGGCCAACGGGCACCGGCATCGGCGTCGATCTCAATCCTGGTGCCGTCAATGTAGCGGCCGATAACGCGCAGCGCCTGGGCTTGGCGTCGCGCGCCGCATTCCATGTCGGCAATTGGTGCGCGGGTCTTGGAGAAAAATTTGATCTCATCGTTACCAATCCGCCCTATATCGCCGACGGCGAGTTGGAAAATCTTGCGCCCGGCATGACGCGCTTTGACCCGCGCGTCGCGCTCAGCGGCGGCAGGGATGGCCTCGCGGCTTTTCGCGCCTTGCTGCCGGAAGCTCACCGGTATTTGCGAGAAAACGGCAGAATCTTTCTTGAAATCGGGGCCGGTCAAGCCGAGACAGTCTCCGGGTTGCTGGCCGCGAGCGGCTTTCGACCAACAGGCGAACACGCTGATTTGGCCGGATTCGTGCGCTGCCTAGAGGCCGTACCGGCCTGATTCAAGGGCCTTATGGCTGTTGCGCACAAAAAAAAGAGTTGGAAAAGCCCGCTAAGCTGAATACCATAGGTCCGGTAGAGCGAAAGTCCCTATTGCGTTGTCCGTTACCCGGACAAGGTCACCAGCCTAAACGCCCGTGGATTTCGCCGAAAGAAGCGGTTTGGTACCGCTTTAAGAGCACCCCCCTAAAATCCATCGTGCTGTCGTGGCACCGTCCTCGCTACGCCATTCGTTAAGGGCGGTTGTCTCAACCAGAAAATTGCTTTCAAAAGGTCAATTCGTTTTGATGAATAAACAGCACAACAACATGAAGGGCCGTCAACGCGGCCGCAATGGCGGTAAGCCGCGTCCGGGTGGCGGCGGGGGCGGCGGCGGCGGCGGTCGCAACCCCAACTACGATAGCGGCGGCGGTGGCCGTCCGCGGGGTAGTGCGCAGCAGCTCATGGAGAAATTCCTGGCTATGGCGCGCGACGCCAGTTCGGCCGGCGACCGGGTTCTCGCCGAGAACTATTTTCAGCACGCCGATCACTATTATCGTGTCTTGAATGCTCGATTTGAACAGCAGGGGGGCCAGCCGGGAGGGTCTCAGGCGGGCAACCAGCAAGGCGGACAACAGGGCCAGCAGGGTGGCCAGCGCCCACCAAGTCAAAATGATTATCGCGAGCAGGGCTACGACATGCGCGGTAACGATCAGCAAAGTTACGACCGACAAGGCAGCGCCTACCAGGGCGGCAACCAAGGCAACCAGGGCTACCAAGGCAATCAGGGCCCTTCCCAACAAGCACCCGCCGCGCCGCAGGCTCAGCCGCAATACGCGCCGGCGCAGCCTCAAGCGCAACCCGTGGCGCGGCCTTCAATGCCTGAGCCGGAAATCGGCCTGCCGCCGGGCATCTTGGGAATTGCTCCCGAGCTTCCTGCCGCGCCCGATGGCGACACTATTGAACCCGTCCGCCGTCGTCGCGGTCCCCGGGGCGCCGGCGAATAGGCGAAAGCTTCAATACCGGCTCGGTCCGGGGGGCTGGCGGTAGAGCCTTGATCCCGATCAATAGTCTGAACCTTAGGTTTGGGGTACCTTGCGTCAGGCAAGGGCCACCCCAATATGCTTCGGCACGGGGCTCGGCATCCATGGGCTGAACCGGCGGCGTCCCAGGATCCGAGCTATATTATCGTGCCGAGAAGTGGGATCCGGTTTTCGCGCCGGCGAGGGCCGGCATAAACGAGGTGCGCGCCTTCGCGAGCGGAACGATGCGACAACAATAAGTTATACCAATGGCCTCAAGGATTGACCGTTGCGTCGGCCCCCTCACCCGCTCGGCTACCGCCTGCGACCTCTCCCCGTTGGGGAGATGCGCTAACAAGTGCCGCGTAGTTCCCTCTCCCCAACGGGGAGAGGAGCGACATATATGTCGCGGGGTGAGGGGGATGAGCATGAGTCATTCATCGAGGCCGTTGATATGAGAGCAAACAGAGCGATTCCGAAATAGGCCTGCTTGTTCCAA
>SHVO01000027.1 GCA_009694245.1 Rhodospirillaceae bacterium | reverse complement strand
CAGCGCCGAACATTCTCGTAGGAAACAGTGATGCCGCGTTCCGACAAGAGATCTTCGACGTCACGGAGGCTGAGGGTGAACCGGAAATAGAGCCAGATCGCCTGATGGATGATCTCAGGCGGGAAACGGTAGCCGGAGTAGCTCATTTTTCTCATCCATTTGCCTAACGGATGGTCAGAGCGCTCGCAAGCCTGCTATCAATGTGACAGTGCCATCACTTGCGATCCGACCACAAATAGATAGAGCCACCACCGTGATTCCGACCTAGCGCTGTTTGCTCTATCCCCGCTATCCCCGTTATCCACAGCTTGTCCGGGCTCCCGGCGCTGTTATGGTCCCCCCCACACATCCCCCTATCCACAGCAACTTTCATGAGGCCGGTTCATGCCCGACGGCGCGACAGACAAAGGGATCTCGGCGCAGCGGCTGAAAAGCCTCATCCAGCGTATTGAGCGGCTGGAGGAGGAAAAAAAGGCCACCGGCGCCGACATCCGCGAGATATATGCCGAGGCCAAATCTAGCGGCTTCGACGCCAAGATCATGCGCAAGGTCATTGCCTTGCGCCGACTGGATACGGCCGAGCGCCAAGAACAAGAAGTATTGTTGCAGGTCTACATCAACGCCATTGGGATGTAGGCCTCGCTCGCTTACCTAAAATTGCCCATACAACGCGTCGAGGTCGGCGCGATATTCGAGCAAGATCGCATGGCGGCGCACCTTCAGCGTCGGCGTCATCTGGCCGTTGTCGACCGTGAAGGCTTGCGTCGCCAGGGTGAACTTGCGCACCTTTTCAATGGCGCTGAGCTGCCTGTTGGCGTTCTCGACGGCTTTGCCGATGGCCGTTTTGAAGGCGCCGTTGTCCGCAAGCACAGCGAGATCGTCGGCGACATTGTGGGTTTTTGCCCATTCGGTAACGAAATCCGCCTCCGGTACGATCAGCGCGGTGATAAACGGTTTCTTGTCGCCGTAGACCATCGCCTGGGCGATGGTGTCCTCGAAACACAAGACACCTTGAATGCGCTGCGGCGAGACGTTGTCGCCGCCGGAAACCACGATGATGTCCTTCTTGCGGTCTGTGATCTCGATATGATTGTCTTCGTCAATACGGCCGATGTCGCCGGTGTGCAGCCAACCTTCGGAATCGATGACCTTGAGCGTGCCGTCCGGATCGTTCCAATAGCCCTTCATCACCAATTCACCGCGCACGAGGATTTCACCGTCGTCGGCGATTTTGACCTCAACGCCTTTGAGCGGCGGCCCGACCGTGTTTAGTTTGATCTTGCCAACAAGATTGGCGCTGATGACCGGCCCGGCTTCGGTCTGACCATAGCCCTGCAGAAGGCGTACGCCCAAGGCGATGAAAAACACGCCGACGTCATAATTCAAGGGCGCGCCGCCGGAGACCATCGCCTTAAGGCGTCCGCCGAAGCGCCGGCTGACTTTCGCGCGCACGAGGAGGTCGCAAACCCGGTCGCGAGCATTGTCCCACAACGTCATGGCATCAGGCGTTTCGTAGCGCTTGCGACCGAGCTCGACCGTGAGCTGGAAGATATTGCGCCGGAAGGACGACTGCTTCTTCAGCCCCTGCAAAATGCGCGCGCGCATGCTTTCATATATCCGCGGTACCGCCGTCATGATTGTTGGACGCGCTTCGCCGAGGTTGGTGGCGAGCGTTTCCACCCGCTCGGCATAGTAAATCTGTGCGCCGAGCGAGATGGGGAAAAACTGTCCGCCGGAATGCTCGTAGGAATGCGAAAGCGGCAGGAAAGATAGGAACACCTCTTCGCCCATGCCGAGCGGGCGCAGGACCTCGGTGGCGCCCGCGCAATTGCACAGGACGTTGCCATGTGTCTGCATCACGCCGCGCGGCAGGCCTCCCGTGCCCGACGTATAAATCAGGCAGCACACATCGCCGCGTTTTAAGGTGACAACGTCGGGCGGCGGCGGGGCCTGGCGAGCTCCCGACGCCAATAGGTCGGACCAGGCCCGGACCTGGGTTTGCGAAGCCATGGTTTTTTCGGGCTCATCCATGACAAAGAGAACGACTTTCTGATTGGCCTCGGCGGCAGCGGCAGCTACGGGACGGGCCAGCCGCGGGGTCGAGACGATGACGACCTTTGATCCCGAGTCATTGATGATGTGGAGGTGGTTCACGGAAGTGTTGGTGGTATAGGCCGGTACGGCGATGGCGCCGATACTCATGATGGCGATATCGGCGATCAGCCACTCGGGGCGATTTTCCGAAACCAACATGACCCGGTCTCCGGCTTTGACGCCGGCTGCTTTGAGCCCAAAGGCGGCGGCGGTGATGCGTTCGGCCACCGTGTTCCAGCTCTGCGGGCGATAGACGTCATCGACTTTCGCCCAGAGGAAAGGGTGCTCGCCGTGCCGCTTCGCCTGGGCGAAAAACATGCCTGGCAGACTAATCACCGTCGCGATATCTATGGCGAACGCGCTGTCGGCCACGCAGCTGCCTCCGTTAAGGTCGGTCGGTCGAGACTAGTGGTCCGATCCTAACATTCGCATCCCGGTTCGTCGGACTGTCTTGCGAATGTTAGAATTATAAGGACCACTAGGGAACCATTGTTTCTAGTGGAGCGTTGGATATGACATTCGCCGCTCAGTCCAGCTGCTGACTGGGTAGCGAATGTCAAATCCGCTCCACTGGTATATTCTGCAAGTCTATAGCAGGCCATTGAAGAGGTGCGGCATGATTTCAGGTTTTTACGTGGCTGGAGCGATCCGGGAGGTGGCGGCGCGGAGGGATGAACCCGCTCTGGGCGGCGGTAGCGTCAATCTTGGTGCGCTGCCCGAATGGAACTTGCGCGATCTCTATAGCGCTCCCGACGGCGCGGACTTGAGCGCGGATTTCGCCGCAGCCGAACAACGCGTCGCCAAATTCGAAATCCATCGCGGCAACGTGGCGGCGCTCGACAGCGCGGCTTTCGGCAGTGCTATCGCGGAATTTGAGGCCATCAGCGAAATCCTCGGCAAAATCGGCAGCTACGCGCAGCTTTTCCAGTCAGGCGACGTTTCAAGCCCCGAGCGCGGGCGTTTTTACCAAAATACAGTCGAACGCCTCACGGCCTTGAGCGGCAGGCTGCTGTTCTTCACGCTCGAGATTAATCGGCTTGACGATAAAGCCATGGCCGCGAAGATGATGCATGCCCGGGCCGCCCATTATGCGCCTTGGGTGCGCGACCTTAGGGTCATGCGCGCGCATGAACTCAGCGACGATCTCGAGCGGCTGTTCCTCGATAAGTCGACCACCGGCCGCACGGCCTGGGTGCGATTGTTCGACGAGACTCAAGCCAACATGCGCTGCAAAGCCGGCGACGAGGAGCTCACGCTTACGGCGGCGCTCAACCGCCTGACGGATCCGCAAGCTGAACGGCGCAAGGCGGCGGCCAAAGCCATCGGCGCGGCGCTGGGCGATCAGGTGCAATTGTTCACACTCATCACCAATGTTCTGGCCAAGGACAAGGCGCTGGAGGACGAGTGGCGCAAGTTTCCGCGGCCGGTATCGTCGCGGAACCTCGCCAACCTTGTCGAGGACGAAGTTGTCGACGCTCTGGTGTCCGGCGTTAAGGGTGCTTACGCCGACACGGCGCACCGCTATTACGCGCTGAAAGCGAAGTGGCTTGGCAAGGAGAAGCTCGACTATTGGGACCGGAATGCACCGCTGCCGACCGCCAAGCATCGCGACATTCCCTGGGCGGAGGCGCGGGATACCGTGCGCGAAGCTTATGCCGGGTTCTCGCCGAAACTGGCCAAGATCGTCGACGATTTTTTCGCCAAGAGCTGGATCGATGCGCCGGCGCGCCCCGGGAAGGCCTCCGGCGCATTCTCCCATCCGACGGTACCCTCGGCCCATCCATATATTCTGTTGAACTATCTCGGTAGTCCGCACGACGTGCAGACGCTCGCCCATGAACTGGGCCACGGCGTGCACCAAGTCTTGGCGGCGCCCCAGGGCGCGTTGATCTCCAACACACCTCTGACACTCGCCGAAACCGCCTCGGTCTTCGGCGAGATGCTGACTTTCCGCGCGCTGCTCGCCGCTGAGAGCGACCCCGTGCAGCGCCGCGCGCTGTTGGCCGGGAAAGTCGAAGACATGTTGAATACCGTCATCCGGCAAATCGCCTTCCATGACTTCGAGCGGCAAGTCCACGACGCGCGCAAGACCGGGGAATTGTCCCAGGAACAAATTGGTGAAATTTGGTTGAATGTGGCGAAGGACAGCTTGGGCCCGGCGCTCCGCTTTGATGACGAATACAAGTACTATTGGGGCTACATCAGCCACTTCCTGCATGTGCCGTTCTACGTCTACGCCTATGCCTTTGGCGACTGTCTCGTGAACGCCTTGTACGACGTCTACACTGCCAAATCGGTGCCCGACTTCGAGGGCAAGTATCTCGACATGCTTGCCGCCGGCGGCAAGCTCCGCCACAAGGAGCTGCTCGCGCCCTTCGGGCTTGATGCCGGCGACCCGGGCTTCTGGCGTCGCGGCATGAAGACCATCGAAGGTTTCATCGACGAGCTTGAGAAGACGGGTTAACCGGCGGTTTGTCGAAAATTCGACTACACTTGGGGGTATCGCGCATTGAGTTCCGACATCGTCGTTATCCTCGGCATTTCCCGCAAGGACGGCAATACTCGGCAGTCAGTTGAGACGGCGTTTGGGTCTGACCAACTGGTGATTGACCTCGGAGCGCATAACACCGGCGCCTACGACTATGCTCATCGAAACGCCGATGACAATTTCATCCGGATTGTAGAAACCCTCATGCGGTTCTCTACTTGAGTGTTCGCTACGCCGGTCTACTGGTATGCCATGAGTGCGCCACTTAAGACGTTTCTTGATCGCCTGACCGATCTCACAACAATTCGCAAAGATTTAGGCAAAATGCTTAAGGGGAAAGCTATAGCGCTTCTGACCTCGGGAACGGATGATGCATTACCCGAAGGATTTGAGGTGCCGTTCCGGTCCATGGGCGCGTACTTCGGAATGAACTACCTGGGGCGGCTTACGTGAAATTTGAGCGTGACGGAGTTCCGGCGCCGGATGCCCACTCTGCATCGCGTGCCTTCATGACCGGCCTTAGGCCGCGAAAAAAATAATTTAAACAATTCGTACCAGGTACAAGTGATTCAACCAATTTCACATGCCCAAGAAACCCTCCACCGGCAATAACACCCTGGCGGGGCGGGTCAAACGCTACGCCCAGGTCGGCGGCGCCATCGGCGGTTTTGCCGCACGGATTGCCGGCGAAAGGATTCTGGGTCGTAAGGGTGACCGAGCGCGGAATGCGCAAGGCCTGAGAATGGCTTTTGGCGGCCTTAAAGGGCCGCTGATGAAAGTGGCGCAAATCCTGTCGACCATTCCGGAAGCGCTGCCGCCCGAATACGCTCAGGAACTATCGCAACTTCAAGCCAACGCGCCGCACATGGGCTGGCCCTTCGTCAATCGCCGCATGACGGCGGAGCTGGGCGAAGGCTGGAAGGACAAATTCAAATCGTTTTCGCGTGAGGCCGTGCGCGCGGCGTCATTAGGCCAGGTACACAAGGCGGTCGCTCACGATGGCCCGCTCGGAGGGGAGCGGGAGCTGGCTTGCAAACTCCAGTATCCTGATATGGATTCCGTGGTCGAGGCTGACCTTCGCCAGTTGAAACTGGTCTTCGCCGCCTATCGGCGGATCGACCCGGCCATCGATCCCACCAATATCCACGCCGAGATCACCGCGCGCCTCAAGGAAGAACTGGATTATACCAACGAGGCGCGCAACCTCGCGCTCTTTCGCCACATGCTGGCGAAGGAAAAGGGCGTACACGTGCCTGAGGTCATAGCGGCGCTTTCGACTAAGCGGCTGCTGAGCATGACCTGGCTGGAGGGCGAGGCCATCAAGGATGTGGCCGGCAAGGCTCCGCAGAAAATCCGCGATCAGATCGCGGTCAATATGTTCCGCGCGTGGTATGTGCCGTTCTACAAGTATGGCGTCATCCACGGCGACCCGCACTTGGGCAATTACACGGTGCGCGCGGATACGACCATCAATCTCATGGACTTTGGCGCCATCCGTATCTTCGACCCGGTCTTTGTGAAAGGTGTCATCGATCTTTTCCTCGCCCTGCAAACCGGCGACCGCGCGCTGGCGGTGTCGGCCTACGAGGCCTGGGGTTTCACCGGCCTCAGCAATGAAATGATCGACACCCTCAACATCTGGGCGGCCTTCCTTTACGCGCCGCTGATGGAGGACCGCCCGCGGCTGATCGAGGAAACCAACGCCGCGGCCCAGGGCCGTGAAACCGTCGCCAAAGTCCATGGGGAGCTGCGTCGTCTCGGCGGCGTTAAGCCGCCGCGCGAGTTCGTGCTCATGGACCGTGCGGCTATCGGCCTGGGCTCGGTGTTCATGCACTTGCAGGCCGAAGTGAATTGGCACCGCCTGTTCCACGATACCATCGCCGGTTTCGACGTCAACGTCATGGCCAAGGCGCAGAACGCCGCGTTGATGAAGGTTGGGCTTAAATAATTCGTACCAGGTACGGAATAACGTACCAGGTACGGATTAAGACTACTTCGGCGCGGGTTCTTGCCCAAATGTATCGCAGGGCGCGGCGTTTTGGGCGCAGTCGGCGGTCAGATTCATGACGCCGCTGATCATTTCGTTGCTCACCGTCAATTGCACGGGAATGAAGCGGTCGTCGGCGGTAAACAGAAATTTCCCTTCCGACGCTTTCATACGCTCCTGCGATCTCTGGCCAAAGCCGAAAATCGGCTGGATGGTGGCGGTGAGCGGCACCAATTGGCGCTCGGCGCCGTTTATCGTGACGGCGCGCACCGCGCCGGTCTTGCCGATCACGTCGTAACGCCGCCGGCCATCGTAGACCGGAACCCGGAAAGCCTTGAGCCCGCGGCTCGTCGCACCCTGAGCCATGATCTGTCCGCGCGCGGCAACGAAGGCCGCCATGGGGTCGAGAACATTGGTACGCATGTCGGGCGGTACCTGCCGCGCGCTATCGCGATCGCGGCGGTTGTTGTTCCACGGCATGTCTTCAGGCTGAAGAGTCGCGCCGGTGTTGGGATTGAATAGTCGCTCGCTGGTCGCCGCCATGCCGGTCTGGGGATCGAAGGTCATGGTCATATCCGAGGCGACCTCGCCGGTGGACCACAAGCGGACATAGGTCCCGGGCCGCGGGGCAAACTCGGGCAGGCCATTGGCGGCGGGGGAGGTCGCGAAGTGGCCTTCGCCCTTCATGTCGGTGCGGAAGTTTCTCACCCACTTGGCCACGCCGCGGGCGGTCATCCTCATTTCGGTAGTGTAACCCGCGGCGGTCTGGTTCAGGGCGACCAGGGCATCGCCGACATGGAGGCCGCCGACCATAAGGTTAAAGGTAAGCCGCTCAGCCTGAATGGGCGCGGCGCTGGCCGGAGGAGTGGCCGCCAACGCCAGGGCGGCCAGAGCCACGGCCGCTCCAGTCAATTGAAGTGTCAGCTTAAGTGTTTCGGGCCTGCGCCCATATCCGGACATCGGGTTTGCCCCCCCTCGACCATCGCGCCGACGCACACTCTACCCAAAATCTAAGGCGGAAGGGCGCATTTTTCAGCTTTGGCTGCCGATGTTTTAGGGTTAAGAATGCAGCCGCGAAAAACGAGGCCAGCGGCGTTTAGGGCGCACAATCCGCTCCCAGCCCGTACACACTAAGCCGACACACTGGCCCACCGGGGGATTAGAGGGGACCACGCGATGCAAATTGGAGTTTTGAAGGAGCGACGCGCGGGCGAGTCCCGGGTCGCGGCCTCGCCTGAGACTGTGAAAAAATTTATCGCCCTTGGGGTGAAGGTGGCCGTGGAAACCGGGGCCGGCGCGGGCTCGTCATTCCATGACAGCGTGTTCCAGGACGCCGGCGCGACCATCGCATCTTCCGCCGCCGCCGTCGCGGCTGCGGCCGACATGGTGTTCAAAATCCAAAAACCCATGACCGCCGCCGAGGGCCTCGATGAAGTGGGCATCCTTAGATCCGGCTCCATCCTTGTCGCGCATCTGAACGCCCTGACTGATAAGCCGCTGATGCAGGCCTTGGCCGCCCAGGGCGTCGTCAGCTTCGCCATGGAGCTGATGCCGCGCATCAGCCGCGCCCAGGCCATGGACATCCTCTCTTCGCAATCGAATCTCGCCGGCTACAAAGCCGTGGTCGATGCCGCCGCCACCTTCGGCAAGGCCATGCCGATGATGATGACCGCGGCTGGCACCATCGCGCCGGCGCGTGTGCTGGTGTTCGGGGCCGGCGTGGCCGGCCTCCAGGCCATTGCCACCGCCAAGCGGATGGGCGCCGTGGTTTACGCAACCGACGTGCGCTATGCCACCAAGGAGCAGGTCGAGTCCCTCGGCGGTAAGTTCATTGTCGTCGACGAGGAAAAAATGAAGGCCGCCCAAACCGCCGGCGGCTACGCCAAGGAAATGGACGACGACTTCAAGCGTAAGCAGGCCGAGGCCGTCCATGCCGAGGTACTCAAGTCCGATATCGTCATCACCACCGCGCTGATCCCCGGCCGCCCGGCGCCGAAGCTGGTCACCGCCGCCATGGTCGCCGGCATGAAGAACGGTTCGGTGATCGTCGATCTTGCTGCAGAGGCGGGCGGCAACGTCGAAGGCACGGTCAAGGATCAGGCCACGGTGACGGCCAATGGCGTGACGATCCTGGGGCACACCAATATGGCCTCGCGTTTGGGACGCGACGCAAGCGCGTTGTTTGCCAAGAATATTTTCAATTTTGTCACACCGATGCTCGAAAAGGGAACCGGTGCGCTGAAGATCAATTGGGACGACGAACTGGTGAAAGGCACGCTGGTCACCAAGGACGGCCGCATCGTCCATCCGACACTCGCGGGTTAAGGGGAATCCCATGGAACAGGTTGCTGAACTGGCCGGCCAGGTCGCGCACGGACCGAACGATTTCTGGTACCTGCTGACGGTTTTTGTGCTGGCGGTTTTTGTCGGCTTTTACGTCGTCTGGAGCGTCACGCCGGCGCTGCATTCGCCGTTGATGGCCGTGACGAATGCGGTGTCGAGCGTGATTATCGTCGGCGCGATCCTGGCTGCCGGGCCCGATGTCATTGGTCCTTCCAAGATTCTTGGCTTTTTTGCCGTGCTGCTGGCGGCGGTGAATATTTTCGGCGGGTTCCTTGTGACCCAGCGCATGCTTGCGATGTTCAAGAAGAAGGGCAAGTAGGGCCATGACAATCGAAAGCGCCACGCTTCTTGCCTACATCGTCGCGGGCATATTTTTCATTCTCACGCTCCGCGGTCTCTCAAGCCCCGAGTCTGCCCGGCAGGGAAACCGGCTTGGAATGATCGGGATGACTATCGCCATTGTCACCACCCTGACTTCGCCGGTCGTCGAGGACAACGTCACGATTTTGGCGGCGCTCGGCATCGGTGGCGGCATCGGCTTTATCATCGCGCGCCAGATTCAGATGACGGCATTGCCGCAGCTGGTGGCGGCGTTCCACAGCCTGGTCGGCATGGCGGCGGTACTGGTCGCCACCGGCGCGCT
Source organism: Rhodospirillaceae bacterium (assembly GCA_009694245.1). Lineage (GTDB taxonomy): Bacteria > Pseudomonadota > Alphaproteobacteria > Rhodospirillales > Rhodospirillaceae > SHVO01. Next base: position 16,247 of record SHVO01000027.1, on the reverse strand, counting down.
GCTGGCGCCGGAAAGCTACGGCATCGGAACGGTCGGCAGTATCGCCGCCGGTAGCCTCGTGGAAATGTCGCTGGGTCTCGCCATCGGCGCCGTAACGTTCTCCGGCTCGGTGATTGCCTTCGCCAAGCTGCAGGGTCTCTTGAGCGGCAATCCCCTGGTGTTCAAGGGTCAGCATTTTCTGAATGCCGCGCTCGGCATAGCGATTGTCGCCATGATCGTCCTTTTTTGCCAAAGCGAGAGTCATTCGCAGTTTTATGCCATCACGGCGACCAGCTTTTTATTGGGGTTCCTCTTGATCCTGCCCATCGGCGGTGCCGATATGCCCGTGGTGGTGTCGATGCTCAACAGCTACTCCGGCTGGGCGGCGGCGGGCATCGGCTTCACCTTGCACAACAGCCTCTTGATTATCGTGGGCGCGCTGGTCGGCTCATCCGGCGCGATCTTGTCTTACATTATGTGTAAGGGCATGAACCGCTCGATCTTCAACGTTATTCTCGGCGGCTTCGGCGGTGATGCCGTTGCGGTCTCGTCCGGCGGGAAGAAAGAAGCGCGGCCGCACAAGGCCGGTTCAGCCGACGACGCCGCCTTCATCATGAAAAACGCCAGCAAGGTCATCATTGTGCCCGGCTACGGCATGGCCGTTGCCCAGGCCCAGCATGCCTTGCGTGAAATGGCCGACAAACTTAAGGCCGAGGGGGTTACGGTCAAGTACGCGATTCATCCCGTGGCGGGCCGCATGCCCGGGCACATGAACGTGCTGCTGGCCGAAGCCAATGTGCCTTACGACGAAGTCTTCGAACTCGAGGAGATTAACCACGAGTTCTCCACCGCCGATGCGGTTTACGTTATCGGCGCCAACGACGTTACCAACCCCGTGGCCAAGACCGACCCGACCAGCCCGATCTACGGCATGCCGATCCTTGATGTCGAGAAGGCCAAGACGGTCTTGTTCGTCAAGCGCTCCATGGCCGCCGGCTACGCCGGCGTCGACAACGAATTGTTCTTCCGCGACAACACCATGATGTTGTTCGGCGACGCCAAGAAGATGACCGAAGAGATCGTGGGCGGGTTGTAGGTGCTTCCACCCGAGCATTCCGCCGTCGTCCTAAGACCAAGTCTTGGGACGACAGTTGTTACTCTGGTGGGTGGTCGCTTGATGCACCACTGTCATCCTCGGCGAATCCGGGGATCCATCGTGCCTAGAGCGCGATCGTTTCAGGCTGAATCGGGATCGCGCTCTAGAGTCTTGATTGGTCGCGTTTTAAACGTCGAACCGGTTCCCACTTCGGCTAAAATGCTCTAAATCTCAGGGCAGTGCGTGATGATGAATGGATCCCCGCGAGCGCGGGGAAGACATCCGTGTGGTGTTGCCCGGGGTAAGCGCTACGCCGTCACTTCATCCTGAGAATATTGATCTGATCGCCGGCCGGGTCCGTCACTTTGCGAATTTCCGCCACCGCGGCGGCCGTGATCTTCGCGGACTTGTTGCCCCAGCTCGACCGAATGAAGGTCACGGCGTCGGCGATTTCCTGATCCGAGAGCAGCACGCGGTACTGGGGCATCTTGTAAGCATCGGGCATGCCGTCGACCACGATGCGCTGCGAACCGTTCAGCACGATGTTGATCAGCGAGACCGGCGAGGGGTCGACCGTGACCGGGTTCCCGGCCAGGGGCGGCAGGTAAGGCGCATGGCCGGCGCCGTCAAGCAGATGGCAGCTCACGCATTGCTGGGCGTAGGTGAGCGCGCCGGTCGCGGAATAGTCGCGGGCCTGCAAAGCCTTCGCCGTCGCCGGATCATAGACGAATGAACCGGTGTCCTTCTCGCGCCCGCCCGGCAAGGATTTGAGATAGCTGGCCATGGCGGTGATATCGGCATCGCTCATGTATTGGGTGGAGTTATTGATGACCTCGGTCATGGTGCCGAAGGCTGTGCCGAACTTGTTGTGACCGGTTTTGAGGAACGAGGTCAAATCCTCCTGGGTCCAGCGGCCGAGCCCAGTATTCACGTCCTGGCGCAAATTGGAGGCCGACCAATTGTCGAGCGGCGCACCGATCAGGAACTGGCCGTCGTCGGTACCATAGCCTTTTTCATTGAACATGAATCCGCGCGGCGTATGGCAGGCGCCGCAGTGGCCTAGGCCCTCCACCAAATAGGCGCCGCGGTTCCAGGCGGCGTCGCGCCCGGCTTCGGGCTCATAGCGCTCGTCGTTGGCGAACACGAAGTTCCAGATCGCCAGCGGCCAGCGCGCGTTCCAGGGTGAGGGGATTTCGCTCGGCTTGTTGGCGACTTCGGCGGCGGGCACCGCCTTCATCAGGAAGCCGTAGAGAGCCTGCATGTCCTCTTCGTTCATCTTGGCGTAGGAAGGATAGGGCATGGCCGGATACAGGTAGTGGCCGTCCTTGGCGACGCCCAAGCGCATGGCGCGGTCGAAATCCGCGAATGTGTAGGTGCCGATGCCGGTCTTGAGATCGGGCGTGATGTTGGTGGTGTAGATGGCGCCCAAGGGCGTCGCCATCTTCAAGCCGCCGGAAAACGGCGCCGCGCCCGGGATCGAGTGGCAGGCAACGCAGTTGCCCAAACGGGCGACATATTCGCCGCGATCGGCCGGTGGATCGGCGGCCAGGGTCGGCCGCGGGGCCAGTCCCAAGAACGGCAGCGCGGCCAGAAATAGGCCGAAAAACTTCACGGTTTTCATAACGGTCCCTCCCGAGGTCAGGTGCCGATATTAGGGGATAGGGCGCGTTGTGCCAACGTTAGTCCCCAAACCGCCGCCCGGCGGGTGTTGCCGGGCAACGCACGCCAATGATACGCTTGTAATCATTTGAGTCATGGGGCAATGCGGATGGCAGGCTCGGTTCCGGTTATGACGCGAGTGACGCCCGAGGTGAAAAAGCGCCTGCGCGCCATCGCCAAAAGCAGCGAACGGAGCGAGGCCTTTCTCGCCCGCGAAGCCATCGAGCAATTCGTTGAACGGAATGATTGGCAGATCGCGGTCATCGAAGGCCGGCTCGCCGATATGAACTCCGGAGGCGAAACCGTGCCGCATGACAAGGTCGAGCGTTGGCTCGATGCCAAGGCGGCCGGCAAGAAGTTGCCGATCCCGAAGGGCCGCGCCTGATCCATGAGGATCGTTTGGCTGCGCAAGGCGCTCTACGACATCGACGCCATTGAAGAATATGCCGAACAGAACAATCCCGCCGACGCGCGGGCGGTCGAACAGAAGATCAAGAAGACCGTTTCGCTGCTTGATTGCCAGCCGGAAATTGGGCGTCACGGTCGGGTACCGGACACGCGGGAATTGGTGGTGCCGGGAACGCCCTATATCGTGGCCTATACCATCGCCAAGTCGGAGGTTGTGATTCTCGCCGTGATTCACGGCGCTCGGAAATGGCCGGATAGGCTATAGGGATTGCCGCCGCGCTTGCCGCCACCGGCCCAAGGGAATCCGAGGTGACGCTTGACCAGCAGGCTTTGCGCTCCGGCCCAGTTTTGCACCCGGCCCATCTTATCACCGGACCGATTCGGTCCAAATGACGGTCTCCTCCCAATCCCCAATAAGGGCTCTAGCAGTTTGCTGAGAATCGCACCCTACCTCACCGCAAAGTACGCATCGGCTTTCGCCCGTTGCTTTTCCACCAACGCGATGCACTGATCGATGCTTTCCAAGGTCGCGGCGAAGACCCTCGGCGAGCCGGTGAGGGCGTCGAGCTTGGGCTCGAAGAACTTCTTGTAATCGTCGCGCTCGGCCGCCGAGCAAAAGCGTCCGCCGACGCCCGCCATGCCGCCTTGGTTGAAGGTCGGCATGCGTTTTTTGACGGCGTCAAAATTGTTTTTGAACCACGCCCACGCGGCCGGGGCATTGGCGCGCTCGCCCATGCCGGCAAATACGATGATCGGCACTTCATTGACGCGCAAGGACTCCGAGAGCGCTAGCTCGCGAACCTTGGCGGCGATGATCGGGTCGGTAGAGCGCACCAGCGCGCCGAGCATTCGTGAGCGGTTGGTGCCGTCGCGTTCGGTCGTGAGCAAACCCAAGATCGCATCAACCATCGGCGCGCCGAGATCCTGGACGGCAACGCCGAGGGCCTGATCGATCAGGTTGGCATCCAGGGCCTCGGGATGAAGCCTGCCGTCACCACCTTTGCCGTCGGGGCCGAGCCCGACATAGGCCGCGCCACGCTTGGCGAGTTCACTCCGCGCCGGTTGGGCACGGCCTTGCACCGCCACCATGTTCACGACCGGCCCGCGCAGAAGCGTCGCCTGCACCGGGTTGCTGCGGTCGAAGGCCGACGTCGGATCCATGCCAATGTGCTCAAAGAGCGGTCCATAGAGGCTGGCGATGAATTTTTGCACGGCCGGCTGGGTCTTTTCCGAGGCCACCACATCCTTGATTCGGATGAGGTCCGAGGTTAGCGCGCTGGCCGCATCCCAGGTCATGTTGCCGTCATTGCGCGCCGCCAGCCCTTTGACAAAATCCAGATAGTCGCCGACATCCAATTCCCCGGCGGCAAAGCTTGCCTCCAGGCTGTCGAAGGCGGCCAAGACTTCCTTATCCGTCAGACTGTCGGCGGCGGCGGTTAGGGCGAGCCAGCCCTTCCGGTCGAGGGCGAAGCGGTAATAGCCGGCGCCGTCGGCGTTGGGCATGATCCAGCCTGGGCAAGTAGCGGAATCAAGTTCGACCTTGGTGGCGCGTTCTTCGATAAGGCGGCAGGTTTGTCCGCGCGCGCCTCCGGGGCCGCTCCCGTAAGAGACGCACAACGGAATCTTCCACGTTTGGGTCTGCGCCGGCGGGCGCTGTCCGCCGAATTGCGGAAAATAGCGGCTCTGATTCACCGAGACCGTGCGGCCGCTGGCGGTGCAGGCGAGCTGCGCCGTGACCAGCGGTACGCCCGGCTGGTTGAGAAAACTCTCGAAGGCCGCGACACCCTTGGTGTCGTTGTTGGCGTCGGCGACAGATTGCAAGAGATCGCGCGCGGTCGCGCTGCCGTGGGCGTGCCGCTCAAGGTGCAATTTGATGCCCTTGCGAAAGGCCTCGACGCCGTAATACTGCTCGAACATCGAGAGCACGCCGCCGCCTTTTTCATAGGTGATGGAATCAAACGCATTGTCGATGTCGTCGTTGGTTTCGATCGGTTGAGCGATACGCCGGGCGTTGGTCTTGCTGTCGGCCGACATGGCGCCGAGCGCGCCGCGCAACGACAGCCGGCCGTATTCACCGGCAGGGTCCCAGGTCGTGGCCGCCTTGTTGCTCATCCACGTCGCGAACGCCTCATTGAGCCAAATGTCGTTCCACCACACCGGCGTGACCAGGTCGCCGAACCACTGGTGCGCCATTTCGTGGGCGTGGACGCCGACATAGCGCCGCTTTTGCGCAAGCGCCGCGCTTTCGTCCATGAGCAACAGGGTCTCGCGGTAAACAATCGCGCCGGCGTTTTCCATGGCCCCGGCCGAGAAGTCCGTGGCCGCGATAATGTCGAGTTTTTCGTAGGGGTAGGGAATGCCGAAGTACTCTTCCAGCGTCAGCAGGAGGCCGGCGGTATTGGCCAGCGCGAACGTCATCTGGGCGCCTTTGCCTTTGGCGGCAACGCCGCGCAAGGGGATGACCCGATCCCGGACCGCGGATTTGGCGATGGGTTCCCAGTCAACCACGTTAAACGGGCCGACGGCGACCGCGATCAGATAGGTCGGCAAGGGTTTGGTCGTGGCGAACTGAATGCGCTTCATCTTGTCCGGCTGTACCGTGGTCACACCGGCCGGCGTGTTGGAAATTGCGGCCTGGGCCTCGGGCACCGTTAACGAAATGTCGTAGGGCGTCTTGAAACGCGGGTCGTCGAAGCCGGGAAAGGCAAAGCGCGCCGAAATGGCCTCCATTTGGCTGAAGATGTAGGACTCGCCGCCCTCATCCGAGCGGTAAATGCCCTCAAGCTGTTTGTTGAAAGGCGCGGTATAGCTGATCGCGATGCGAGCGTTCGGTCCGCGCGCCGGTTTCGCCAGCGCCAATTTGACGACACCGTCGCTGTCGGGAATCTCGCTCCAGGTCGCCGCGATGCTCGTGCCATCGCTGTCGATGACCGCCGCGCCGGCCACAGTCAGGTCACGTCCGTGCAGCCAAATGACGTCGGCCGGCTTCTTGAGCGTGACGTCGATGGCGACTTTGCCGCTGAAGGTTGCTTGCGTCGGAACGATCGTAAGGTCGATGGAATAGTGCGTCGGAACGGCATCGTCGGACAATTGACCGGCGGGGTAGCGCTCGGCAGCCCCTACGAACCTCGGGGCGGAGCTTTGGGCGACAACGAGCAATAGAGCGGCAATGAGAATTCTAAGCATATTTGACCCCACCCCTGACCAGCCGCGAGATTATCGAGAATTCTCAAAATGCGCGATAGTTTTGGCGCGTCGTCATGTCGGTAAACTTGTGCCCGTAAGATTGCTATAGTGGCCTTCCCGGGAGCCGCCTGAATCCAAGACGTTTGAGGCTTTCACCTCATGGCGCACATCTTCCTGGCTGACGGCTCGACGCCTCGGCTGCGGCTGTTTCCGAGATCGAAACAGGCGCGCGCGGGAAGCGCGCGCGGTTCAACGGACGGCGGCCCTTCACCGGCGCGACGCCGGAAACTGCCGCCGATGTCATTGGCGTTGTTTGACGCGCCCCCTGATGGCGACACGCTCGATACGCCGGCTGAACGTCTCGCGGTCAAGGTCACCGAATTGTGCCTGCTCAACCGCAACAACGCCGCGATCGTCAAGCGCATGCCCGAGCTCGGCATTCGCGATTGGTGGTTGGCGTCAGGTTGTCTCTTTCAAACGGTCTGGAATTTGCGCAGCGGTCGTCCGGCGGAAAAAGGCATCATTGATTACGATGTCTGCTATTTTTCGGACGACCCGTCTTGGGAGGCCGAGGACGAAGTTATCCGGACGGCCGCGATCCTGTTCGCCGATTTGGCCGTGAACGTGCAAATGCGCAATCAGGCGCGGGTGCACCTGTGGTACCCGGAGAAATTCGGCGTGGCTTACCCGCCTTTGACGACCGCCGGCGAGGGCGTGTTGCGTTATCCCTGCGCGGCCCAGGCCATTGGCTTGAAGCGCACGGGCGAGGATTTTATCGATATCTATGCGCCCTTCGGCCTCGGCGACGTCTGGGATGTGGTCGCGCGGCCGAACCGAGCCATGCCGCTTGCGCAGGTCTATGCCGACAAGACCGCGCGCTGGCAAAAAGAATGGGATAAGCTCGTTGTTTATCAATGGGGTATGAGTGATATTACCGAGGCCCCGAAAGCCTGAACCGGGACCCCGCCATGGCTTTGCAAGGCAGCCCGAGGGTGCTACACGGGTGCGCCAATTGGAGGGACGACGGCAGCCTCCCAGCCCCACAAGTACTGTTGCCTCCCGGTTTTTTCTGCACAGGCCATGACCCAGGAACAGACTTCCGCCGCCGTCCCGGAACACGGGGCGCCGGCGTCACATTCCTCCCTGCTGACCCTAATCATCGGCGCCATCGGCGTGGTCTATGGGGACATCGGCACCAGCCCGCTCTACGCCCTCAAACAAGTTTTTACCGGCTCGCACCCGCTACCGGCCGATGCCGATCACATACTTGGCGTGCTTTCGCTGGTATTTTGGGCGGTGATGATCGTCGTGTCGTTCAAGTACACGATGTTGATGATGCGGGCCAACAATAAAGGGCAAGGCGGTAGCCTCGCTCTCCTTGCACTCGTCAATCAATCTATCCAGTCCACGTGGATGGCGCCCGTGGTCGTGGCGCTTGGCATCTCCGCGGGAGCCCTGTTTTACGGCGATAGCATGATCACGCCGGCGATTTCGGTCTTGGGCGCTGTCGAGGGTCTTGAGGTAGCGCTGCCGGGCCTCGAAAGTTATGTGATTCCGATCACGCTGCTGGTCTTGGTGACTTTGTTCGTTTTTCAGCGCCGCGGCTCGGCGGTGGTCGGACGCCTGTTCGGCCCAGTCATGATCGTGTGGTTCGTGACGATCGCGGCCGTTGGTATGATGCATATCGCCGAGACGCCGCGGATTTTGGCGGCGCTCAGTCCGTGGCACGCGGCTCAATTTTTTCTTGCCTATAAGGTTGATGCTTTTCTGGCCTTGGGATCGGTTGTCCTCGTGCTGACGGGCGGCGAAGCCCTTTATGCGGACATGGGCCACTTCGGAAAAAAACCGATCCGCCGCGCCTGGTTCTATGTGGTCCTGCCGGCGTTGATGCTCAACTATTTCGGTCAGGGCGCGCTGCTGCTAACCACCCCGGAGGCGGTCGAGAACCCGTTTTACCGCATGGTCCCGGCTTGGGCCGCGCTACCCATGGTGGTTCTCGCGACCATGGCAGCGGTGATCGCTTCCCAGGCCGTCATTACCGGTGCATTTTCCATCAGTCGCCAGGCCATGCAGCTCGGATTCATGCCGCGCATGGCCACGGTCCACACCTCGGCGTCGGAGATCGGCCAGATTTACATTCCGTTTGTGAATTGGATGCTGTTGATTTCGGTCATCGCCCTCGTGCTGGGTTTTAAGTCGTCGAACGACCTGGGCGCAGCTTACGGTGTCGCGGTCACGGGAACGATGTTGATCGACTCGATCCTGGTCACGATCGTGATGTTCCGCCTGTGGCGCTGGAATATCTGGCTGGCCGGGGGCATCGCCGCCGGCCTCCTCGCGGTCGATCTCGCGTTTTTCAGTGCCAATATCACTAAAGTCGCGCACGGCGGCTGGTTTCCGTTAGTAGTGGGAATCTCGGTGTTTGCGTTTCTTACCACCTGGAAGAAAGGGCGCGAGCTCCTATTCGCCTGCCGCTCCGAAGGCGCCCTGCCGGTCGAGGACTTCCTCAAATCGCTTAACCCCAATGTCACCCGCGTGGCAGGCACCTCGGTATTCCTCTCCGGCACCGCCGAGGGCGTGCCCCATGCCCTGCTTCACAATCTCAAGCACAACCGCGTGATCCATGAGCGCGTCGTCTTCCTGACGGTGATCACCGAGGAAGTGCCGCATGTCGACGACATCGATCGCCTCGAGATTCAGCATTTGGGGAGGCGCTTCTACCGCTTTGTCCTGCGCTACGGCTATCTCGATGAAACCGATATCCCCGCGGCGCTGAAGGCCTCGACCCGCCTGAATTTTGAGTTCAACGACATGGAGACCTCGTTTTTCCTTGGGCGTGAGACCATCATGCCCAGCGCGCGGCCGGGCATGGCGCTGTGGCGCGAGCATCTCTTTGCATGGATGACGCGCTCGGCGACCAGCGCCATGAATTTCTTCAAGCTGCCGCCCAACCGTGTAGTCGAAATGGGCACGCAGATCGAGATTTAAGCGCGTAGTTTTGAGCACGTACGTCTAAGCGCGCGCCAAGCCCATGCGCAGGGCCGTGAAGCGGAAACCGGGGATGTGCTCCGTCCGCCGGCCTTCCGGCACCCAGCCGCGGGCACGATAAAACGCTACGGCGTTTTCGTTGCTCGCCAACACTTCCAGGATGGCTTTTCGGCTGCCGGCCTGCTTCATCGCGCCAATGGCGTCATTGTAGAGCGCCGAGCCAACGCCGCGGCCCTGATAGGCCGGAAGGACGTAGAGCATCCAGATCACGCCGGCTGGGTTGACGCCAACGGCGCCGACAAGTTGTCCAGCCGTCTCCGCCACGCGCACACTCTGCCACTCGCCAGCGACGAAGCCCCCGAGTTGGTTGGTGAGCCGTCCGGTTTGAGAGATGTTGGAGAGCGTATCGCAAGGCAGCAGATCTTGGTTGGCGGAGAGCCACGTCTCGCGCACCAGCGCGGCGATGGCCGTGGAGTCGCAAGCCTCTGCGGGCCGAATTTGCAGGCTGGTCACCGACTGTTTTCCTTTTCCGGGCAGAATCCCCAGAAAGTAGGCGGGTGAGGTTTCCAGGCCGTTAATAGCGCCCGGCTGAAGCGCAGCTGGGTGCTGTAGACAGCCAGAAGGCGGTCGATCTCTTCCTGATCCAGGACCGTGCGTTGGCCGGCGATCATGCAGCTCAAGGCCTCGCACAGGCGGCGACTAACCTCGCAGCCGTTCGACGCCGCTTGGCGCAAGGCCTCGGGGTCGCCGCTCTCGACGCTGGCTTTGCAGCGCGCCACGGTGAATTTGATCGTGGCGTCGAGTTACTCGACCGTCAGTTCGAAGGCGGCGGCGAGTGACGCCGCATGTGGGCGTAAGCCTCGGCGGCCAGCGCGCCGTAAGTCAGGCCGGCGTTGAGGAAGTGTTCGGGGTAGGATTTGGGTTTCCACGCCTCGCAGTCTGGAAGCATGTCCGGCATATCGGGCAGCATCCCGATCAACATCACTACTTCATTAAAGTGGTTGAGATAGTCGGTCGCCAACAATGAATCGGGATTGATGAGCGTGACCGCGACTTTAACTCGCCACACCTCGGGCACTTCATCCATGACGCCCTTGGGGGCTGTGATTAAGGCCAGAGACGGCCATGGCCGGCGGCCGCGGCTTCGCTTAGAAGCCTTCGCGCTCCAGCCGCTTGCGTTCCATCTTGCGGGCGCGGCGAACGGCTTCGGCCTTTTCACGGGCTCTCCGTTCGGACGGCTTTTCGTAGGATTTGCGGAGTTTCATCTCACGGAAGATGCCTTCACGCTGCATCTTCTTCTTCAGGGCCTTCAGGGCCTGATCTACATTGTTGTCGCGGACGATGACTTGAACCAAGGGTCGTTTCCTCGTGCAGTTGCCAGGGTAGGATTGCCAGCGTGGCAGACAAAAGGCGCAGTGCCATTTCCCGGTCAACTTGAATCGGGAAATCGTCCAGATTCAGAGCATCAGCGCGCTTCCAACCGGAAAACCAGAAGACCACTTCTTCGGAAAGCGCGCTGGTCCGCGAGGGGGCCAACGCCTCAAGAGGGCAGGAGTATATCATGGGTAATTGTTCATGGGAAGCAGGGTTTTGGCGGTTTTTGGCGCTCGGGCGCCTGTCCCACTGTCCCACTCCCTTAGGCGTGGGGCAGTGGGACAGGCTAAATTAATCTGGTAGGGTCAAGGCCGAGGGCATGCCTTTCCGGGATCTGCCGTCGATTCCGTCCAAGGATGTAGCAAGGCTCATGAGCGCTCTATCCATTGCCCGCATGGGCGCCGAAGTCCTGCGCCAGCCCGCGGCCGAAGTCGTCGATCTCGCCGACCCCGGGCTGTGGGACCTGGTCGATGACATGATCGAAACCATGTTCGAAGCCGGAGGTGTCGGCTTGGCCGCGCCCCAGGTTTATCACGCGCGTCGGGTCGTGATCTTTTTTGTGCCCGCGGCCCGCAATCAAGGCATCGAGGTGCCGCTGACGGTCATGGTCAACCCGGTCATTAACCCCTTGGACGACGTCACCGAGGAGTCACTCGAAGCCTGTTTGTCGGTCCCGGGGCTGACCGGCATGGTTCCGCGGTTTGCCAACATTCGATACCACTATCAGGATATGGCCGGCGCCCTGATCGAGCGCGAGGCCCATGGCTTCCACGCCCGCGTCGTACAGCACGAATGCGATCACCTGGACGGCGTGGTTTACCCCATGCGCATGGACGATCTGAGTACGTTGGCATTTTCAGACGTGCTCTTGGCCGAAGCTTCGGCCAGGGGCCACGAGCTGGAATTGGACGAAGAGGGCTGATGCCGGTGCCTTCCCAGACGGCAGTGTATCTCCAAGCGCAGCAAGACAAGCTCGCCCTCCGCGACAGATTGATCTGGGCTGCCCTGGCGCATGTCCCCTTTGACGGCTGGAGCCGCAAGACACTGGTTGCCGCGGCCATGAGCGCCGGTTTGGACGCGGACGCTGTCGCACGGGCGTTCCCGGGTGGGATCAAGGATGCCATCGCGCATTTCATGGATTTGGCCGACCGGACGATGCAGGCGGACTTGAAAGGGCTGGATTTCGCCGCCATGAAGGTGCGCGTGCGCGTCGCGACGGCGGTACGCGTCCGGCTCGAGCGCTGGACGCCCCACCGCGAAGCCGTGCGCCGGGCGCTCGCCCTCTCTGCCATGCCGCGGTTTGCCGTCGGCTCGTTGCGCGGCTGGTACGCCACCGTCGACGCCATCTGGCGCGCCGCCGGCGACAAATCCACCGACTTCAATTTCTATACTAAGCGGGGACTCCTGGCGGCGGTCTACGGAACGACGGTGCTGTTCTGGCTGGACGACCGCTCCCCGGACTGCGCGGCAACCTGGGCCTTTCTCGACCGGCGGATCGCTGAGGTCATGCAATACCCGCAACTGCGGGCCCGCTTGGCCGCGCGCTTGAATGCCCTACCTAGTCCGCGCAAACTCTTTGGGATGTTAAGTAGAAATATTATATAATATCAATGTGATATTATAATAATTTAACGTTTCACATTACCATGATTCGCGCCGGTCATCCGGTCTTTGGTCTTAGGATATTGACGTGGCCCATCTTGCGGCCGGGACGGGCGTCCGTCTTGCCGTAAAGGTGGACGTGGGCCGCCGGGTCCGAGAGGAAATGGCCGATCTCGTTGACCTCGGGACCAACAATATTGCGCATAACCACATCGGCATGCCGGCGAGGGTCGAGCAGGGGCAGGCCGGCCACAGCCCGGACCAACTGCTCGAACTGGTCGGTACCGCAGGCATCTTGAGACCAATGGCCAGAGTTATGAGGCCGGGGCGCCATTTCGTTGCAGAGCAATTCCCCGTTGGACGTGACGAACATTTCGACCGCCAGCAAGCCCACCAGATCCAGTGCTTCCGCGGCGCGCGTCGCGATGTCTGTGGCCGCAGCTGCGGTTGCCGCCTCGATCCGGGCGGGCACTGTGGAGGTTGCCAGCATGTGATTCGCATGGACGTTTTCTGACGGCTCAAAGCAAACGACCTGGCCATCCTGCCCGCGGGCGGCGATCACTGAGATCTCGCAGCGGAAATCGACGAAGGACTCTAGGACGGCGAAAATGCCGTTGGGTTTGAGCGGCTTTGACCCGGTCAAACCCTGCCATGCGGCTTGGGCATCGGCAGCAGTCAAGAGCTTGGCCTGACCCTTACCGTCGTAGCCGAGCCGGGCGGTCTTCAACACCGCCGGTGGCTTTACTTTTTTGAGGGCGGTCTCAAGCTCGCCGATGGAATTGACCGGTTGCCAGGGCGCGGTCGCGGCATCAATCGATGCGAAGAATCGCTTCTCCTGGGTGCGGTCCTGGCAAACTTCGAGTGCCCGCCAGGAAGGGCGCACCTGGGTATGCGCGGCGAGATAGGCCACGGCTGCCAAGGGGACATTCTCGAATTCGAAGGTTGCAACGTCGACTGTGCTGGAAAACGCCGCCAGAGCGCCTAGGTCGTCATAGGCGGCAACGGTCGAGGCGGCTGCGACCTGTTCGGCCGGGCTGTCGGCCTCCGGCCCTAATACGTGGGTACGGTAGCCGAGACGGGCCGCGGCAAGGCAAAGCATACGGCCCAACTGGCCGTTGCCAAGGATTCCAATGGTGGCGCCGGGAGAAATGCGGTTCATCTGAAACTCGAAATGGGCTGTGGAAGGCTTAGGCCGAGGGTGTCTCGGCGATTGCCGCAGTCTGGGCATTGCGCCATTTGACCAGGCGCGCGGCCAAGGAGCGGTCGTTCAGCGCCAAAATGGCAGCCGCGAGCAGCCCAGCGTTCTTCGCGCCGGCTTTTCCGATGGCCAGGGTGCCAACCGGAATGCCGCCGGGCATCTGGGAAATAGATAGCAGGCTATCCAGACCCTTGAGCGCCTGGCTTTCGACCGGAACGCCCAGGACCGGCAGGGCCGTCATCGCGGCCGTCATGCCCGGCAAATGGGCAGCCCCTCCGGCCCCGGCAACAATAACCTGGATGCCGCGGTCCTCGGCGTCGCCGGCGTATTTATAGAGCCGTTTAGGCGTGCGATGGGCCGATACCACTTTGGCCTCGAAAGCCACGCGCAGTTCCACCAGAACCGCGGCCGTGTGGCGCATTGTGTCCCAATCGGAATCGCTGCCCATAATGATTCCGACCAAGGGCTTAGCCCCAAACTTGGTCGGCGTTGCCGCGGATTTGGCCCCAGCCGATCTATGCCGCTCGGCTTTGCCTTTCGCCGTCTTGCCCATGCAAATTAGCTACCTTTGGAGCCTCGCGAAGGGAGCCGACTGTAACCGAGCGCCCCAGGGCCAGCAAGCTGCGGGCCAGGCGGGCTGCGGTTGGAGCCGGGTCGATCCACCGATTCCCCGGGAAATTGAGCCAACCTTAGGTCCCGGTAAGGTTTTGCAAAGGCTGTCTTGGTAAAGGAGTAGGCTTGAACCACCGCCGGCACAATTTGGCAGCCAAGGACTCATTGGAAACGACCACCGCGACATGCCCGACATCAACCAGCACGAAAGCATTCCGGTCGTCCAACGCCGCCTCGAGGGCCAGGGCCAGGGCGGGGGCAATGACGCGCCCCGGGGTCAGCCCTCCCAAAAAGGTGGCCGCGAGCTATCAGGCAGCCGCCAGCTCCAAGCCGCTCGACGACCGCATCACCATACTTGGCATCCCGGTGGAGCAAATCACGCCGGCGACACAGGCGGCGCTGGCCGGCCTAGTGGCCGAGATCAACCACCTGCGCAATGTCGTCAAACGTCATGACCGGATTGTCGATAAACGGAGCGGACCGGGACAGTATCTGGCTCAAGCAACCGGAGTGGCCACTTTGGAGCCCGAAGCGTTTCTGCGCGCGCTCGGTGCCACATTAGCTCAGCCGACCGGCCCGGATCATACTTGGGTTGTGGTCTTGGTCCACGTCTCCACTTACGAAGATATTCGCCGCTCTTCCGGCTTACTCGCCGCCAATAGCGCGTTGGCCGATGTGGCGCATCGGCTTAAGGGCGTAAGTCTGAATGTATCGCCGCCGCAATCCGACACAGAAGGCGTTCCATCCGGTTCAACGCTCTCGGTTGCGGCCGTGGAAGCGATGTCCGGGCTACCCTTTGTCTTACAAGGATACGTCGGCGGATCAAATCTCGCCGCCCTGGCCGACTTGCCGCTCGATGGGCTTGCTACATCGATGGTGGCGCGAGCCGTGCGGGATCATTTGGCGGCTGCGGGCTACTTGGTCGGCGGCATCGAAATGGCGCTCGCCATAACCGTGGCGGCCTCGGCAGTTGGCGTGGGGGAAAGTCCGCTGCTGGCGCTCGGTCGCGCCGATCACACGCTGCGGACTAATTGACGATTTCTCTGAGTAAGCAGCGCGATATCGGCATCGCTATGCTTGCTCTAACTTCTAGTTGTCGCATCGTTTATGCCGAAAACCGGGTTCCACCCCGGAACAAGTCCGAGGGCATGCTTTTCGACACGGCGCTCTAGGCGATGATGTCCGGAATCAACCGGCCGCGCAAAGATGTAATCTGATCCTTCAGGGCCAGTTTACGTTTCTTGAGGCGGCCCATTTTGATCTGATCGAAGTCGCCCTGAGCCATCAGATTATTGATGACGCCGTCCAGGTCGCGGTGCTCAAGTTCTAACCCAGCGAGCTTGGCCTTCAACTGTTCTTGATCCCATTGCATGATATGGCGAGTACTATCCGGTTCGTCGTTCCGGGGCTTGGCCCCACGACAGTACGAACGTTCAAATGGCCGGAAGCGGCAGGCATTTTGATTCCGGATGATGCCGGTTTCGTAGCCATGCCCCCGGGCGGAATTTTATACACCCCTGGCGCTCTGAATGTCGAATGCCGGGCGTCGTCGCGGCGGGGCCTCGGGGGCGCCGACCCCGTCCCGCCGCGGGTGCTCGCATCGGCACCCTTGTCCGGGTTAATTTCATTGCAGTTCAATGCGTTACGGCAAGCCCTAGGACGCCCGCGCTTTCGGGTGTAAAATACCCCTATTCTGAGCACGATCCGGAGGTCATTGATCCATGGGTCAAGATGCGCGGCACGACGCACTTCGCACCGAACATGCCGAAATCGAACACCTGCTAATCGAAGAAGAACGACGACCGTTGCCCGACTTCAACCTTGTTCATGAACTCAAGAGAAAGAAGCTGAAAATAAAGGACGAGCTGCGACGGCGCGTTGACAGCTAGGACTTTTAGTAACGCTCAGCCGGTTACTAATCCGCGGTGAGTAAAACGGTGTCTCCCGTTCCCCAAAGCGGAGAAGGGTAGGATCCCATCTATTTTAGGCCCATCGTCGGATGGGCCTATTTTTTTTGCCTTAGGACGCGGCTGCCGGCGGCGGGGCGTGGGCGTCAGGCGCCGGCGGTTGAGCCGTGGCGCTCGCTGCAGCTTCAGCGGCCGCCGCGGCAGCCTTGGCCTCACGCTCGCGGCGATTGGCTTCACG
>SHVO01000001.1 GCA_009694245.1 Rhodospirillaceae bacterium | reverse complement strand
GGAAGGCAGTATGGTGGGGCAATAGCGCACGCGACCTTGTTGTCACCTCGCATCGGGAAGTGCGCTAGGTGAGTGTCCAGCCAATATTGGGTAATATCTGTGAATACCGTAAATTCGCGCCTGGCTCACCTCTCGAAATACCTTGGAGACCTCACTGCGCTTTTCGCGGATCAGTGATTCCGAGTACTAGGCCTCTACTCGATGACCGCGATCTTGGCGTGCAGTTGTTTGGAGTCCTCATAGGCTTTGTCCTGGGCCGGTGTCGACGGCTTCTGGTATTTCGCCTTCCAGTCGGCATGGGGCATACCGTAGACCCGTTCCTGGGCCTGCTCATAGGTCATCGGCGCGCCGTAATGCTCGACCGCGGCGCGGTACCATTTTGCCAAACAATTCCGGCAGAACCCAGCCGTGTTCATCAAATCGATATTCTGCACGTCGCTGCGCTTTTGCAGGTGCTGCACCAGGCCGCGAAAAGCAGCGGCCTCGGCCTTAAGGCGGGTCAGTTCGTCCATGGCTGTGCTCCATAATTGAGAATTCAATAATGCTCGACCTTTCGCAGATCGTCGTGATCGACGACGGTCGTCAGCACATCGGCTAACAGTTCGGCCCAGCGCTCCTGGCCGGCGGGCGTCGAAATCAAATCCTGGCGAATTTCTAGCTCCGCATGCGGCAGCCCATGGGCAATCCCGTGAATCTTCAGGCCGAAGCCGTGGGTGACGCCCGAATAGGGTTCGTTGGCGCCGACGACAAGGCGAGTGCCCTTGAACGCGGCGGCCTTCAACTCGGACAGTAAGCGTGCCGACAGCCGCTCATCGCGCCCGAACAATACGCCGACGTGCCAGGGCCGAGGGCAAGCGCCGGCTTGCAGCGCCGGCGTGAAGCTATGCATGGCCAAGACGACGGGTACCTGGTTCAAACGCTGGAGCCGGGCGATGTGCTCGTCGATGGCGTGGTGATAGGGCCAGTACAGTGCGTCAGCACGCGCGCGACGGTCGCTCTCGGTCAGGCCCAGGTTGGCCGGAATGGCTGTGCCGTCGCTGAACTCAGGGATTGACTGCGGATCGCCCAAGGGACGGTTCGGATCGATCAGCAGCCGCGTATAGCGCGCGAGCACAGCCGTGGATCCAAGCCGTGCGGCCAGCGCCCGAGTCAAAGCAGCTACGCCGATGTCCCAGCCGATATGCCGATCAAGTTCGCCAGGGGCGAGGCCCAGGTCACCGAGCTTCGTTGGCACCGCGTTGCCGGCGTGATCCCCGGTCAAAAGCAGCGGGCGAACCGCCTCGGGGTTGACAATCTCGACGGGCGGAGCATCGCCTTCGAAGAAGAGCGCCGCCCGTTGCCGCGGCTCGAACATCAGCTGTGCGGCTTCGGTATCGCCACTTCCTTCTCGCGCATCAGCGTACGCGGCGGAAGGCCCTCGAAGGTCAGCACCATGATATCGTTCTTGACCTTAACCATGAGCGGTTCCCCAATATCGCCGATCGGCGTGGCCAGAAGGGCGCCGTCGGACAGCTTTCGATATTGGACGGTTATCGTGGTCGGCGGGCCCATGCTCATGCCTTGGGCGTTGACCGAATAGAAGGTCACGGTGTGCGCGGAAAAACCGGTGATCATCGCAGTGCCGTCGGGAAGCCGATCGACCCAGCGGCCAATGATCGGAGCGGTATCATCGGCCGCCATGGCCTGGCCTAGAAGCATAAAAAAACCGACAACCGCCACGCAAATCCCTACAATTCTCATTCTGTCCTCCTATTCCCCTGTACGGGTCCGCAGGGATTATATAGGAGAATCGGCCCACCTCCATGGCGGTAAATGCCCACGGAAATCGACGATGAAACCCGACCCCGACGCCCTCGCCGTAGCCCCGGTCCGCGCCGTGCTGTCGCCCCGCAGTTTCATCGCGCGGCACGCTTTTCCAATTCTCGTGCTCGGCCTGGTGTTCGCGTCATTCTCGCCGATCTTTGTACGGCTTTCGGAAGTCGGCCCGATCGCCACGGCCTTCAACCGCCTGGCTTTGCCCCTGCCGCTGTTCTTCGCGCTCCTGTGGTTTCGGCCACAGGATCGCCTGCCGCTGAACTCAAACGTCGGTCGTCATGACCTAAAGCTGATCATTCTTAGCGGCGTTTTCTTCGCCGGCGATCTGGTCTTGTGGAATTCATCGGTTTTGATGACCTCGATCGCCAATGCCAGCGTGCTGTCCAACGTCACTCCGATCTTTGTCGTCGCCGGCAGTTGGATTCTGTTCAAGGAACGCCCCGGCCGCCTGTTCGCCGCAGGAATGACCGTCGCCATGTCGGGGTCGGCCATCATGATGGTGGAAAGCCTGGGCCGGGCCGGAAACTCGGTGATGGGAGATCTGCTGGCCATGGCCGCGGCGGCGTTTTACGCTGGTTACGTGCTCACGCTTTCACGAGTCCGCAAGCGCGCCTCAATTGTATCGACCATGGCCATTAGCGGCGCTGCGGCGTCGGTCATCCTGCTGGCGCTCGCCGCCCTCACCGAGGAGCAGATCTGGCCTCACACTATCGATGGCTGGCTGGTGGCTTTAGCAATGGCGATGTTCGCGCAGATTAGCGGCCAGATGCTGATCGCCATGTCCTTGGCGCACGTATCGGCCGGTCTAGTCGCGACCATGTTTCTCATGCAGCCGGTCATCCCGGCCGGTGTCGCCTGGATCTTGTTTGGCGAGAGCGTCACGATCCATCAAATCATCGGCGCTGTGGCGCTGTTGGCCGGCCTTGAAATCTCACGGCGCGGCACGGCAAAATAGCCCGGGCTCTCGTTCCCTCAAAAAAGAAAACCGCCCCCGGTCAGTTTCGACCGGGAGCGTTCCTGACCTTTGAAGGTGTTTAGTACTTCACACGGATTTCTGCACCCAAGACACGGCCCTTGTTGATCGGCGAGAACGTCAGATTAGGCCGTGGGCCGGGGCCGTCGCCGCCGAAGGCGGAAATATTCGGCAACTGGGTGTCGCCGCCAAAGCTGGGCTCCTTGGTCAGGTTGGTGCCGTAAACCGAGAGCGACCAGATGCTGCCGTTGGGCGTGAAGGTCAAATTCGCGTCCATGAAATCGACGGCGTTGAGCGTTCCAAGGTTGTTGTCGGTATAGAACGCGGCGTCGCGGTGGTGGCCTTATCCTGCAAGAGCTGTCACGACCTATACCGCGAAAAGAAGTAGCTCCCCCCGCCATCCAGGCGGCACGGATAATCTAGGGCAACGCCGCGCCGACTGGCTGATGGAACTCGACAATGCCCTCGGGGTCCTGGTGGATAATGATATCCGCTCCAGGAAATGCCGACGCAACCGCCCTTTCGACATCGTCGGAAATCGCGTGGGCTTTCACGAGTGTCAGGTGTTGACCCACGACCAGGTGCATCTGAATGAATTTCTGGAGTCCGGACGAGCGCGTGCGTAATTCATGAACATGGATGACCTCGGGATGCTGGCGGGCGATGGCGATGATATTCTCACGGTCGGCGTCGGGCAATTCTTTGTCCATCAGGCTGCCAACCGCCTGGAATGCGATCCTCATGGCATTGATCAACATGAAACTGCTGATGCCGACGCCGAACATGGGATCTACCCATGCCAGTCCCGGTCTTGCCGACAGGAATAAGGCGGCGATGACGCCGAGATTCATCAGCAGATCGCCGGTGTAGTGCAACGAATCCGCGCTAATGGCGACCGAGCCGGTTTTCTTTATGACGTAGCGTTGGAACATCACCAGGGCGAGCGTCACGACCGTCGCCACCGCCATGACGGCAATGCCACTCGTGCCATCCTGCACCGGAACCGGACTGTGGAACCGCGCTATGGCCTCGACCATGATCAGGACCGCCGAACCGGCGACAAAGGCTGCCTGACCCAGGCCCGACAGCGGCTCGGCTTTCCCGTGACCGAAGCGATGGTCTTCGTCGGCCGGCGTCAAAGCGTAGCGCACGGCGAGAAACGTCACGCCCGAGGCCACGAGATCGAGCGCCGAATCCGCCAGGCTGGAGAGCACCGCCACCGACTTGTTGTCGAAATAGACCGACGCCTTGGCAACGACAAGAATGGCCGCGCTGACCATGGCGGCGATGGTCGCCACGCGCATCAACCGTTCCCGGCTGGGACCACTCATCAGTGACGAAGGATTCTCAGGTCGCACCAGCGCACCTCCGTTCATGGATAAAGCCGCTCCGAATGCCAGTCGTCTCCGATCCGGCGAAATATCAGCCGGTCGTGAAGGCGATTGCGGACATCATGCCAGAACTCGATGTTCCGCGGCACGAGACAATAGCCTGTCCACTGATCCGGCCGCGGAACTGGTTTGCCCGCAAAGCGCGCTTCACATTCCGCGACCCGGGTTTGAAGCAACGCGCGGCTCGGCATGGGTCGCGATTGGGCCGACGCCCAAGCGGCCAGCTGGCTCTCGCGCGGTCGCGTCGCCCAGTAGGCATCAGCTTCGGCGGCGGTCACCGGAACAAGGTCGCCTTCGATCCGCACCTGTCGCCGAAGGGACTTCCAGTGAAAACACACCGCCGCGGCCGGATTGGCGGCGATCTCCGTGCCCTTGCGGCTTTCCGTATTGGTGTAAAAAACGAACCCCTGCGAACTGAAATCCTTCAGCAAGACCAGGCGGACGGAAGGCCTGCCCTCGGCTGTCGCCGTGGCCAGGCTCATGGCGTTGTGCAAATCCGGCTCCCGGGCCTCGGCCTGGTCGAACCAGGTGCGAAACAAGGCCAAGGGGTCGGCTACGTCGGGGATCTGGGACAAAGCGTCCATGACTGGCGCATCCATGTTCAAGGGCCGACGGCGTGGGTTGCCGGCGCAGCTAAAGTCAACCTGGCGCAGGTCCTTGTCAATGCTCACGGTTTTGGCGCTTGCCGACCGGTTGACAGCGCGGCTCATGCCCTTATTTTTGCCACCTTTGCCGGGCTCAATTGGGCGTGAAGTCAGTAGCTTCGATGGCTGAATTTGATCGCCGTCATGGAACTGCCCGGCGAGGCCGGGCGTTATACGGCTAGACGGACACTTTAGAAGGACGAAGACACATGAGTATCCTTGGGATCAATACCCCGAAGTTCATGGCAGTCATGGCCGTGGTTTCCTCCCTGACATTGACCGGCTGCGCCGAGGGACAGAACCAGGGCGGCGCGGCTATCGGCGGCGCGCTCATCGGGGGATTGCTCGGCTCCAAGTTTGGCGGCCGCGACGGGCAGGCTGCGATGACCGCCGTTGGTGCCGTCGCCGGCGCGGCCATTGGCAGCAGCATTGGCAAGCGCATGGACGATATCGACCGCATGCGAATGCGCGAGGCCGAACAGCGCGCCTATGTGGCGCCGATCAATGAAACCATCATCTGGAACAATCCCAGGACCGGCAATTCGGGCACCGTCACCACCGTCCGCGACGGCAGGCGCAACTCCGGCGAGTACTGCCGTGAATTCCAGTCGGAGATTGTGGTCGGCGGCCAGCGCGAGAAGGCTTACGGCACCGCCTGCCAGCAGCCCGACGGCTCCTGGAAGATCGTTTCCGGATAGGTAAGTCAAATTCGTCGAGAGTACGGGGCGGCCGCAACCGGCCGCCCCTTATTTATTGGGCTCCGGGCGGCGACTCTTCGGGCAGCATGACCAGTCGGGCGAGACTTACGCTCAAGAGCGTCCGCTCCGATTCCGCCGCGTTCTGCAAGTATTGGTTCAGGCGTTTTCCGAGGTCGCCAAGTTTTAGCTCATCGCTGGCCGCACCCATATCCAAACCGAGGCCGAAGTGATGGACAAGATCGGCCAAGGCCGTACGCTCCAGGTCACGGCTGAGGACCCAGCTGCCATCCTCGGTCGGCGCGATGAACATGCCGAGGCGCAGTTCATCGAGTACTCGGTTCAAGACCGGGCCGGATGCACCCAATGCCCTGGCTAAGGGTTCGGCCGCGAGGCCCACGCCGCCACGGCGCGCCACGGCAAGGCGCGCCAGAACTTCCAGCGCGAGCACCAGCCGTCCGCCGACGCCGGGACCAAATCCGACGCGCGCGGTGCGCCAATCCGGCAGAGCAGCGGCGACGATTGCACCCACCATCACCGCAAGCCAGACGAGATAAATCCAAACCAAGAATACCGGCACCGCCGCCAGCGCGCCGTAGATCGCCTGATAGGACGTCATAAAGATCACGTAAAGCGTGAACGCCTGGCGCAAGGCCGCGAGCAGTAGGGCGGCGACGGCCGCACCGACCAACACGTCTTTCAAGCTCACGCGGCGGTTGGGAATAATCATGAACAGAAATGCGAGGGTCGCCCAGGTCAGCAAGGTCGGCATGACGCCGCCAAGTAGAAATGCCGTTGGCCCCGCGGCCGGCGCGCCTTCGAACATTTGTATGCCGGCGAAGTATCCGAGAAGGGATAGGCCCGCGCCGAGGAGCACCGGACCAATTGTCATGACCGCCCAGAATACCAGGAGTCGCTTTCGCAAAGGACGTGGCCGGGTCACGCCAAAAATCTCGTTGAGCGCGTCCTCGACCGTCAGAAGCAGAAGTACGGAGGTTACGACCAAGCCGATGACGCCGAATGCCGTCAGATTGCCGGCCGCCTCGATGAAGTCGGTCAGCGCTTCGTTGATTCTCAGGCCGGTGTCCGGGACAAGGTTGGAGACGATGGCCTCCTGCAATGAAGCCCTTAGTTGATCGAAGGCCGGAACCGCCGCCAATGTCGCCAGAACCAAGGCCAAGGCCGGGACAACCGCGAGTGCCGTCCAGAAACTGAGGGCGGCGGCCGTACTGCTTACGCAGGCTTCGCTCATTCGACTGACGAGAAACGGCAAAAGGAACTTGGGCTCGGTGAGTGCGCCCCGGACCGCGGCGCGCGCCGCTCCCAATCGCGGAGGTCTATCGGCCTCCATCGAGGACTCGTCGACCGGTGCCATACGTTGCCCGCCTTGCCCAAAAAATGGTTTCGTGTAGGATGCCGCAAGTTATTGGTTCCCGAAAGCTTTTTGACAGTTTCTGCCGCAAGGCCTGGATACGACCATGGGCGAACAGCAGCTTTTGATGCACGGCAAGAAGGGGCTGGTCATGGGCGTCGCCAATGATCGGTCGATCGCTTGGGGGATCGCCCAGGCGTTAAGCGCCCATGGCGCCACCCTTGCCTTCACCTACCAGGGCGAGGCCCTGGAAAAGCGTGTCCGGCCATTGGCGCAAAGCGTTAACGCCCCCCTGGTCCTGCCCTGTGACGTCACCGACTCGGGCTCGGTGGAAAAGGTCTTCGCCGAAATTCAAAAGAGCTGGGGCGGCCTCGACTTTGTCGTTCACGCCATCGCTTACTCCGACAAGGATCAGCTGAAAGGGCGCTACTGCGACACCACCCGCGCGAATTTCCTGAACACCTTGGACATCTCGTGCTTTTCCTTCACCGAAGTCTGCCGCCTTGCCGAACCGTTGATGAGCACCGGCGGCAGCCTCTTGACGCTGAGCTACCACGGTGCCGAGCGCGTCATTCCCCATTACAATGTCATGGGCGTGGCCAAGGCGGCCTTGGAAGCCAGCGTGCGCTATCTCGCGACGGATTTGGGGCCTAAGAACATTCGCGTCAACGCGATCTCGGCGGGCCCGATCAAGACCCTCGCGGCTTCGGGCATCGGCGATTTCCGCTATATTCTAAAGTGGAACGAGCTGAACGCGCCGATGGATCGCAACGTCACCATCGAGGACGTCGGCAAATCCGGCCTCTATCTTCTGAGTGATCTCGCCAGCGGCGTGACCGGTGAAGTGCTTCATGTCGATTGTGGCTATCACGTTGTCGGAATGATGGCGCCTGAATCGTCCCAGCAGATTTCGGAGCTGCTCGCCGGCGCCAATCTCGTCAAGTAGGCGCCATGTCCAGCAACACGTTCGGTACCCTTTTCCGCTTTACGACCTTCGGCGAAAGCCATGGCCCGGCCATCGGCTGCGTCGTTGACGGCGTGCCGCCGATGATTCCCCTCACCGAAGCCGACATTCAGGTGTGGCTCGACAAGCGGAAACCGGGGCAATCGAAATACACCTCCCAGCGCCGCGAGCCCGATGCCGTGAAGATCCTTTCCGGCGTGTTTGAGGGCATGACCACGGGAACGCCGATCGGCCTCCTGATCGAAAATATCGATGCGCGCGGCAAGGACTACGGCGACATTGCCGAAAAGTTTCGCCCCGGCCATGCCGACTACACCTATTGGAAAAAATACGGCATACGCGACTATCGCGGGGGCGGGCGGCAGTCGGCGCGTGAAACCGCCATGCGCGTCGCCGCTGGCGCGATCGCGCGCAAGGTTTTGACCCAACGCCTCGGCACGAAGATTACCATTCGCGGCGCGCTGACCCAGATCGGGCCGCACGTCATTGATCGCAAACGCTGGGATTGGAAACAGGTCGGCAAGAACCCATTCTTTTCGCCCGACGCAAAAGCGGCCGAGATCTGGGCCGCATATCTTGACGACGTGCGTAAAGCGGGCTCTTCCGCGGGCGCGGTCATCGAAGTCATTGCCCACGGTATCCCGGCCGGCCTGGGTGCGCCGGTTTACGGCAAACTCGACGCCGACATCGCCTCGGCCATGATGAGCATCAACGCCGCCAAAGGTGTTGAGATCGGCGCGGGTTTCGCCGCCGCGGCTTTTTCAGGCGAGGAAAATGCCGACGAAATGCGCGCCGGAAAAAGCCAGGGCGACGTGAAATTCCTTTCCAACCACGCCGGCGGTATTCTCGGGGGCATCTCCAGCGGCCAGCCAATTGTCGCGCGCGTCGCGATCAAGCCGACAAGCTCGATCCTCACGCCGCGCAAGACCATCGACGTGCGCGGCCGCAATACCACCATCAGCACCAAAGGCCGCCACGACCCCTGCGTCGGCATTCGCGGCGTGCCGGTGGCCGAAGCCATGCTGGCGATCGTGCTGGCCGATCACCTGCTGCTCCACCAGGCGCAATGCGGAACCTAGCGCGCCTCCCGGAAAAATGGGCGTCCGGTTTTCCGACAGAAGCGCGTTATTCATATGAATCTGGACCCCTTCCCGATTCAAGCGAACCGGGAAAGGGTCTAGCGACTAGCGGCTAGTCGGGACCCAAGTCCGGCGGCAGGAGGATTCCTAACATGCGTACTTTCAGCTTTATTCTGCTGGGCCTGTTTTCGGGTATCGGTCTCCTGTCGGTCGCCGTCTTTGTCGGCCTGATTTATATGGCTTCCAACCTCGACGGCATGCGCCGGCCCGTTAGCGCGGTCCCCGACAAGATCGTGCTGACACTCGACTTGGACAAGAACTTGGTGGAAGGACCTGGTGGCCCGCGCCTTGAGGGCTTCAACCTGCGCGCGGCGACGACTTTGCCCGACGCTGTCGTTGCCATCCGCAAAGCCAAGGACGATCCCCGCGTGGTCGCGATCAAAGCCACCTTGAGCAATCCCAGCCTGGGCCTCGCGCAAAGCCAGGAAATTCGCGACGTGGTCGCGGAATTCCGCGCCGCCGGAAAACCCGCGCTACTTTTTTCGGAGACCATGGGCGAAGGCGAAGGCGCCCTTCCAACTTACTACCTGGCGGCGGCCTTCGGCGATATCTGGGTGCAACCCTCGGCGACCGTCGGCATCGCGGGAATTGGTACGGAAGGATTCTTCCTAAAGACTTTCCTCGCGCGTTTCGGAGTCAAAGGCAGTTTCGTGGCGCGCGGCGAGTACAAAAGCGCTCCCGAGACCTTCACCAACACCGGCATGTCCGAAGCCAACCGCGAGGAAACCCGCGCGCTGCTCGGGTCCTGGTTCGAGCAAATGGTGGCGGGCATCGCCGCCGACCGCAAGATCAGCGCCGATGCGGTCAGGGCTGTGATCGATGAGGGGCCGCAACTGGCCACGGAGGCCCTCGACAGGAAGCTTGTCGATCACCTCGGGTATCGCGATGAATTCGACGAGGCTTTGAAAAAGCAGCTCCCAGGCGCCGAGGAGATGAACCTCGACCGCTACGTTTCGCTGCCAGTGCCCGGCGCGGCGGCGGCGCGCAGGCGCGTCGCGGTGATTCATGCCGTCGGTGAAATCGACCGCCGCGGCGAGGACAGCCCCTTCTCCGGCGAACTAGGCATCCATGCCGATTCGATGGCGAAAACCGTCCGCCGCGCCGCCGACGACGGCAAGATCAATGCCATCCTCCTGCGCATCGACAGTCCCGGCGGATCGTACGCCGCTTCCGACACCATCTGGCGCGAGATCGTGCGCGCCAAGGCAAAGGGTAAGCCGGTGATCGTCAGTATGGGCGATACCGCGGCCTCGGGCGGCTATTTCATCGCCATGCCGGCCGACCGGATTTTCGCGTCCCCCGCCACCGTCACCGGCTCCATCGGCGTGTTCACCGGCAAGATGGTCGTGGGCGACGCGCTCGCCAAGCTCGATATCAATCGCGAGCGCATTACCTTTGGCGATTCGGCTGGCATGTTCAGCGCGACAACAGATTTTTCGCCGAAAGACATCGAACGCCTGAACCGGATGCTCGATGCGACCTACGCCGACTTCACCGGCAAGGCGGCCCAGGGGCGCAACAAAACCGTCGCCGAGATCGACAAAGTCGCGCGCGGCCGAGTGTGGAGCGGCGCCGATGCCGTGGGCGCCGGTTTGGTTGACGAATTGGGCGGGTTTCTGAAGGCGCTCGATTATACCAAGACCCGGATTGGCCTCCAGCCGCAGGATCGGCTGCGATTGGTGAAGTTCTCCGACGAGAAAGAAGGCTGGTGGGACATCTTCAAATATTTCGGCGCCAACGATGCCCCGGAAGACGTTGAGAGTTTCTTCCGCGCGGCGGCGTGGTTTGCCAAGGTGGTCGCGCCCCTGATGGAACAGTTTGAGTCCGCCGCGGCGCGCGGTCCGCAGCTTTTGATGGCACCGGTGGTAGCGAAGTAGCTGCTCAGTTGATTTTATGGAGTATGAACTTGTCAGCATTGGCGAAAACTGCACGCAAATGAGAAAAGTCTTGCTGCCTAGTCCCTAACCGCCCCCATCAGGAACTCGACGTTGCCTTCGGGACCCGTGATCGGACTTTGCGTCACGCCGACAACTCGCCAGCCCGGCTGATCATTCATCCAGGCGGTAATGGTATCGCAGACCTCGGCGTGAAGCGTTGGGTCGCGCACCACGCCCTTCGCGCCGACATGGCCCTTGCCGACTTCAAACTGCGGTTTGATCAGCGCGATCAACCACGCCCCGGGTGCCGCCAGTGCCAGAGCGGCCGGCAGGATCGTCCGCAATCCGATGAAGCTCGCGTCGCAAACGACGGCGGAAACGCTGTCAGGTATCGTGACACGATCGATCGCGCGCGCATTGGTGCGCTCCAGCACGACCACGCGCGGATCAATGCGCAGTTTGTGCGCGAGCTGCCCGTAACCGACGTCGACGGCATAAACCTTGGCCGCGCCGTGGGTCAGCAACACGTCGCTAAAACCACCCGTCGAGGCACCGAGATCGAGACAGATTCGGTCTTTGGCATCGAAGGCGAAGTGCGCAAGGCCGTGGGCCAGTTTCAGGCCGCCGCGTGACACCCACGGATGTTCCGCGCCCCGGACGAGCAGCGGCAAGTCGGCGCTGACCTTGGCGCCCGCCGAGGTAAGTTTTTGCTCGCCGCTGAAGACTAACCCGGCCATGACCATCGCCAGCGCCTGAGCCGGATTTTCGGCGAGGCTGCGCTCGACCAAAAGCTCGTCCAGACGGATTTTTGGCGGCTTCACGGGAAGAGCAGCTCAGGCCCGGACGGGCTTTTCACTGCCAAGTTCGCCTGCCTCAATGCCTAAGGCCTCCAGGGCCGCGGCGACAATACCGGGGGCGGTAAGGCCCGCCGCCAGAAGCTGGTCCTCGGGCTTCATGTGTTCAAAGAATGCATCGGGCATTGTCAGGCTGCGGATGCGCAGGCCCTTGTCCAAACGGCCACTACCGGCGAGGTGCTGGAGGACGGCGGCGCCGAAGCCGCCGGCGGCGCCCTCTTCCACCGTCAGCACGACCTCGTAATTGTCAGCGAGGCGGTTGATCAACTCGGTATCCAGGGGTTTGACGAAGCGCGCATCGGCGACGGTCGTGGAAAGTCCGCGGGCGGCTAACTCGTCGGCCGCCTTGAGGCATTCGGCCAGGCGCGTGCCCAGACTGAGCAAGGCGATGGTTGTACCCTCGCGAACAATGCGGCCCTTACCGATGGTCAAGGCTGTGCCGCGCGCGGGCAACTCCAGGCCCACACCTTCACCGCGCGGATAACGTAAGGCGATAGGGCCGGTATTGTGGGCCGCGGCCGTTGCGACCATATGCATCAACTCCACTTCGTCGGCCGGGGCCATAATGGTGAAGTTGGGCAAACAGCCAAGGTAGGCGAGATCGAAAGAGCCCTGATGGGTAGCGCCATCGGCTCCGACATAGCCAGCGCGGTCGACGGCGAAGCGCACCGGCAAATTCTGAACGGCGATGTCGTGCACCACCTGATCATAGGCGCGTTGCAGGAAAGTGGAATAGATCGCGCAGAACGGTTTATAGCCTTCGGTCGCCAAGCCGCCCGCGAAGGTTACGGCATGTTGCTCCGCAATGCCGACATCGAAACAGCGCTTAGGAAATTTTTCACCGAACTTGTCGAGGCCGGTGCCGCTCGGCATCGCGGCGGTGATCGCGATAATCTTACTGTCGGCCTCGGCCTCGGCGATTAACGCCTTGGCGAATACGCCGGTATAGGACGGCGCCTTGACGGCGGCTTTGGCTTGGGTGCCCGAAACCACGTCGAACTTGGTGACGCCGTGGTACTTGTCGGTGGAGGCTTCGGCGGGCGCGTAGCCATGGCCCTTCTGAGTCACGACGTGAATCAGAAAGGGTCCCTTGGCTTCGCTGTCCCGAATGTTGCGCAAGACCGGCACCAGATGTTCGATGCGGTGGCCGTCGATCGGCCCGACATAGTACAGCCCCATTTCCTCGAACAGCGTGCCGCCCGTCACCATGCCGCGCGTGTATTCCTCGACGCGCTTGGCGGCAAGTTCAATGGGTTTCGGGAAATACGAAGCGATCTGCTTCAGCGCCTGGCGGATGTTCAGGTAAGATTTCGACGAAAGGAGGCGCGAAAGATAAGCGCTCATGGCGCCCACCGGCGGCGCGATCGACATATCGTTATCGTTGAGGATGACGATCAGGCGGCTCTTGAGCGCACCGGCGTTGTTCATGGCTTCGTAGGCCATGCCGGCGCTCATGCTGCCGTCGCCGATGACGGCGATCACGTGGTTGTCGTCGCCGGCGTAGTCGCGCGCCACCGCCATGCCCAACCCGGCGGAGATCGACGTTGAGCTATGGCCTGCGCCAAATGGATCGAATTCGCTCTCCGTGCGCAACGTGAAACCGGACAGTCCATCTTTTTGACGGATGGTCGCCATGCGGTTACGCCGCCCGGTAAGAATCTTATGTGGGTAACATTGATGGCCCACGTCCCAGATCAGGCGGTCGCCCGGCGTGTCAAAAACGTGATGGATGGCGACGGTCAGTTCCACCACACCGAGCCCGGCGCCCAAATGCCCGCCGGTACGGGAAACGCTGTGGATGGTTTCCGCGCGCAGTTCTGCGGCTAACTGCGTCAGTTGCTCAAGGCTGAGATTGCGTAAATCCGCGGGCCGCGAAACGCGATCGAGCAGTGGCGTATGCGGCGCGGATGGATCTGTGGGTAAGGTCAAGGCAGTCGTCCCTGGATCGTAGATCCGGCTCGGAAGTTAACAGATCAGCCGTAACTGTATCAGGTGCGCCGTGTCACCGCGAACCCTGCTGCCTCGCGAAGGAGATCGGCCCTATCCCCAAATGAAATCAAATGGTTAGTGGCTTGATTCGCAAGCGTTTTAGCGAGGGTTTTCGCGCCTTCAAGGCCGACGCGGGAAACAAAGGTCGCCTTGCCGGCAGCCGCGTCCTTCCCGGTGGCCTTGCCGGTTTCGGCGGCGGTGGATTCGGCGTCGAGGACGTCGTCGGCGATCTGAAAGGCCAGGCCCAAATCCATGCCGTAGCGACCGAGAATTTCCACCGTTGAGCCAGGGGCCCCCGCCAGCACCGCACCCATGCGGCAGGCGGCGGCAATGATGCAGCCGGTCTTGAGATTCTGGAGCCGCTTCAGCCCCGCGTCGTCCATGGTAAGCGACGCCGCCAGGAGGTCGATCATCTGGCCGCCGACCATGCCCGATGCCCCTGAAGCGCGCGCCAGTTCAGCCACAAGGTTGGCGCGCACGGCCCCGTCGGGATGCGTTTGCGGATCGGCGAGCACGGCGAAAGCTTCGGTCAAAAGCGCATCGCCCGCGAGAATCGCCGTGGCTTCGTCGAATTTTCGGTGGACCGTTAGACGGCCGCGGCGCAGATCATCGTCATCCATGGCCGGAAGGTCGTCATGTACGAGCGAGTAGCAATGCACCATCTCCACCGCCGCAGCGGCGCGCATCGACCGCGCGCGCGGCACATCGAACAAATCGGCAGCAGCGACCGCGAGAAACGGCCGCAGGCGTTTTCCGCCGTCGAGGGCGGCGAAGCGCATGGCTTCGACGACACGCCCCTCCGGGCCCGGTACCGTCGGCAAGAGCCGGTCCAGTTCGGCGTTGGCGGCGGCGGCAACGGCAATCAGTTCGGCTTGAAAAGCGCTCATGACAGCGGTTGTGGAATTCGCGCGTGTGGCGGCGTTACTCACGATCGACCGGCTCCAATCCAAGGCTCTTGCCGACGCCGGTAATCTTTTCGACCTTGGCGCGGGCCTCGGCCAGCTTGGCTTCGCAATGGCGCTTCAATGCCGCCCCACGTTCGTAAGCCTTAACGGCGTCGTCGAGTTTGACCTGACCGCTTTCCAGGTCGCGCACGATCCGTTCCAATTCCTTCATGGCGTCCTCGAAGCCTAGGGCGGCAATGTCCGCGCCTACATCATTTGGGGTCTTGGCCATTTCAGTGATCCTTCAAGGTCTCCACATGTGCCGTCACGCAGTCCGCCAGCGCATCCAGGTTGTAACCGCCTTCGAGCACCGATACCACCCGTCCGCCGCAGACGTTATCGGCGACGTCCATGATCGCGGTGGTAGCCCAGGCAAAGTCGGTTTCCGTCAGTCTGAGTTGTCCCAAGGGGTCATCCTTATGGGCGTCGAAGCCGGCGGAAATTATCACAAAATCCGGCTGAAAGGCGGTAAGCGCCGGCAAAATCTCGTCCCGAAGTCCGCCGCGGAAGACGTCACCCCGATCGCCGGCCGCAAGGGGAACGTTGACCACGTTGTTGTGCCCGCCCCGCTCCTGGCGCGACCCCGTTCCCGGGTAAAACGGGAACTGGTGGGTGGAGGCATAGAAGGCTTCGGCGTCGTTCCAGAACATTTCCTGGGTGCCGTTGCCGTGGTGAACATCGAAATCAATTACCGCGACGCGTTGGCAGTGGTGGACGGCGCGTGCGTGCAACGCGGCGACGGCGGCATTGTTGACCAGGCAGAATCCCATCGGCCGCGTCGACTCGGCATGGTGGCCCGGCGGGCGCACGGCGCAGAAAGCGTTGTCGGCCTCGCCGGCGGCCACGGCGTTGACCGCGCGCACCGCCGCACCGGCGGCCCGCATCATGGCTTCGGCCGAGCCGGGCGAAACCACTGTGTCGCCGTCCAGGTAACGCAGGCCCTCGCGCGGCATGGCCGCAAGAATGTCAGTGATATAGCCACCGGGATGGGCGCGCGCGACCTCGGCGACCGTGGCTTCCGGGGCAACTTCGCGCATAAGTCCGGTGAGCGCCGATTGATCGAGCGCCTTCAGGACGCTGCGCAAGCGGTCGGGACATTCCGGGTGATGGGAACCCGTGTCGTGGGTGAGGTAGCTATCGTGACTGAGGACCAGGGTCGTCATGGATAATTCTACCAGACCGCCCGCGCCGACGGTATCGAACTACAAAGTTAGGCCGCCGCCGCGGACGAGATCGCTCGGTAGCGATCAACACCCGCGGGCGTCTCTTCGCGTAGGATTTCGCCGTTGACAATAAGATAATTGAGGTGCGCCAGCGTTTCTCCCAAGGCAAATGCGAGCTGTTGAGCGTCAAAATCGCGATTGAACATTGCCTGCATAACGTCGCGTGCGGTGGCGCCGTTCGCGCAGGCAGCCCGCGCGACGCCCAGGCGGTCATGGTGGTGACCAATGAGCTGATCGACTCGTTCGTGCAATCCATAGAACGGCATTTTGTGAGAAGGCAGCACCAGCGTGTCGTTGGGTAACGCGCGAAAGCGCATGAGGCTTTCGAGAAAATCCTTCAACGGATTGCTGTCGGGTAGGGAATCACGAACGCTGACATTGGGCGAGATGCCGGGCAGCACCTGGTCGCCGGAAATCAGGACTCTGCGCGACGGGGCATAGAGGGCAGCGAGTTGCGGCGAGTGCCCCTCGCCTACGACAATGCTCCAGGTGGTGCCGGCCGCTTGCACGGGTCTTGTCGGATCGAGGGCAATATACGTCTCGGGCAAGGCCGACACCCTGCCCTTGTAGCCGTCGCCGCGCGCCGCCAACATCGCCGGCAGCGCGCTTTCAAGGCCCGCCTGCGTATAAAGCCGCGAAGCCAAGGGTACCGCGATATCACTGGTTAGCGCGAGGTTGTAGCGCGCCGCTTCAATCTCCTCACGGGTGATCCAGAGGGGCACGCCATGCGTCCCTACAAGCCAGCCGGCGAGGCCAAGGTGGTCGGGATGAAAATGCGTGCAGAGGATTCGTTTGACGGGCTTGTCTTTGAGCGGGCCGGCAAATAGCACCGTCCATAGTTCGCGGGTGTCTGCGGAATTGATTCCGGTGTCCACGAGTGTCCAGCCATCGCCGTCGTCGAGTACCCACAGGTTTATGTGGTTGAGTGCGAAAGGCAATGGCATGCGCAGCCACTTCACGCCGGGCGCCACATCAAAGACGGTTCCCGGCGCGGGCGCCTCCGCGAAGGGAAAGCGCAGCGCGTCGTTGTCCTTATTAAGGGGGCGTCGAGGCCGCTCGGTCATGGCGTCTTGAGTCTTATAGAATGTACCCGTAGCTCATATAGTGTTTTGTCCGCGTCGAGAACAATATATTCTTCGCCGAGGCCGGTATTTTGCATAGCGGCCATGCAGTCCGGGGGCCACAAGCGTGAGCGCGAACATTCGTGTCGGCGTGGATCTCGGCGGATCGAAGATCGAGGTCGCGGCCTTTGATCGCGAGGGCCTACAGAGATTCCGCCACCGGGCGGCCACACCCGCGGGCGACTATCAGGCGACGGTGCGAACGATCGCGGCTCTGGTCGCGGCGGCCGATTCGGTAACGCATAATCTTGCGGGTGGGCAAAAGGCCTCCGTCGGCTTAGGCATTCCTGGAACGGTCTCGCCGGCCACTGGGCTTATCAAGAATGCCAACTCCCTTTGCCTGATTGGCCATTCCCTAGACCGCGACCTCGCCGAGGCGTTGAGTCGACCTGTGCGGCTGGCAAACGACGCCGATTGTTTTGCCTTGTCCGAAGCCGTGGACGGTGCCGGCGCGGACGACGCAATTGTCTTTGGCGCCGTCCTTGGAACCGGCGCCGGAGGCGGGCTGGTCATCGACAAGAAACTGGTGCGCGGCCCCAACGCCATAACCGGGGAGTGGGGCCACAACCCGTTGCCCTGGCCGCGGGCCGATGAGATCCCGGGACCCGACTGCTATTGCGGCCTCAAGGGCTGCAACGAAACCTACATTTCAGGCACCGGGCTCAGCAGGGATTTTGCCGCGGCGACCGGCGAGACCGCGACCGCCGCCGAAATTGCCAGCCGTAGTGAAGCTGGGGATGCCAAGGCCAGCGCGGCGATCGGGCGTTACCTCGACCGCTTCGCGCGCGCGTCCGCCACTATCATCAATGTGATTGATCCCCATGTGATCGTCCTCGGCGGCGGACTTTCGCAGATCGCGCGGCTTTATACGGACGTGCCTAAGCTGTGGCCGGCCTACGTGTTTTCCGACACTGCGGTCACAAAACTCGCGCGGCCGCGTCACGGGGATGCCGGCGGCGTGCGCGGGGCTGCATGGCTGTGGCCCTAACGGTTCGATGTGTTGTGGTGCGAACCAAACACAATGATTAGGAATCAGGCGTTTGGTTCGCATCACTAGGGCGTTGTGCACACCGGACGATCAAGCCGGCGCAGGCGCTGCAAGGTGGCCGACACGGTGAAATCACGGAAGGCTTGTTCAAATGACTCGGTGACTCCCGATTTTGAGAGTCTTGAGAACACCTCAAAATTCGGGATATCGCGCTTCTCAAAGAGATTGAAATAGGCCGAGCTCATCCGCCATGACGGCATATCCAGCAGCGCACGATCTATCTCGGCGGCCTTGGACTGTCCCGCCGCCAGAGGCGGGCCGATGGCGATCGACAGAACGCGCGGTCCGACCGACGAGGAACCGCTAAAGACAACTCTGCGGAACATCGGCGTGCCTTGCTCGGCCGAACCCAACAGGGCCAGGGAGTGGGCCGCCGGAAATAGCGTACCTTGCGGCAGCACCAGCGAAATGATGTGGCCCCGCTTCTCGCCCTCTTGCGTCGGCAATTCATATCTTGCTCGCCCGCCACGTTTCGCCAACGTCGCCGTGCCCTTGTAGGCTTCGACTGACTTACCGTTCTTGAGCGTCAACACCGCGAAGGAATAATCCCGGCCGTTCTTGGCCTCCAGAGACGAAAAGAAGCGCTCGTTGGTGAAGATCGCGCCGTCGCTGAAGGTCAGACTTAAACTCGTGTGCGACTTCGTGTCCCAGCCCGCGCAGGTTTCAATAAAACGCGATTCATAAATACCAACCGCGGCCCGCGGCCCGCCGGATGAACTGGCATGCGTGAGGCGTAGCGCGTAGATCGCTTCATAGGGGAGTACATCGGCGGCGCGCGCCTTCCCGTGAAAGGTAAGGGGCGCGGCAATGATCATCGCCGCCGCGACTACGCTCAAATGCCGGCGCATCTTCTCCCTCCCCCCGTTTCGATCGAAGTCCCGGTCGCGGTGCGCCTTGCTAGCAGGGTGGCGCCGTCACGGGCTCCATCCTGACTGGATTGAAAGCCAGCGTGAAACCCCCAAAATCCTGCACCATGGAACGCGTAATTCCGGTCCCGAGCAAATTCTGCGATATTTCGTATTCGGGTATCGGTTGGACCGAGGTCGCAGGGAAGTAGGCCATACCGATCGGCCAGTACCTTCCTTCGCTCAGGAGTCCGGGCGCCCCCTTGACAGGCACGACGCCACCTTTCTGCGAAGGCGCGATGGCGGCGGTGATCCAGAACGGACCTTCGTCGAAGGATCCGTCGATCACAAGCTTGCTCATGAACTGCTCATTGGCCGTGGCGCTCTTTAGCAATGCCAAGGTGTGACCCGTGGACAGGAGCGTGCCGCGCGTCAGATCGAAGATCGAGACGTTTTCTGCTTCATAGGTGGCCGTGCCGGTGCCGTCTTCCCTGAATTTCACAGTTCCATGATAGGCTTTGGAAAGTTTACCGTTCTCGAGAACTTGGAAGCGGAAGGTGGACGAACGTCCATCCTTCGCCTCCCAGGCGACATATTTTTGCTCGATCTGATTCTCGTTGCCGTTCGCGAATGCGAGATTCAGCGAGAGATTGGTCTCGATGGTGTAGCCGTCGCAACGGTCGGTCAGCGTGTAGATCATCGTGCCCGTGGCAGCCCGCACGCCGTCACTCTGGCTAACCTTGATCAGCGACATGTCATAGATCGCACGGTGGGACAGCAGATCGACGGCTGCCTTGTCGGGCGCGGGCTTGGAGGCGGATAGGGCCGGGCTGGCGGCCCAGGCTCCAGTTGCCAAGAGCAGCCAGGCGGCCAGGCCCAGAGCCGGAACTGTCCGCGCGCAGGAACCCAAGGCCTTCATGTGCGATAGCCTCCCCAGTGGAAATAGTAAGCCCATCAGACTATCACTAGGCGATCCAGGTTGGGCACAAGAAGCGGCGGTTCCAGGGCGATTTGCCGGACGGCTCGACCAAGGAGGACCGTCTGCCCGTGCGAGAAATCTATGAAAACCATATAATCATAATGGGATAGAAGGACCATGGCCGCCGTAAGCGCATAATATCGGGATTGCGATTCAGTCCTAGCATCGGATTTGGAACACGGCTCATAATTGGCACACGGTCGGGGCTTGTGGCCTGTCCAATTCGAGGAAATCTAGGATTGGGCGAAGCCTTTTGAAGCGAGCCGACTCGAGGCCCGTAATCGCCGGTACTCAGTCGCCAACGCGCCGCTGTTTCGCAGACCAGGCGACGCCGTAATGCCAGGGCTGCCGGAACTGAAACGCGCGCCTTCGCCCGAACTTGCGCCCGATACGATTGTAACGAAACTGTCCCAGTTGGTTCGTTTCACCGAACACGTGAAGATTGGGAAGTCCACTGACGGCGCGAAAGCGATCAAGGAAATCGCGGCACTTACCCATTCGCTGGTGGCGGAAATATCCGATCACCTCCGACTGCAGGAAAGGCGCATAGCGGACCTCGAGAGCCTGGCAACGACGGACGCCCTCACGCGTGTGCTCAATCGCCGCGGTTTTGAAGATTGCCTAGCCCACGAACTATCGGTGGCGCGCCGCCATGGCGTTGGCGGCGTATTGATTATGGTCGATCTCGACGAATTCGAACCGATCAACGACGTGTATGGCCACGTTGCCGGCGATGAAGTACTGCGCGCCGTATCGGAACTTCTGCGCGGCCATATCCGCGATACCGACTACATCGGTCGACTGGGCGGCGACGAATTCGCCGTCCTCCTGCCGCGATCCAACAGGCGCAATGGCGTCCGCCGCGCTGAAGACCTGGATCTCAAGCTCAACAATGCCCATGCGGTCTGGAATAAGAACCAGATCCCGATCAAGGCAAGCTGCGGCGTGCACATGTACTCAGCTAAGGCAGAATTGAAGGAGCTGCTCGAAGCCGCCGACGCAGCCATGTACAAGATCAAACAAGAACGCCGTGAAAAATACGGTCTGAAGGCGCGCTAGAGCATTTTAGCCGAAGTGGGAACCGGTTCGGCGTTTAAAAATGCGACCAATCAAGACTCTAGAGCGCGATCCCGATTCAGCCTGAAACGATCGCGCTAGTGCCGCGCAGTCTATTCGGCGGCCGGTGCCGGTTTCGCCGAATCCTTCGACCCTGCTTCTTTTGGCAGATCGAGCTTGATGTGTAGCTCCTTGAGCTGCTTAGCCGACACGGTATTCGGGGCTTGCATCAGCAGATCCTCGGCCCGGCCGGTCATCGGAAAGAGAATAACCTCGCGGATATTGGGTTCGTCCGCCAGCAACATGACAATACGGTCGATGCCCGGCGCCGAGCCGCCGTGAGGCGGCGCGCCGTACTTGAAGGCATTCAACATGCCGCCGAAGCGGGTTTCGACGTCTTCTTTCTTGTACCCGGCGATCTCGAAGGCTTTGTACATGATGTCGGGGCGGTGATTGCGGATTGCGCCCGACGACAGCTCGACGCCGTTGCAGACAATGTCGTACTGGAAGGCCTTGATGGTGAGCGGGTCCTGGTTCACCAGCGCCTCCATGCCGCCCTGGGGCATGGAAAATGGGTTGTGGCTGAACTCAAGTTGCCCGGTATCTTTATTGCGCTCAAACATCGGGAAGTCGACGATCCAGCAGAACATAAACTTGTCGCGCTCCAGAAGGCCCAGTTCATCGCAAAGCTTGGTGCGTACGAGGCCGGAAAATTTTGCCGCCACATCGGGTTGGTCACAAACGAAAAACACCGAGTCACCGTCGCTTACGCCGGTGGCCGCCTTGATGGCGGCGACACGGTCGGCGTCGAGGTTCTTGGCTATCGGTCCGCGCGCCTCGCCGTCTTTGTACTGAATATACCCGAGACCGCCAGCGCCGTTCTCCCGCGCCCATTCGTTGAGTTTGTCGAACCAGCTGCGCGGCTGGTCGGCGGATTTCGGTGCCGGGACTGCGCGCACGATTGCACCCTTATCGATGTTGCGCGCGAACAAGCCAAAGCTTGAGCCCTTGAAAGCTTCGGTCACATCGCCGACCAGGAGCGGATTGCGCAGGTCCGGTTTGTCGCTGCCGTACTTGAGCAGAGCATCGCTGTAGGTAATCCGTGGGAAGGGGGCCTTGGTGACGGGGCGACCCTTGGCGAATTCCTCGAACACGCCGGCGAGAACCGGCGCGATGGTATCGAACACATCGTCCTGCGTGACAAACGCCATCTCGAAGTCGAGCTGATAAAACTCTCCCGGTGACCTGTCGGCGCGGCTGTCCTCGTCACGAAAGCACGCCGCGATCTGGAAGTAGCGATCAAAGCCCGACGTCATGAGGAGTTGCTTGAACTGCTGCGGCGCCTGGGGCAGCGCATAAAATTTGCCGGGATGAATCCGCGAGGGCACGAGGAAATCGCGCGCGCCCTCGGGTGACGACGCCGTCAGGATCGGAGTCTGGTATTCGACGAATCCGGCCGCCCACATGCGCTTGCGGATGCTGGCGATGACGTTCGCGCGCAGCAGGATATTGTCGCGCATCTTCTCCCGGCGTAGGTCGAGGAAGCGGTAGGTCAACCGCATCTCTTCGGAATACTCTTGCTCGCCGGCTACTTGCATCGGCAGAACGGCGGCCTCGGATAGGATTTCAACCCCGTCCACCACCAGTTCGATGCGGCCAGTCGGTAATTTGTCATTCACGGTCTCGGGCGAACGCGGCACGACCTCGCCCGACACGCAGACGACGGTTTCGGGACGCGCGGCTTCAAGAACCTTGAACATCGGGCTGGAGGTGTCGGCGACGCACTGCGTCAGGCCGTACTGGTCGCGCAGGTCGACGAAAAGCAAGTTGCCGTGATCGCGTTTGCGATGAACCCATCCTGATATCCGCGCCTGTTTGCCGGCATCCTCCAGTCGGAGGGCGCCACAGGTATGTGTTCGATAGCGGTGCATCGCCTAGTCCTCGCAAAATTCCCGGCGGTCCCTTTGGGCGGCGGGTCACCGGGGCGGCGTGAAACCACACCGAACAGGGCCCTTTGTCAAGACTTCCGCGCTAAACGGGGCCAGATGACGCCGGCGGCTCGGGAGCATTTCCGGCCCTTCGGCGGTTGCGACCGCGCACGCGACCTATTAAGACTGGCACATGATCGAGATTTTCCACGGTTGCGACTTTCCACGATTGCGCTTTTCCACGACTGAGACCGGCACATGAGCCTGCTGACCGATACGTCGGCCCTCGCGGCGTTCTGCGACCGGCTCAAGGGGGCCGACTTCATCACGGTCGATACCGAATTCATGCGCGAGACCACGTACTGGGCCAAGCTGTGCCTGGTTCAGGTGGCCGGGCCCGACGAAGCCTTTTGTATCGACCCGCTCGCCCCGAACATAAATCTAAAGCCGCTCTACGACCTGCTGGCCGATCGCGGCGTACTCAAGGTCTTTCACGCCGGGCGCCAGGACCTTGAAATTTTCTTCAATGCCACGGGCGAAGTGCCGGCCCCGGTTTTCGACACCCAGATCGCCGCCATGGTCTGCGGCTTCGGCGACCAGATCGGCTACGAGGCCCTGGTCTCAAAGCTTGCCGGCGCCAACCTTGACAAATCCCAGCGCTTCACCGATTGGTCCCAACGCCCCCTCACCGAGCGTCAGGTTACCTATGCACTGGGTGACGTGACTCACCTGCGCAAGGTTTACCGGGTTCTACAGCAGCGCCTGGAAAAATCCGGGCGGGCGTCCTGGCTGGATGAAGAGGACGCCGTGTTGACCAGCCCCAAGACCTATACGATTGAGCCCTATGAGATGTGGCGGCGCTTGCGCGCCCGTACCCGCGCGCCGCGCATGCTCGCGGTCTTGCGCGAACTGGCGGCGTGGCGCGAGATCACGGCGCAAAGCCTAGACATGCCGCGACAGCGCGTGGCCAAGGACGATGCGATCTTGGAACTCGCCGCGAACATGCCGGCGACGGTTGACGATATTAAGCGCTCGCGGCTCGCCAAGCCGCTGGCCAGCGGCCGATACGTCGAAGGCGTGCTCGCAGCCGTCGTCAAGGGTCGGTCCGTGCTGGATTCGGATTGCCCGCGACTGGACCGTGATGACAGTTGGGGCAACCCCGCGCCCCGCGCCGTCACCGAGCTATTGAAACTCTTGCTCAAGGCGCGCAGCGAAACCCACGACGTCGCCCAGAAACTGATCGCATCGAGCGATGATGTCGATGCCATCGCCATGTCGGACACCGCCGACGTTCCGGCACTGCACGGTTGGCGGCGAGAATTGTTCGGCGAGGACGCCCTGCGCTTAAAACACGGCAAGCTCGCGATTGGACTCTCGGCCGATGGTAAACACGTTGAGGTGTTCGAGCGGTAGAACGAAGGGCCTTGTCACACCCGGTCGATGCGCCCTGCAAGCCCCAGGTGATCGGCGATGCGTTTCACACGCCGCAAGTAGGGGCCAGATTTGAACAGTGCATCGCTGTCCGGAACCGATAGTATCAAGGTTCCCGCGCTGATCTTCAGGCTGGTTCTTTTCACCACACCCGGCGCGCCCGCGGACAATGCATAGGCCAGACGCAACGCGAGACCGATGGTTTGGACGCGGTGTACGCGGGAATCCGGCAGTAAGGCATGGGCCTGCTTGATGATCGGTTCCGATGGGTCGCTGCCGTAGCGGTAATAAAGCGCCAAGGCCAGTCCGGCGCGATCCTCATGATCCAGGCCCAGGTACGGCAATCGCAGCACGCGCAGGAAGGCCTGTTCGGCGCGGTAGTCGGAATGTTCCGTCCACCAGACATCGCGCAAGAGGCATGCGGCCAGGCGCAATTTTTTTTGGCCTGCTGACTCATCCTTGAAGAGCGGCAGCATCCATTCAAAGGTTTCGTGACCCGCGGCCGTCGAGCGGCCGGCGCCGCGGGCGATTTCTTCGGCCAGGCTGACCAACGGATCCTGCTTACGCAGATTTTCCGGCAAAGACTTGAAAAACTGGCCCTCGCGCATGCCGTAGATGGAGAACACCAGAACCCGCGGCTTGTTGATTTCCAAAAGGCGCTCAAGCACGGCCGCCGCCAAAGGCAAGGTGGCTAGACGACTGCGCGAGACACCTTTGATTTTCTCCAGACTCTTCGGGCTGAGGCGCGATATCACCTCAAATAGCGAAATCGCCTGGGCCCGGCCGAGCGTGAAGTTGTCGAGCACATGGAGCGGATAGTTCATCTGCGCGATGCAAACCCGCGCCAGTGACCGCCATGCGCCGCCGACGGCGAACAGAGTCTTGTCCTTCGTCTTGGACACCCATTTATGCTTGTCGATAGCCTTGTTGATGAGTGAAAGCGCCCGGTTGCGGTCGCCGTCCGAGGCTTCCGTGAGGCGCAAGAGGCCGAGCGGCAAGGTCGTGTGTTCGCTCATCTCGCCGCCGCCGATTTTCACCAATTCCAGACTACCCCCGCCGAGGTCGGCGACAACTCCTTCAGCGTCCGGGATGCCGCACAGGACGCCGAGCGCCGAGCGCCGCGCCTCTTGCTTGCCAGTCAAAATCTGCACTTTGATGTCGCAGAGCTTCTCAAGGGCGCTGGCGAATGCCGCTCCGTCTTCGGCGTCGCGCACAGCCGCTGTCGCCAGCGTGTCGATGCGCTCGACGCCTAGCGAGCGTGCGATCCTGACAAACCGCGCGACGGTGTCGAATGCCATACCGACGCCCTCGGAATTGAGCTGGCCGGTCTTCTCCAGGCCTTTGCCTAAGGCGCAAATGACCTTTTCGTTGTGCAGGGGAATCGGCGTGCGGGTCAGCCCGCTGTAGACCACTAGGCGCACGGAATTCGAGCCGACATCGATCACGGCCACCGGCTGGAGACGTGTTCCGGCCTCAAGTACCGATGGTACGCTCGACCCCTTATTACCCATTATTACCCATGTCCTGGGCGTTCGCTCGCTGAGCCTGGCATTGAATCCGTGGCGCTTGATAACAGCTTTAGCGGCGGCTGGGAACCAGCTTGGGCGCCCGTTTTTTTTGCTCTTTCCACGGCGCTGCCTTGGCCTGAAAGGCTGGGATTAGTCATGAAGTATTCGTGGGCCGAGAACGGCTGCCCGCCGACGGATTCGCGGACGTAGGAGCCATCGGCCTCAAGATCCCAACTTTGCAGGTTGTCGTTGAAACTGACGACCATGATCTGGTCAAGGATCTGCTGGTGAACGGTCGCATTCTCGACCGGCACAGACGTTTCGACCCGCGCATCCAAGTTGCGCGGCATCCAGTCGGCCGACGAAATGAAAATCTTAGCTTTGCGTGAGGGCATCTCATGACCGTTTCCAAAGCAGACGATGCGCGAATGTTCAAGAAATCGCCCGACGATGCTCTTCACGCGAATATTCTCCGACAGGCCCGGCACGCCCGGCCTGAGGCCGCAAATCCCGCGGATCACCAGGTCGATCTTCACGCCGGCCTGGGAAGCGCGGTAGAGCGCGTCGATGATTCCCGGATCGACGATGGAATTCATTTTCGCCCAAATCGCACCAGGCCTCCCGACCGCCACAAAAGCGATTTCATCGTCGATCAGCGCCATCAACTTCTTGCGCAAACCGATGGGCGCAATCGCCAGTTTTTCTAGAGAATCCGGCTGGGCATAGCCGGTCATGTAATTGAATACGCGCGTGGCATCGCGGCACAAGATCGGGTCGCAGGTGAAGAACGACAAGTCGGTATAGATCTTGGCAGTGACCGAATGGTAATTTCCGGTACCGAAGTGGACATAGGAGCGGGTCTCCGATCCTTCGCGGCGCACGACCAGTGAAATCTTGGCGTGGGTCTTGAGATTGACGAACCCGAACACAACACTGGCGCCGGCCCGCTCGAGGTCGCGGGCCCAGCGGATATTGGCCTCCTCGTCAAAGCGGGCTTTCAACTCGACCATGGCCGTGACCGACTTGCCGGCTTCGGCGGCCTCGACCAGGGCTTTAACGATCGGGCTGTCTTTGCTGGTGCGGTAGAGTGTCTGTTTGATCGAGAGCACGTTGGGATCACGCGCTGCCTGCCGCAGAAACTGCACCACCACATCAAATGACTCATAGGGGTGGTGAACGACGATGTCCTTTTGGCGGATGGCGGCGAAGCAGTCGCCGCCGAAATCGCGGATGCGTTCAGGGAACCGGGCATTATAGGGCGGGAAAA
Source organism: Rhodospirillaceae bacterium (assembly GCA_009694245.1). Classification (GTDB taxonomy): domain Bacteria; phylum Pseudomonadota; class Alphaproteobacteria; order Rhodospirillales; family Rhodospirillaceae; genus SHVO01. The sequence goes on along the minus strand of SHVO01000001.1, from coordinate 56,075 downwards.
GCAAGTCGGGCCGGTCGTCCGTGATTAGCTGTTTCAGATCGGTCTGGCCGATCATGCCGTCGATCTTGAAAGAGTCGTGAAGCGACACCTCCAATTCGTCGCAGATCACCTTGACCTGGTCGGGCGGCATGTCCCCCGCCAGGGCGAGCCGGATGCAATTGCCGCGGCGGCGGCGTTTCAAGGCGCTTTCGAAGCTTCCGACCAAATCCTCGGCTTCCTCGTCGATTTCCATTTCGGTGTCGCGGATGACGCGGAAGTGGCCGGCTTGCAGAACTTTGAAACCTGGGAACAGGGCTCCCGAGAACATCAGCACCAGGTCTTCGACCAGAATGAAGCGGATGACCGGCCCCTTGAGCCTGACGAAGCGCTGCACTTGCTGTGGAATCGGCACCAGCGCACGCATCAATTCGCCGTCGGCGATGCGCACAAGCTGCAAGACCAGCGCGTGGCCCAGGTTGGGGATGAAAGGGAACGGGTGGGCGGGATCGACGGCCAGCGGCGTGAATATTGGGAACATGTGGTCCATGAAGCGTTTTTCGAGCGCCTGGCGATCATCGCCGGCGAGGTCTTGGGGGCCGACGACATGGATGCCTTCCTTGGTCAAAATCGCCTTCAATGCGATCCAAGTCTCGTCCTGTTCCTTGAACAGGCTGCGAACGGCCTCGTTGATGACATCAAGCTGCTCCTGCGGCGTCAGCCCGTCAGCCGAGGGCAGCGTCACGCCCGCGTTCACCTGACCCTTGAGGCCGGCGACTCGCACCATGTAAAACTCGTCCAGGTTCGACGCCGAGATCGAGAGGAAGCGTACGCGTTCCAGCACCGGATGGCGGGGGTTGCGCGCCTCCTCAAGGACGCGGCTGTTGAACGCCAGCCAACTGAGTTCGCGGTTGATAAAGCGTTCCCGCGGCGGGAATGACGCGACGTCGAACGGTTGCATGGCCTGGGATTGGCGCATGGCTCGGCCAGGCTCCTTGGGAGCACCTTTCGGCAGTGGCTTGGACGGCGCCATTGGCGTATCTCCCTGGACCTCGTGACGTGATTCCACCCCGGCACGGCGCCGGAAGCAATACCCGCCACGGAAAGATCACCAAATTGCAATGATTTACACGCCTTACAGAGTATCATACCGACCGCCCCTTACGGAATGTTTCTGGCGTAACCGCGGATCCAGGCATTGAGAACTCTTCACCTCCTCCGCCACGCCAAAGCAGTAGGCACAGCCGCCGACGGTACCGACCACGCCAGACCCCTCGCCGCGCGCGGCATACGGGTCGTGAAGGCCCTTGCCGCCCACTTGGCCAAGGGCAATTTTCATCTGACGGAGGTCTTTTGCTCGACCTCCCAGAGGACACGCGAGACCTGGCAATTTATTGCCCCGGCCTTGCCGGGCGTGTCGATCGCCTTTAGCGATCAGCTATACCTGGAGGCCTCGGGCAAACTCATGGAATTCATCAGGAACCTGCCGGACGCCGCCGGTGACGTCATGATCATCGGGCACAATCCCGCGTTCCACGAGACGGCACGGGGGCTGGCGCGGGACGCTAAGTCGGGCCACGCCGAGGAACTTGCGGCCCTCAAGGTAAAGTTTCCGACCGGCGCGTTGTGCAGCCTGCAGTTCAACGTCGCTCACTGGCGCGAGGTAAAGACCGGTGGCGGCATCTTGTCCGGCTTCGTGCGACCTAGCGATCTTGCCGACGACTAGGTCAATGACTTCGGCCTGACTATTCCGTGGCCTCGCCGAGAACCTGCTTCAACAGCGGAATCGTAACCGCACGCTTATCCGTCAGCGCGGCGCTGTCGGCCTGGGCGACAATCGCCCTGGCGGCGGCGAAACTGCGATCAATGCGGCGGAGCAAATAGGCAATCGCGCCCGGGCCAACGGCAATCTGGCGATCAGCAAACAATTTTACCAGCACGGCCTCCATCATGGCGTCGTCGGGGGCGGAAATTCGCACCGCCTGAATTGCCGCCAATCGCGACTTTAAATCCAAAAGCACGATAGGCCAGCGGGCGGGCGGATCACGCGATGTCAGAAGGAGATAGCCGCCCTGCTCCTTCAGCGCATTGAAGAGATGCAATAGTCCGCGCGGATCGATTGCTGCCTCGCCAATTTCCAACGCCAGGGCGCCGCGGCCCTCAATCAAATGAGGAACCGTCTCGACGCGCACGTCCGCCGCCGCCAACACCGGGGCCTGCGCCCGTAAGGCAAAGACCTGGGACAAATGCGACTTGCCGCAACCGGCGGGTCCAAAAATCGCCAGTGCATGGCCTGGCCAAGCTGGCCAGCGGTCAATCCAATCAACCGCCTCACGGTTGCCCGGCGCCACCAGAAAGTCATCGCGGCCGAAGGCTGGGCGATGCCCCAGGTCGAGTAGGAGCTGGCGGTCGTCCGACATGATCACTGAGGTGGCGCCGCTCCCGGCGGCGGCGCCTCCGCAGATGGCGCCGACGGTCCCGCCCCTGGCGGCGACGAATCCACCTCCGGAAGCGTGGGTTCGGCAAGAGAGCGTGTTTCGACCCCGGGTTCGCCGAGGACGCGAGTTGCCGAAACGCCGCCCCGCACCTGAATGATCCAAACATCATCCTGCTGCGTCAGAGCGAGATCGTGCTGCGACATCGCCAGTTCCAACTGGCGTTGCGCGCCCGCGTAATACAGCGAGATTTGAGCACGATCGCGCGTAATCGCCTGCAGCTCAAGACGATCGATCAGGGGAACCTCATTGAGCCGGTTTTTGACCGTCAGCCACTCCCTGAGATCGCTAACCGGCACGAGGGCGGTTATCTGTGTCGTGCCGCCGAAGGCGACGCGGTTGCGTTGTTTCCAATTTTCCTGGACGGCTTCGGCCGCGGCGGTCGTCGCGGCCGCGAACAGCTGATCGCGCGCCTGGCCGGGCTCGGCGGATTGAATCAGGCTCAGCTCCGCCGATGGCAGGTCGTTCCGCAGTTCGACCAAAGTCATCTGCATGCCTTCAGGCGCGCCGGTTGCCATGGCGAGCACGGTCCCGCCGGCGCCGTAGCGGTCGGCAAGCTGATTGAGCGCCGTCAGGTCCTTGGCTGCCGCCTGGTCGGCGTTGAGAAGTGCTGCATCCTCGCCGCTGCCGGCAGGTACGATTAGAGAAACCAGTCCAAGATCGGGAGGCACCAGCGACCACGCGCCGCGCCAGGCATTGGCCTCTTCCCATAATTTCCAGTTTGCATTCGCGTCCTCGCGCATCAAGGGAACCACGACCAACGGCTTGCTCAGTGTTTCGGTGAAGGGAATGTTGGCGTTACGCAGGAGGCGCCTAATGGTGACGGGATCGAAGCGCACGGTCAGATCGGCCAAATAGCGCACCGCCGAACTGCGTTCATTGGCGATAGAGAAGTCGCGCACCATGTCGATGATTTGGACAGCCGTGAGCTCCGGCACATTATTGAGATCATCGCGGGCCACAAGCCGACTTAGCACCTTTCGGAATCCTACGACCCGACCCTGGGTCAATCCGCGTTCGCGCGCTTCAGTGACGCTGGCGGCTGTAACATCGACGGGAACGGCATTGGCGACAAATAGGTCGGGGCGGGTAACCGGGCCGGGGCCCATGGTTACCGTTACCGATTGCGCCGCCGCCGGGTTGAAAAACGTCCACGCGGCAGGGCCGGAAGCCGCACCGACTGACCACAGGACAATCCCGGCCAGGCCCATTGCAAAGCGCCGTCGATCCAGTATGTTCGCCTTCATATTCGCCTCAAATCCAGCGGCATTTTACCATAGCCGGCAGACTCCTGATCCACCCACATGGCTCAACAACCCACGCGGCCAATCGGTTTAGCCTACAAAGACGCCGGGGTCGACTATTCCAAGATTGACCCGCTCAAAATTGACGCCCAGCGCGCCGCTCGCGAGACCGCGGCCAATTTGGCGCATTCCGGTTTTCGCGAGATAGCAGCTTCGCGGGGCGAATCCGCTTACGTCGTGGACGCCGGCGAATTTCTTTTGGCGTCAATCACCGAATGCCTGGGCACCAAGGTATTGATCGCCGACGCCATGCGTGGAATCACCGGCAGGACCTATTTCGACGCCCTCGCCCAAGACACCCTGGCCATGGCGATCAACGACATCATTACCGTGGGCGCGACTCCGATTTCGGTTCAGGCCTATTGGGCGGCCGGCAGCAGCGCATGGTTTGACGATAAGGAACGCGCCAGGGATCTGGTGCGCGGATGGAAGGCGGCTTGCGACCACTGCGGCGTTTCTTGGGGGGGCGGCGAAACACCCTGCCTCGCCGGCGTCGTCGAAGCCGGTACCATCGATCTCGCGGCGTCGTGCATCGGTATCGTCAAGCCCCGCGAGCGCTTGACGCTCCTCAACAAGATGAGGCCGGGTGATGTCATTGTCCTCTTGGCCTCCAGCGGCATCCACGCCAACGGCGTTTCGCTCGCGCGCAAGCTTGCGAGCACCCTTCCCGCAGGATACCGAACGACGCTGGGCGACGGCCGCCTCTACGGCGATGCCTTGCTCGATCCCACCGTTCTATACTCGCCCGTGACCGAGGCAGTGTTCGCGTTGGGCGTAATCCCGCATTACATCGCCAACATCACCGGCCACGGCTGGCGCAAGATCATGCGCTACGACTCACCGCTCACTTATCGATTCCACATGGTGCCGCCAGTACCGCCCGTGCTCGCGTTTATTCGGGAGGCGGCAGGACTGAGTGACGCCGACGCATACGGCACCTTCAACATGGGAGCGGGCCTGGCTCTGTTCGTCGCGGCCGAAGATGCTGAAAAGACCGTTGCCGCCGCCAAGGCCTTGGGCATTGCCGCTTGGTCCGCCGGAGTCGTCGAAGCCGGGGCCAAACGCGTCGTGATCGAGCCCCTGGGCATTGAATTCACCGAGGCCGACATGCATGTGAGGGCATAGCCACCGAAGTTTTTGGCCGATCACAGCCGATCGAGATCGATCTCGCGCGCAATGATCCGCTTTAAGGTATCCGGAAACAGTTCCTGCTCCTTGGCCTGGACACGCGCGGCGAGAGCTTCCGGCGTATCATCGGCCATGACAACGACGCGCGCCTGGGCGACAACCGGCCCGTGATCGTATTTGTCATCGACCAAGTGGATGGTGGCGCCGGACTCAGTCTCGCCAGCCTTGATGACGGCGTCGTGCACATGATGCCCATACATTCCCTGCCCGCCGAACTTGGGCAAAAGCGCCGGGTGGACATTGAGAATGCGTTTGGCAAACGCCCCTAGTGTCTCCGGGCCCAGCTTGCGCATATAGCCCGCCAGCACGACGAGATCGGCGCCGTGTTGCGCAAGCGTGGCGGCGATGGCGGCATCGGCGGCGGCATCGGAGCCGGCGGTCTTGGCGCTGATGTGAGTTGCCGGAAGCCGGTTCTGCTTCGCCCAGGCAACGGCGGCGCTGTCGCCGTTGTTGCTGATCAATACCACCGGTGTCGCGCGCAAGCGGCCGTCGCGACAGGCGGCAACGATGGCACGCATATTCGTGCCATTGTGGGAGGCGAGGAATGCAATGGTGGGACGAGCCGGCAGCGACGCCATACCTGTCCCTCCTGTTGTCTTACGCGTGCGTCTCGTCGCCGACGATCAGCCGACGATATCGATGCCCGAGAAGAAAAACGCGATCTCAATGGCGGCGTTTTCAGCCGAGTCCGAACCGTGGGCGGAGTTGGCTTCAATGGACTCGGCGAACGTCTTACGGATCGTGCCTTCGGCGGCGTTGGCGGGATTGGTCGCACCCATAATTTCGCGGTTGCGCGCCACGGCATTCTCGCCCTCGAGCACCTGGGCGACGATTGGACCCGAGGTCATGAAATCCACCAGGCTTCGGAAAAACGGACGATCCTTGTGGACGCCGTAAAAGGCCTCGGCCTGGGCCGTGCTCAAACGCAGGCGCCTCTGGGCGACGATCCGCAAACCGCCCGCTTCCAACAAAGCGTTGACCTTGCCGGTCAAGTTACGGCGGGTGGCATCAGGCTTAATGATGGAGAATGTCCGTTCGAGGGCCATTTGAAACCTAAGTCAGTGTGGAACCGAGTTCAGCTGATACCGTTAAGGGTGGCGGGTTTATAGACAAGCCGCGCCGCCGGCGCAACCGGGGTAGTCGGTCTCTAGCCGCTAGCCCCCTGCTCTTTCCAACCGGCATCGGTCTGCTGCCAGTAGTGGAGTTCGTGGCCGGCCGCCTTAGCCAGGGACCAGCGTTCTCTCGCCGCCGCCGTCGCGTGGAGGCTATTGCCGTCGAACACGTCCAGGCAGCGATCAAAGTCGGCGAGACGACTGGAAGTCATGCCGTCGGTCAGAATGAGCATCCGCGCCGCATTGGGATTCTCGTCCCGGTCGGTCAGCCAGATTGGCTGGTCCTCGGCAAATCCATCCTTGAGCGTACCGTGAGGAAGCCAGGTGACGGGATCATATGTCCACAGATGATTTGCGAGCGCTTCAACCCGGTCTTCCGAACCCGCCATGACCACGGCGCGGTGTCCGGCTTGGAGTACGCGCGCCAAGAGTTGCGGCAGCGCCATTTCAACCGGCGAGGCTTGGAGATGGTAGAAATCGACACGCATTGACGCCGTAAGCCCGTTGTCACACGGCCCGGACGGGCATGGTCAGCCGGCCATCTTGATCGGAACAAGGCGTATGCCGCCGCCGTTCATAACCCGGACCAGGACCACCGAGCGCGAGCCTTCCTTGGCGCGGCGAATCGCCCCGGCGGCATCTGCGGTGTTGGCGATATAGATTTGCTGGATCTCGTCAATCACGTCGCCCGGGCGCAGACCCTTGAGTGCCGCATCGCTGGATTCGTCGATTTCGACAATTACCAATCCGCGCACACTTGCCGGAATCGTGTACTTCGCGCGTGTCCCGTCGCTAATTTCGACGACAGTTACACCGAGTTCCTTGATCTCGGTCTTCTTGACCTCTTGCTTGGTCGTGTCGGGGGCTCCCAAGCTCGCCACGACTTTTTCATTTTCGTCGCGCAATTCGCCGACCTTCAGCTTGACGGTTTTCTGCGTGCCTTTGCGCCATAATATGATGTTGACGGTCTTATCGATGCCGGACTCCGCGACAACGCGCGGCAGTTCGGACATTTTATCAATTGGTTTTCCGTCGAAGTTCAAAATGATGTCGCTGGACTCAATCCCGGAGGCCACGGCCGGGCCATTTTCGGTGACCCTGGACACCAGGGCGCCGCGGGCCTTATCCAGGCCAAGACTCTGCGCGATTTCCTCGGTGACACTCTGAATCTGCACACCGATCCAGCCGCGGCGGGTGCGGCCGTATTTGCGTAAGTCGTCTAGCACCGGGCGCACAAGATTAGCCGAAGCGGCAAATCCGATTCCGACGCTTCCGCCCGACGGCGAATAGATTGCCGTGTTCACGCCGATAACCTGGCCATCCATGTTGAAGAGCGGGCCACCCGAGTTGCCGCGATTGATCGAGGCATCGGTCTGAATGAAATCGTCGTATTGCCCGGCCTTGATATCGCGCGAGCGCGCCGAGATGATGCCCGTGGTCACGGTGCCCGAAAGCCCGAAGGGATTACCGATGGCAAGGACCCAGTCACCGACACGGGCGCCGTTGGAATTTCCCCAATGCACGATCGGTAAGTCAGACTTTGCTTCGACCTTGAGCAGCGCGACGTCAACCTTGGCGTCGCGGCCGACGAGCTTGGCTTCCAGAACCGTATCGTCCTCTAAGATCACCGAAATCTGTTCGGCATCTTCGACGACGTGGTTGTTGGTGACGATATAACCGGCTTTGTCGATGATGAAACCCGAGCCAAGCGAGGTTTGGCGGCGCGGCGGCGCTTTGCCTTCGGGCGCTTCACCGCCTTTTCGGTTCTGAAATTGATCCGGGAAGAATTCATCCCAGGGAATCTCATCGCCGGTCTTCTTGCGCTCGACCGCCTGGCTAGTGGAAATATTGACAACCGCCGGGCTCAGTCGCGCGGCCAGGTCGGCGAAGCTATCCGGCGCATTGCGCGCGGCAGCTGGCATGACGCATACGGCAACCGCCGTGGCGGCGGCGAAGCGGAGGATGAATTTCATGGGCAGACACTCCTTTGCCATAAGGCATGGCGGTGGCGGCGATTCTCTCCGAAAGCCAAGGGTTGGGCAAGCGAGGCTTCACAACGGTCGTCGAGCCGGGCCTTTTCGGGGCCGCGGGACGCCGCGACAAATCGCGCGGGCTGTCCGCGCGTCACTGCGGATGCAGCCCTTATTTTCCGGACATATTGTTGAAGTACTTGAAGAATTCAGCATTGGGCGAGAGCACCATGGTCGTGCCTTCGCCGAACGCGCCGCGATAGGCCTCCATCGCCCGGAAGAAAGTGTAAAACTCGGCGTCCTTGCCCTGCGCTGCATTCAGGATACGCCGACTCTCGGCCTCACCCGTACCCAGAAGGGTCTGCGACTCTTTTTGCGCCTCGGCAATGATGATCGTACGCTCGCGGTCGGCGTCGGCCTCGATGCGCGACTTTTGTTCCTGGCCCCGCCCACGAAAATCGGCGGCCTCGGCCATGCGGTCAGAACGCATCCGGTTGTAAGTCGCCTGCGTGGTATCCGCCGTCAGCTCGGTGCGGCCGATACGAACCTCGATCACCTTGATCCCGAACTCCTCGGCGCGCCGGCTGACGGCTTGCGTGATCTCATGCATCACCTCCTGGCGCTTGGAGCCAAGCACATCGGCGAGGTCGGTGCGGCCAAAAGCGTCACGGACGCTGCCGTTCAGGATATTACCGAAACGATCGCGGAAGGCGGTTTCGGTCAAGACCGTCTGATAGAACTTCAACGGATCGACGATGCGATAGCGGGCGAATGAGTCGACATTGATGCGCCGCTGGTCGACCAGCGACATATCTTGGCCCTGAGGGTCGAGATCGAGGACACGCGAGTCGTAGTAGTACACGTCCTGGATGAAAGGCAGTTTGAAGTGCAAACCGGGTACGGCGATGACGCTCTTGGGCTCGCCAAACTGCAAAACCAAGGCCTGTTGGGTTTGGTGGACGGTGAACAGCGCGCCGGAGGCGAGCAGAAGCGCTCCGACAACGATCACAAAGCCGGCGACGATACGCGGGGTCATTGGCCGCCTCCCGCCTGAGGCTGCGGTTTCCTGCCGATCGCCGGCAACGGCAGATAGGGCACGACGCCCGATCCCTTGCCGTCTTCGTCGATGATGATCTTTTCAGACTTGCTCAAGACCTCCTGCATGGTCTCGAGATACATGCGGCGCGTGGTGATGTCCTTGTTGGCGACATAGGTCTGGTAGAACGCGGTGAATCGTGCGGCCTGACCTTCCGCCTCCTTCACCAACTTCTCTTTTTCGGCGGTCGCGTTCTGGACCATGCGGGCTGCTTCACCCTTGGCGCGCGGAACAATGTCATTGCGATAGGCCAGCGCCTCGTTGCGCAGGCGCTCTTCGTCCTGCTTAGCGCGCTGAACGTCGTTGAAGGCATCGATCACTTCCTTGGGCGGATCGGCCTTTTGAATGCGCAGATCGAGGATTGTAACACCCGAGTTATATCCATCCATGATCGACTGCAGCAAGTCGCGCGATTGTTGGGCAATGAGATCACGCTGATTGGTCATGACGGCCTGCAGCGGATTACGGCCCACCACCTCGCGCAAAGCGCTTTCCGCCCCCGCCTTCACGGTCAGCTCAGGGTCGCGCATGTTGAACAGAAAATTGCCGGCTTCTCGGATACGCCACTGCACGACGAACTGAATGTCGGCGATATTCTGGTCGCCGGCGAGGATATGGCTCTCCTGCGGGACCTCGCGGATATTCGGCCCGGTTCCGCGAAATCCTACCGTGACTTGGTTCGTTTGGGTCACTTTCGGCCGAATGACTTCGCCGATCGGTATAGGAAACCAGTAATTCAAGCCGGGCTGCGTGGTCTTGACGTATTTTCCAAAGAGGAGTTCGACGCCCTGCTCGTCGGGCTGCACGCGGTAAAATCCGCTAACGCCCCAAAACACCAGTACGACCGCGGCCAAAAGCCAGAGCCCGCGCAGATTGCCGAAGCCGCCCGGCATCATGCGCCGGAGCCGCTCCTGACTGCGCTTAAGTATTTCCTCGAGATCCGGGGCCTGATTGCCGCCGCTGCGGTCGCGGCCGCCCCAGGGGTTATTGCCGCCGCCGCCGCCGCCGCCGCCCCAGGGGCCTCCGCCTTGTTGTTTATAAAACAATGGATTAATCCTTCGCCTGCGCCGGGAATAGTACGTGCCGGAAACCTGACATAATCTGCTGAGATTGCCTCATTAAGTTATAGGACAACCGCACTTGTGCTGCAATGTCGCCTCGGAAGCCTTCGGGCGGCTATTCCGAGGCTTGTAATGCAGCCGGTTACGCAGCCGCCAAGCCCACCGGATGCCCGCCGCCAATATGGGGTGGGGCGACACTAATTTCAAGCCGCAGCGCGTCTACGAACGACGCCACGGGAAAAAAGAAGGAACGCCCTCCATGGCCGATGTGACTCAAGAGCGGATTGTGGCGGCGCTCAGCACCGTGGACTCGGGCACCGGCGGCATCGACATCGTTGCCCGGGGCTGGCTAAAGGACATTTTGATCAAGGACGGCCATGTCACGTTTACTCTCGAGGTGCCGGCAAAGCTTGGGCAGCAGCTCGAGCCGGTTCGGGCCTCGGCCGAGAAAACCGTACATGCCCTGCCGGGTGTCCGCTCGGTGACCGCCGTTCTGACGGCGGAAGCCGAAAAAGAGAAGCCCGCCCCGAAGGGCGGACGCGAACGCATAGAGCTCCCGAGCGTCAAGTTTATTGTCGCCATCGCTTCGGGTAAGGGCGGCGTCGGAAAATCCACAACCGCCGCCAATCTCGCGGTCGCCTTCGCGCGTCTGGGCCGCAAAGTTGCAATGTTTGATGCCGACATTTTCGGTCCGTCCATGCCGCGGATGATGGGCCTCGCTGGCAAGAAACCTGGGTCGGACGGCAAAAAAGTTTATCCCCCCGAAAATCACGGCGTCAAAGTGATGTCGATGGGCTTCATGATCGCCGAAGACAATCCGATCGTTTGGCGCGGCCCCATGGTGATGGGAGCCTTGGAACAAATGCTGCGCGACGTGGCGTGGGGCGAGATCGACATCATGGTCGTGGATATGCCGCCGGGCACCGGCGATACCCAGCTCACCATGTCGCAGCGCGTGCCCCTGGCCGGCGCCGTCATCGTATCCACACCGCAGGACATCGCTCTCTTGGATGCTCGCAAGGGCCTCAATATGTTCCGCAGGGTCGAAGTTCCAATCCTCGGCATCATCGAGAATATGAGTTATTACCTTTGCCCGAAATGCGGCAATCGTGAACACATCTTCGATCATGGGGGCGCGCGGCGCACCGCCGACGAATTGGGCGCCGATTTTCTTGGTGAGGTTCCGCTCGACCTGAAAATTCGCATGACGTCGGACGGCGGCACGCCAATCGTAGCCGCCGAGCCTGACAGCGTACACGCAAAAGCCTACGTGAGGATTGCCGAGCGCATCTGGGACAAACTTAATGCCGGCGGCAAAAAAGCCCCGACGATTTCCATGGGCGCGGGGCGGCCGTCTGCGCCTTAGTTTTGGCCGTGAAATCGGCCAAGAATAGGGGTTTTCACCAGCTCCTCCGGGGCCTTAGTTCCATATCGCCATTCGCGGCGAAAGGTACTAATTTAGGGCCGGAGTTGGGTTTGCCGGCGGAGTATCTTGGAATCCATGAATCTATCCTACCCCCGCGAAGGCGCCGCAACTATTTTGCTCGGCCGCGGCGCCGTGGCGCTCCTGTTCAGCGCCGGGGCAATTGGAAATCTGTGTCTGGTTGCTCGAAGCGCTACTGCACAGAGCCCATCCCAGGCTCTTCCCCACCTACCCGACATGTCGTCGTACGACTGCGCCGCCGTGCCGCAAGCCGCGCCGGCTGACACCCGCCACATCGGCCAGGTGATCAACGGCAGCTACAACGAATGGTACGAGAGCTTTGTCCGCGCAGATGCGCAGCCGCGACTTGCCTGCATCAGTCTCGTGCGCCCGACGACGCGGCAGCTCGCTCGCGACGAGGCGGTAACGTTTCTCACCAGTTCTTTTGCCGTGGACGCGCCGATCGCAGATACCGCGGAGCGCGCGTCGTCGGCGGAACATGCCGCTCGGCCCGAGGCCATCGAACCGGCCAACGTTCAACCCGAGCCGCTTAAACGGCTTCGCAAGCCCTCCCCTCCGGCTGATACCAATAACACTGCGGAAAAGTCATCGGGCTTACCGGACCTGCCGCCACTACCCTCCGGAAAGGATTTGGCCGACATCGGCACCGGTGCGGCGCCCGGCTCCGAGCGGGAACGCGCGCGCAATCTGGCGTCGAGCGGGAGTGCCCGCGACCATGAGACGCCGGCAACAACCAGCGTCGAAGACCGCGAGCAGGTTGTCAACGCGCAAGTGTATCCGTGGAACGCGATGGCCTATTTGTCTGCAACCTATCCGAACGGCAAAAGCTTCCGCTGTAGCGCGACTCTCGTCAGCCCTTACGTCGCTCTGACGGCCGGGCACTGCGTCCACAACAACGGTCGTGGCGGCTATATAGCTTCGGCCCGGGTCTATCCCGGCCAAAACCAAGCCACCCTGGGTGACGACATTCCCATCCGTCCATATGGACTCAAGTCGGACATCGCTTCGGTGCAGACCACCGCGCAGTGGGCGCAGATGTCAGGCCAGGATTCCTACCTGATCACCGACTATCGACATGACCTCGCTGCACTGGAATTCAAAACGCCGTTCACGCACACGGCGACGTTTATGCCGGTCCTCTTTAGCAGTACGTCGTCACCCATCACGAGCGCCGGCTATCCGGGGAAAATCCAGAACAAAGACGCCTACGGTCTCTATTCCGACTCGGGTGGCGAAACCTCGACGTCTTTTTTCAGCTATCGTTCTTTACACGTCCGCGAATTTCATGTCGACGCCTCCGGCGGCAATTCCGGCGGTGCATTCTTCTATATAGATCCGGGTACGAACCAACGTTATCTCGTAGGCTCGCTCTCCTATGCGGAAGATCTCGACGACCAGGGCGGCGGGCCCTGGTACGATTCATGGAATCAGACACTCGTCAGCGGCTGGGTCAGTTGGACGCCTGGTAGTAGCGCTGCCGCGGCGTCGGTTGCGGGCCTGCGCGTCGCCAGCATCTTCGGATCAGCGCAAGCCGCCATGGTGTCGTACCTGCGCTTTTACAATGCCGGAGCCTCTCAGGGCACCGTCGATGTCGTGCTCGCGGATTATGCCACCGGCACGACGCTTGCCACTTGGAGAAGTCCAAACCTGCCCGGCGGCAGTTCGCGCCAGTTTTCAATCGAGGAGATTGAAAACAACGCCAGCGCGACTTTCACCAAGTCTGCGGCCTATTCGATTTCGGTGCGGCCGACCTTTACCGGCACTTTCCAGAACGTCCTCTGGCAAAAGACCGATGGGATCCTCACCAATCTCAGCACCTGTGATTCTCAGTCGAGCGGCCAGACGACCCTCACCAATGTGCACTCGTCGCTGATGGATAGCGGATATCCTTCTACGGTTGTGTTTCACAATACCGGAGCCGGTAATATTTCGCCGGCTCTGGGCATTTACAATGCCCAGAGCGGCCAGCGGCTCGGAACTTTCCCGACAGGCACAATCGCGGCCAACAGCCAGAAGGTTGTGGCCATGCCCGCGCTTGAAGCCGCGGCGGGTTTTTCGCCGAATGGCGTCTACCACTACAACGTCCGGGCCGATGCTGTCTTTTCCGGCTATCTCCAGCATCTCATGACGAACAAAGCTGCCCGCGTCGTCTCCGATATGACCGCGGCCTGCCGCCTAACGCCATAATCGGCCGACACTTAGCCCAGCTCGGAAGCGGTGACGGGCACGCGGTCCAGGATCACGAAACTGAACTCCGGTCCGCCCACCGAGTCTGCTCGATGGCGCTCTCGCGAACCCTCCCGCCAATTTGACGATAGGTCGAGTTCAAGAACCGTGTCGCCCTCGAAGACGCTGTGGACTTCGGTCAGATAAACCCGGTCGGCTCGGTCCAAGGCCTGGCGGTAGATATCGGCGCCGCCAATGACCATGATCTCGTCGGCGCCGGTTCGGTGGGCGTCTTCGTAAGCCAGTGCAAAGGCTGTCGGCAGATCCGGGGCGACGGCCAGGCCAGCGGCCTGCCAGTGCCGGTCCCGGGTTACCACGATATTTGTGCGGCGCGGCAATGGCCTCCCGATCGATTCATAGGTCTTGCGGCCCATGATCACCGGCTTGCCCAGCGTCAGGCGCTTGAAATATTGCAGCTCGGCTGAGATATGCCAGGGCAGCTTGCCGTCCCTGCCGATAACCCCATTCTCGGCACGGGCCACCACCAAGGCTATCCGGACGGGCGGGCCGAGGATATTTTCCACCGCCATGACTGCATTTTCCCTTGCCGCGCGGCCGCCTTAAACTCTGCGTGAAAATACCACATTCCCATGGGATACGTGACATATCGGTTAGAAGGGAATTAGACTTCCCGGAAAATCACGTGTTAGACTTACGCTATCGCTGCGGGTGAGTCAGCTTGAGGCGGGAACGTTTCCCGCCCGATCGGCCCGGGGTCGGAATGCCGGGCGAAGGTTTGAGAACATTTGTTTCAGAACAAGGTTTGCAAAGAGGAAAAATCCATGAATCGGGCGATAATGATTTTCGGGGCTGCCGCGGCTCTGACAATGCTGGGAACAAGCGGCGCTTGGGCTGCCGCCGATTGCGGTGTGAAGCCAATTGCTCCCGTCATTGCCGGCGAAGGCGCGAAGCTAACCGGCAAAGAGATGGAACTGATCGCCGTCAATTTCGATGAATTTCAAACCAAGTTCATCGATTTCAGCGACTGCATCAATAAGGAATTCAATGAGGCGACCGCCAAATTCAAGGAAATCATCGCTGCCTATCAGGAAAAGAATAAAAAGAAGTAGTCACAAAAAGCAGTAGTGACCGGACCCTCTTCCCGACCGGCGCCGTTTGCGACACTCGGGACCGGCGCCGTTCTCTTTTTTAGCCAAGAATGATTGCTAAACCGCGACTTTAGCCGCGATGTGCGGATGCGGATCGTAGTTTTCCAGGGTGACGTCGCCGTAGGCGAACCCAAAGATGTCGGTGATGGCTGGATTGATATGCAGCCGCGGCAAGACCCGTGGCGCCCGCGCGAGCTGGGCATGCGCCTGTTCCAGGTGATTGGCGTAGATGTGAGCATCTCCGAGGGTGTGGATAAATTCGCCGGGCTTTAACCCGGTCACGCGCGCCACCATTTGCGTCAGCAGCGCATAGGACGCGATGTTGAACGGCACCCCCAGAAAAATATCGGCGCTGCGTTGATAAAGCTGACACGAAAGCCTGCCGTCGGCGACATAGAACTGAAATAGACAGTGGCAAGGCGGCAGCGCCATCCGTTCGACATCGGCCGGGTTCCAGGCCGTAACGATATGCCGGCGGCTATCGGGATTTTTCTTGAGGCCAGAGATGACGGCCGCGATTTGATCGATCTTTCCCCCGTCGGGCGTAGGCCACGACCGCCACTGGTGGCCGTAAACCGGCCCCAAATCGCCGTTGTCATCCGCCCATTCGTTCCAGATCGAAACGCCGTTCTTCTTGAGGTAAGCGACATTGGTATCGCCCTTCAGGAACCAGAGCAGTTCTACGATGATCGACTTGACGTGCAACTTCTTGGTCGTCAGCAGCGGAAATCCAGCCGCTAAGTCGAAGCGCATCTGGTGACCGAACACGCTGAGCGTGCCGGTTCCCGTACGGTCGGGCTTCTTCACACCCGACCGAAGAACGAGGTCGAGTAAATCAAGATATTGCTGCATAGACGTCTTATAGCGCCAATCGCCCGGCGCGCCCATGTGCCCGTAACGCCTTGGGGAAAGTGAGTTTTCAGCGAGCCTGGACGGGCAAAGGTAGCTAAAGCACCCTGAACGCCCTATATTGACTGTGCCGCGCAAGCGGCTATGGCGCTAAACCTGCTGTGGCATAGGCGTAGCGGACCCGGGGGCAGTACCCGGCGCCTCCACCAAATTCGCCCGGTGCGGAATGCAAGTTTCCACCGGGACCTTATGGGGGCGAATTAGGCTCGACGTGCGCAGTAAAGACAGTAGCTGTTCCCGGCATGATTCCACCGTTATCGGGTCATATCTAAAAGTGCCAACGACAACGTTGCACTCGTTGAGGACGTTCGCCTCGCTGCCTAACGGCCGCTAGGTAATATACGTCCAAAGCGCGGTTCGGGGGGGCACCGGGCAACAGAAGCCCCCCCACTTTCTCCTCAGATCGTCATAAGTCACCGGCGGTAACCGACCTAAATTCGATTGAACCGGACGCCCGTCCCGGGGAGAATGCATACATCAGCAACCGTACTTCGCTTAAGTGACGCCGCATGACGCGGCGCAAAGACTTTTCGGAAACAATGGATATCACGTCACTCAGCTATGAGCGCATGGTCGAAGACGCGCTGCGCGGCGTCTTGCATCAAGCGCTCAAGATCACCGCGGCGCAAGGATTGCCGGGCGCCCACCACTTTTACATCACCTTCGATACGACCGCGCCTGGCGTGCAAATCGCCGCCAGTATTAGGGCCCTGCACCCCAGTGAAATGACCATTGTCCTCCAGCACCAATTCTGGGACCTTGCCGTGCACGAGGAGTATTTTGAAATTGCCCTCAGTTTTAATGGCGTCAACCAGCGACTGGTGATTCCGTTCGCCGCCGTAACCGCCTTCGCCGATCCCCACGCCAAGTTCGGCCTGCAATTTCATGTCGAATTCGAGGAACGCTCGGGCGCCGACGAGGATGCGGATGCCGAAAACGACGACGCCGGCGATCCACCCATGGACGAGATGCTGCCGGTGGACTCGGCAAAGGTTTCCCAACGCCTGAAACGCGGCCGCATGGCCACGCCGTCGCCGAGCACGGGCGCCTCGCTCGCGGCTGTAAGTGCCGAAACCGAGGAAGACGCAGCAAGCAAGGTTGTGACGCTGGATGCCTTTCGAAAGAAGTAAACGCGCCGCCGTTTAGCCGCCGCGATCCCGCCCCCACCCGCAAGCACCTCCCAAACACGGATGCCGCTCATGTTGGATGCAGCCTTCGCCGAAATCTTCCCTCTGGGCCGCGACGATACACCCTACCGTAAGATTTCCACGGACGGCGTGGCGGTGGAGAAGTTTCGCGGCCAGGAGATCATCACGGTTGCACCGTCGGCCATTACCCGGCTGACCGCCGAGGCCTTTCGCGATCTTTCGCATCTCTTAAGGCCCGGGCATCTGAAGCAGCTGCGGGCCATCCTCGACGATCCCGAGGCTTCGCCCAACGACCGCTTCGTCGCCTTGGAATTGATGAAAAACGCCAACATCTCGGCCGGCTTTGTGCTGCCCATGTGCCAGGACACCGGCACGGCCATCGTCATGGGCAAGAAGGGCCAGCAGATCTGGGTGGACGGTAGCGACGCCCAAGCGATCACCGAGGGCGTGTGTGAGGCCTATACCACGCTCAATCTGCGCTATTCGCAGATGTCGCCAACGTCGCTGTTCGAGGAAAAGAACACCGGCAACAACCTCCCGGCGCAAATCGACCTGTTTGCCGTGCCGGGCGATACCTACAAATTCATGTTCATGGCCAAGGGCGGCGGCTCGGCCAATAAGACTTACCTCTTCCAAAGAACCAAAGCCCTGCTCAATCCGGCGGGCCTGAAAAAGTTTCTGGAAGTTGAAGTCAAGAACATCGGCACTTCGGCCTGCCCGCCCTATCATCTTGCAATCGTGATCGGTGGCACCTCGGCCGAGATGACCTTGAAGACCGTGAAACTCGCCTCGGCGCGCTATCTCGACGGCCTGCCCACGACGGGCGGTGTACACGGCCAGGCCTTCCGCGATCTGGCCATGGAGCAGGAAATCCTCGAGATGACGCGCAAGATCGGCATCGGCGCGCAATTCGGCGGCAAGTACTTTTGCCACGACGTGCGCGTGATCCGCCTGCCCCGCCACGGCGCGTCGGTGCCGGTCGGCATCGGCGTGTCCTGCTCCGCCGACCGTCAGATCCTGGGCAAAATCAGCCGCGACGGCATTTACGTTGAACAGTTGGAGACCAACCCGGTTCAGTTCATGCCCGATATCAAGAGTGAAAAACTTTCCGGCGACGTCATTAAGATCGACCTCAACCAGCCCATGAGCGAGATCCGCAAGATCCTCAGCCGCTACCCCACCAAGACCCGCGTCTCATTGACCGGCCCCATGGTGGTCGCGCGCGACATCGCTCACGCCAAGCTGAAAGAGCGTGTCGACCGTGGCGAGGGCCTTCCTGATTACATCAAGCAGCATCCGATCTATTACGCTGGGCCGGCCAAGACTCCCAAGGGCTATGCCTCGGGCGCCTTCGGCCCAACCACGGCCGGGCGCATGGATTCCTACGTCGACGAGTTTCAGTCCCATGGCGGCTCCATGGTGATGCTGGCAAAAGGCAACCGCTCGAAGGTCGTGACCGAGGCCTGCAAGAAACACGGCGGCTTCTACTTGGGCTCCATCGGCGGTGCCGCCGCCCTGCTCGCGGAAAACTCGATCAAGAAGGTGGAAGTGCTGGAATACGGCGAGCTGGGTATGGAAGCCGTGTGGAAAATCGAGGTCGAGGACTTTCCGGCGTTCATCGTCGTCGACGACAAGGGGAATGATTTCTTCTCGCAGCTCTGAGTCCGCTGCGCTTTACAAACTCAGCAGCGGTGCCAGCCGAGCATCGATATCGTCGAGCACCTCGCGCGGGGCGACACCGACGATCTCCATGTGCCGTAGGTCGCGGTCGATGCTCTTGACCTGATCCACTAGAACGACGCCGCTGATCGGCAACCCCGGCGGCAGTTTGACCTCCATCGGCCATCCACGCTCGCGACTTGTGATCGGACAAACTATGGCGAGGCGCGAGCGCTGGTGATAGGCGGCGGTCGTCAACACAATGCCGGGACGACGTCCAGCCTGCTCGGAGCCGGCTTGAGGTGAAAAAAGCATCCAGACTAAGCTGCCGCGATCGGGCAATGCCATCAGATCAGTTCCTCGCCGCGCGGGTCGTCATCTTCCAAGCCAGGCTCGCGCTCGGGCGTCATCTCCGCCAGCAGCTCGTCAAGTGTGAACCGCCGCCGGGACCGGGTGACGATGATCCGGCCGTCGGCGGAAGTTTCGATATCTACCCGCGCGCCTTCCGTCAGACCGACGCGCGCCGCGATGTCCTTCGGTACACGAAGGCCTAAGCTATTGCCCCATTTCGAAATCATAATTTGAATTGGCATGGTCATACCTAAAATGTATATTAATATGATATACATTTTATGAATTAGGTCAATGGCACGATCTCCCCCGGCCAAGCCCCCATTATCGTCCTCGCGCCTACGATTGTCGTCCCCGCGAAAGCGGGGACCCATTTCCCAACGCGCTCTGCTATTCGGTGGATTCCCGTTTACGCGCGAATGACGTCGAAGGAGACGAACTGGCGTGCCTGCGCTTCTACGGAACGGCCCCAACGCCGCCGCGTTGACCATCGCCCTCGCCCACGGCGCGGGTGCGTCGATGGACATAAAGTTCATGAACTTTTTTGCGGAAGGACTGGCCGCGCAAGGCTACCGCATCGTCCGCTTCGAATTTCCCTATATGGCCACGCGCCGCGAAACCGGCAAACGTAGACCGCCGGACCGTCAGCCGGTCCTTTTGGAAACGTGGCGGGCCGTGATCTCGGACATCGGCGCAGGCCGTCTTGTCATCGGCGGCAAGTCCATGGGCGGGCGCATGGCCAGTCTGATCGCCGATGAAACCAAAGTTCGCGGCCTGCTCTGCCTCGGCTATCCGTTCTACGGTGCCGGACGCAAGGAGAAGCCGCGCACGGAACACCTCAAGACACTCACGACTCCTACACTTATATGTCAGGGCACACGCGATCCCATGGGCGACCGCGCGGCCGTTTCGCCCCTCGCACTTTCGCCCGCCATCCGTGTCCACTGGGCGGAAGACGGTGACCACGACCTTAGGCCGCGAAGGGCCTCAGGCCTTACCTATGACCAAAATCTGACAGCCGCCCTTGACGCCATAGCCAGATTCCTTTCAGTTTTAGGTTGAAAGCGAGGCGATCATGTCCACCCGCAGCGAAACCGACACCATGGGCGCCGTTGAGGTTCCGGCCGACCGCTACTGGGGCGCGCAGACCCAGCGCAGCCTGGAGAATTTCAAGATCGGCGGCGAGCGCATGCCCATCGCCCTCGTCCGCGCCTTCGGCACGCAAAAAAGAGCGGCGGCGCTGGCTAATAAGATACTCGGTGAGCTGCCGGCGGACATCGCCGACGTCATTGCCCAGGCCGCCCAGGAAGTCGCCGACGGCAAGCTCGACGACGAGTTTCCGCTGGTGGTCTGGCAGACCGGCTCTGGCACTCAGACCAACATGAACGCCAACGAAGTCATCGCCGGGCGCGCCAACGAGATACTCACCGGCAAGAAAGGCGGCAAGAGCCCGGTCCATCCCAACGACCACGTCAACCTCGGCCAGTCGTCCAACGACAGTTTCCCGGCGGTCATGCACATTGCCGTTGCCCAGGAAATAACCTTGCGACTGATGCCGGCATTGGAAAGACTTCATGGCAGCCTCGACAACAAGGCCGAAGCCTTCGCGGAGATCGTCAAGATCGGTCGGACTCACTTGCAGGACGCGACACCGCTGACGCTCGGCCAGGAATTCTCGGGCTATGCCGCCCAGGCGGGCTACGGCGTCGAGCGCCTGAAGGCCACCATGCCCCGCCTCACGCGCCTAGCCCAGGGTGGTACGGCCGTCGGCACCGGCCTCAATTCCAAGAAGGGATTCGCCGATAAGTTCTGCATCGAGCTGCGCAAACAGACCGAGATCGCGTTTTGGCCATCGGTGAACTTTTTCGAATCCCTGGCGACGCACGACACCATGGTCGAAGTCTCCGGCGCTTTGAACACCATCGCCGTATCGCTGATGAAAATCGCCAATGACATCCGCCTACTGGCGTCCGGCCCGCGCTCGGGCCTTGGCGAATTGATCCTGCCCGCTAACGAGCCCGGCTCCTCGATCATGCCTGGAAAGGTCAACCCGACCCAGGCCGAAGCCTTGACCATGGTTTGCGCTCAGGTCATGGGCAATCACGTGACGATCTCGGTCGCCGGATCCCATGGTCATTTGGAACTCAACGTCTTCAAACCGGTGATCGCCTACAACATCCTGCAGTCGATCCGGCTCCTCAGCGACGCCATCATCAGCTTTGTCACCCATTGCGTGAGCGGCTTGAAACCCGACAAAGCTGCCATCGCCTGCCATGTAGAGAATTCACTGATGCTGGTGACGGCGCTGGCGCCGCATATCGGCTATGACAAATCCGCTCAGATCGCCAAGTCCGCCCACGCCGAAGGGTTGACGTTGAAGCTGGCGGCATTGAAATCGGGCCACGTCACGGCGGCGGAATTCGAAGCCTGGATCAAACCTGCCGAAATGACCAAGCCTCATGATTGAGGCGATATGACTGATCTGGTCAAGAAGCGCTCGGTGGACATCGCCGGTCACCGCACCAGCGTGTCGATCGAGGCGCCTTTTTGGGACGCGTTACGCGACATCGCCATGCGCAGAAAAACCTCGATCAACACGCTGATTGCAAACGTCGACGGCGCGCGAAACGGCAACCTTTCCAGCGCCATCCGCGTCTATGTGCTGCGCGAGCTGCAAAAGCAGGTCAGAGGTTAAGGCGACGTCGGCAGCAGCATGATGTTCGGCAAATCAAGCGCGCCTTTGATCGTGATGGCAACGGTCCCGGGGCGTGCAGCCTCTCCCGGAGCCCGCGATTCCAACCTGAGTTTGCCGGCAAGGTCTACCTGCCAGCCCGCCAGATCGATCATACCCGTGAAGACGCCGCCATAGGATTTCGAGGCCACGGTCGCGTCCTCGATCTTGATCCGCCCGGCCGTCGCGGAAACCCGCGATTCGAGCGTCACCACTCCCGCGCCTTGCGAACCGGATGCCAGTCCCTCGACTTGGTGGGCGGCAGCGACCGCGCCAAGGAGCCCGGAGAGGGCTCCGCTGCCGGCGTCGGCGGTGATGATCTTGACGGTACCGGAGCCGGCGAGGCCGGCCACCAAGGCCGCAGGACTCGCTCCCGTCGTGCGGAAACTTCCCGCGAAATCGGCTTTGCCCCCGGGCTTTAGGCCGCCGGTCTCGCCCCCAGAGCCGCCATTCACCGATGCCGCGACAGCGCTCAAATCGCCACCTAGGAATGCCAATTCTCCCTGAATCGACGGCACCGGCAATGCCGCGGCGCGTAAATAAATTTGCCCCGGCGCGCCGAAGACCTGGCCGGTCCATTCGACGACCTCGGCGGCATCGTCGGCAACGACAACTCGGCAGGAAAAATCCCGCACTTGAATCCCACGCAAACTGAGAGATGGGCCCGAGAGTTCGATATTCCCGCGCCATCCGCTCAGAAATCGCCAGTCGAGGGACGAATTG
Source organism: Rhodospirillaceae bacterium (assembly GCA_009694245.1). Lineage (GTDB taxonomy): Bacteria > Pseudomonadota > Alphaproteobacteria > Rhodospirillales > Rhodospirillaceae > SHVO01. Next base: position 33,573 of record SHVO01000001.1, on the reverse strand, counting down.
GACCAGGCCGTGGCGATCGCAGAACTTCGTGCACCGCGTTGCCCCGGAAGGGCCATGGCGGGGCGTGTGCCGATCTGGCGCGGCCAGAGCTTGTCGACGGCGACGGCGACGCCGCGCAATGATCCCGTGACCTCCGGGAGGCCTTGCCCGCGCGCGATGCTCAATGATCCGGTAACGGCGTTGTCACCGACGTGAAATTCAATGGATTCGATTTTCGTTTCCGATCTCTGGTGAGACACCTGGGCCGTGAATTTGACCGCGCCAGGATCGGGCAGGTTGAGCGGCCACGGCGCGCCGGCGGCTTTTAGGAGAGTGGCGTAACTGGGTTGTGAGGCTTCCAGCTTGATCGTCAGGTGAGGCTGATGGTCCAGCGTCAAGACCTGGCCGTCGGCGCGAATCGAAAGGCTGGCGGCCTTGAGGGTCGCGGCCAGGTCGGCCTGGGCGAGGCCGCCTTTGACGACCCCCGTGAGCGAAATCGGCGTCAACGACCGGAGCGGCGTTGGCACCTCAAATCCGAAGGCGCGACCAACGCGGGCCAAATCGGTGGTCGAGAGATCGAACTGGAAATCGTCGAAGCGGGGGCTCACACCGAAGCCGCCAATGCCGCCGCTGAACCATGCCGTTGCTCCGCCAACATTTTCAAAGGATGCGGTCCGCACTGTAAGTGTCGCGTCCTTGAGCGCGAGATCGAGCCCGACTTTACCGTTGGCGATGCCGCCGGCGGTAACGGCATCAATTTGCAGGCGTATCTCGGCATCAAAATCGGCCAAAGCGGAGAACGCCGTGAAGTTCGGCGAAACGCCGTAGGCCGCGGGCTTTTTCGGCGCGTTGCCGGCGGAGTCAACGGCTGTGTTCGGAGCCGGCTCATTGAACAGCGGCGCATAGATGTCGAAATTGAGCGCATTCACCGCCAAGTCGAGCGCCAAGGCTGGCCGCTCGGCGCCAGCCGGCGTAAGGCCGGGCCCTGTCGAATCCGTGCCTTGCACCTTCGTCCAAGCAATGCTGCCGGTGATCGCGCTGGTGTCGATGGTCGCCGAAATTTCTCCGAGCGCGAAGCGAGCCGGGGTGCCTTGCAGCCCCGCGCGGAGGGTGGCATTGCTGAGCCGGCCGGGCAACTGCCGCGAAGGGTCAATATTGAAGCCGAGCCAAGCCAGCATCCCGCGCAGATCTCCGGTCTGCATATCCAAAACGCCTTCGAATGCCGGCGCCTGCTCCAGCCGGACCAGACCGGCAGCCTTTACGTAGGTTGCGGCGGGAAGTTCAACCGAAGCATCAGAGACCGTAAGCACGCCGTCGGACATCGAGGCCGCGAGCGCGCCGCCGCGCAGCGTCTGACCGCGATAGGACAGCACGGGAATGCGGACGCCGATCTTCGCCTTCATTTCTCTGAAGGCCGTCGATAGGCCAATATTCATTGGCGACGCGGCGCTCGCCTGTGCGTGGGCGGTCCTGACCAGACCAAGATTATTTCGCGGACCAAGTGAATTAGGAATGCCCGTGTTCGCTTCAGAAAACCGCCAAGCCTCCACTTGTACCGTGCCGACCTCGATGTTTAGATCGATCATCGGCGATGCATCCGGATTTCCATCCGCCGCGCGCCAATTCAACGTGCCCCTCGCCGTTGTGCCGCCGACATCGGCGACCAACGGATCGGCGGAAAGCGCAGCACGGTTTCCTCGGATCTTAGCGTCGAGGGAAAATGTGCCTTGCAGGGCCTGCGGGATGGACGAAGCCGGATCGACCAGACCCAAGGACGTCATCAAAGCCGCCGCGGTTGCGCTCGCCATATTGAGATCGCCCCGCACTTCCCAGTCACGATATGGCGCTACGGTTCCGGAGAATTTGACGGCGGCATCGGCCTCGGCAAGTCCCAAAGTAACCAACAGCGTGTTGACCCCGCCACCTGCGCGGCCGACAACGGCGTTGAGCGTCATCGGAACATCGCCGACAACAAATTTTCCGGCAATCGTAACCGGCGCCGCGCCGCCTTTCACTGAGTCGCGCTCGCGCGGTGCCCCCACGGCCATGTCGACGCCCCGCACCCTGAATGTCGCGCCATCGGCGCTGTCGCGAAGGCTCGTCATCCCACCTTCGATCACCACGCGTTCCACATCCCAATCGAACGGTGTGGCTGCCGAAGGCGAAGGCGCCGGCGGTGCCGCGGAACCCTGAAGTGGCAGGAAGTCGGGCAAGAAGTCGATCCGGCCTTCCAGATCGCGCGTGAGCCGGGCTTCGGGGCGCATGAGGACAAGTTCGCGGAACGTGAACTCGCCCTTGAGTAGGGGAAAAACGGCCAGGCGCGCGCTGAGGCGTCCGATGGCGACAAAATCCTCGGCGACCGCCCCGCTGATGCGCACTTCGTCGGCGTTGAACGCCGGGCGCGGCAACAGAACGAAGTCCACGTCGCCGTCGATCGACACTTCGCGGCCCGTCGAGGTGCTGAGGCGTTCGGCAAAGGCCGCGCGGTAGGGCGTCCAGTCTATGAGGCTCGGCGCAACCAAAAGCCCGCCAAGAGTGATCAATACTCCGGCCGCGGCGAGGTGCGCCTTGACGAAAACCGGTGAGCGCAGCGGGATCAGAACGCGCCTTCCGCGAGGGCCATCAGCGATTTGCTGCCGGCGCGCATCACCGCGTCCAACCCTCCGACCTGCGGCAGCAGACGTTGCATGAAATAGCGGCCAACATGCAGCTTGGTGGATGTGAACTCGGTGTCGCCGCCCTTCTTGGCCAAGGCCGCTTCGATCATCAACACCCACATCCAGGCGAACGTCGTCAACCCGAACATGCGCAAGTAGTCATTGGCGGCGGCAGCGCGCGCATTGAGGTCGTGCTTCGATTCTTCAAGCAGCCAGGCGGTCGCCGCCTTTAGACGTTCCAGCGCATCCTCCAAGGGCGCGGCGAACTCGGCCATGTCATTGCGGCCGGACACGCGCTTCAGGGTATCGTCGACTTCCTTCAGCCAGCCGGTGAACAGCCGTCCGCCGTCGATGCCGAGTTTACGTCCGACGAGGTCGAGCGCCTGAATGGTGTTCGTGCCTTCGTAAATTTGCGTGATGCGAACATCACGCACCAGCTGCTCTATGCCGTGTTCGCGGATATAGCCGTGGCCGCCCAGAACTTGCAGGCAAGCGTTAGAAATTTCCGAGCCGTAGTCCGCACCGCTGGCCTTGACGATCGGCGTCATCAAGCCAACCAGGTCGTCGGCGTGCTGGCGGACCTTGGCGTCGGGATGTTTGTGGGAAATATCCACGTGGATGTGTGTCCATACCGCGAGCGCGCGTAAGGCTTCGACAATCGCGCGCGAAGCCAGCAGGCGGTTGCGAATATCGGGATGAACGATGATCGGGTCGGCAGGCTGGTCGGGACGCGCCGGGGCCGCCGCCGCCCGTCCCTGCAGACGATCCTTGGCGTAGGCGGCCGCGCTTTGATAAGCGACTTCGCCGATGCTGATGCCCTGACTGCCGACGAACAGGCGCTCCTTGTTCATCATCACGAACATACCCGCCAAGCCTTTGTGCGGCTGACCCACCAACCAGCCCTTGGCGCCGTCGAAGTTCATGACGCAGGTGACCGAACCCTTCATGCCCATTTTATGTTCGATCGATCCGGCGGCGGCGGCATTGAGCTTGCCCGGCGAGCCGTCGGCATTGGGCAGAAATTTCGGAACGACGAACATCGAAATGCCCCGGCTGCCTTCGGGCGCATCGGGCAGGCGCGCGAGAACCAGGTGAACATGATTCTCGGTCATGTCGTGCTCGCCGGCGGATATGAAAATCTTGGTGCCGGTGACGCTGTAGCTGCCGTCGCTGTTGGGTACGGCCTTCGCGCGCAAAAGCCCCAGATCCGAGCCGGAGTGGGATTCGGTAAGGCACATGGTGCCCTGCCAGGCGCCGCTGACCAGCTTGGGCAGGTAGACTTTCTTCTGCTCGGGCGTGCCCAGCGCCGTGAGCGCGAGAATCGTACCCTGCGTCAAGCTGGGATAGAGGCCGAGCGAAAGGTTGGCAGAGCCGACCATCTCGCCCACCAGGTAGTCGATGGTTTCGGGCAAACCCTGACCGCCGAATGCCGGATCGGCGGTTAGACCGCACCAGCCACCCTCGGCATATTGTTTGTAGGCCTCCTTGAAACCCTTGGGGGTCGTGACCTTGCCGTCTTTAAAGGTGCAACCTTCCTGGTCGCCCCCCTGGTTGATCGGGAAAAGCACGCCTTCGCACAACTTGGCGCACTCATCAAGGACCGCATCCATGACGTCGGCGGTGGCGTCGGCGAAACCGGGCAGTGCCGTCAATTTGTCCGCGGCGCCAAAAACGTCGTGCAGCACAAAGCGCATTTCGCGCAAAGGAACGGAATACGTGGTCATGAAGGCCCCCCCTCGGGCTCGCGTTTATACCAGAGCATCGTACCGAAAAGTGGGAACCGGTTTTCGGCGAAAACGATGCGACAACAAAACACTCGAGCAAGCAGCGCCATTTCTCGCAGGTTAAGCCATTGACGGAGGCCGTCAAATCACGCCCGGAAACCGCTGATCTCCGGGACCTGCTGATACCATAAGTCGCACAATCGCACAAATTCCGGCCGATTTACTGTGTCGCCCGACTGAAGGACTGGCGCCGCTACCGGGCGTCGGGAATGATCGGAACCACCGCTTCAAAAGCCGGGGCGTCGGCGCGTTCGCCGGTATATGATCAACTAGTGGTGCGGGCTGACAGACGACGACGGGTCTGTCAGAGTCGGACCACTAGATCCAAATATTTAGTCCCGGATTTGTTGTCGATCGATGGCGCTTGCAATCAGAGAGCTTCCTTCGCCGAATTTTGGGCTTCGGCAGGTCATTGACGGCAGCGCGGGTGTACGCCACTTGGTCGCGCACTACACCGGCATGAAATCCTGCCAAGAGGCCCTCGATCGCTTGTGCGATGCCAAGGCCGAAGTTAGCGCGCACTATGTCGTCGACGAAGTTGGCGCGGTTTACCGCCTCGTGGCCGAAGATAAGCGCGCCTGGCACGCCGGCGCATCGTTCTGGCGCGGAGTTCATGACATCAACAGCACGTCGGTCGGTGTGGAGATCGTCAATCCCGGCCACGACTACGGTTATCGTCCGTTTCCCGCTCTCCAGATCGAGGCCTTCATCACGCTCGCGCGCGGCATCATGACCCGTCACGGCATCGCCGCCGGCGATGTGCTCGGCCACTCCGACGTGGCTCCCGGACGTAAGACCGATCCGGGCGAGTTGTTTCCCTGGCCGGAGCTAGCCAGTCACGGCATCGGCCTTTGGCCCGAGGACACCGTGACGGTTACCGGTCATCCGGACATGAACCGGGCTTTGCGAAGGCTCTCGGAAATCGGCTACGCGGTGCCGATGACGCCCGAACTCGGCAGCGACATCCTGCGCCCCGAGTCCGCCGTGACCGACGTCATCGCGGCCTTTCAATCGCGCTATCGGCAGGACCGGGTCGACGGGCTGCTTGATAGCGCGACGGCGGCGCGCATCGCAGCGGTGGCCGTGCGCTTTGCTTCGGCCCGGGCAAATACTTGACGGCGCCAGCGCCTCCGCTCATTGTGCGACCGCGCCAGATGGCTGGATGGCTGCTCTTTGTTTAGGCAAAGGGAGGAAAGTCCGGGCTCCACGGAAGCAAGGTGCCGGATAACGTCCGGCGGGGGCGACCCCAGGGAAAGTGCCACAGAAAACAAACCGCCGACCCACCGGTAAAACGGTGGTGCCGGTAAGGGTGAAATGGTGCGGTAAGAGCGCACCGCGCGGCTGGTAACAGCGGCGGCAGGGTAAACCCCACCTGGAGCAAGACCAAATAGGGACGGCCGTTCGGGTAGCTTTTGCTACGCCGAAAGGTGGGTTTCCGCACCGTCGTCCGGGTCGGTCGCGTCGAGGTGCGCAGCGATGCGCATCCCAGAGGAATGGCCATCCATTGGGCTTAGGATGCAAATCCGGGGCCCAGGGACAGAACCCGGCTTATAGGCCATCTGGCGCAATTTTTTTTGGGTCGCCTTCGCCGTGACCCGACGGCTGCCCAGATGCCGCCCGCCCACAGACGTAACGCGGGTTCGAATACCCGTGGGCACGCCATTCCTGGACCAAAGTGGGCACTCCGCCAGCTTGATCCGGCAAGCCTACTCTTGCAGCGGCAAGTAGCGCGGTTTTCGAACCTGTAAGCCGTATTTCGCCGTCCATAATCTCAACGCTACCGACCAGGAAGCGCAATTACGCCTTGCGGAATTGGATATCCCCGATTCGCAGTATGTCTTCCATGCCCCTGGAGAAGGCCTCTAGCTTCCTCAGCGTGATAACGGCGGTGGGCATGGCAGCGCGGCGCTCGGCCTGCGCCTGTAGCCTTATAATCTCGTCTCGCTCGGCCTTCGCAGCGCCGACCCGGCGCCTGAAAAAGTCGTCCTGCTCGACCGTCCCTTGTTTAAGGGCATCGTAGAGGCGGGATAGTTTGGCGTCCGCTTCCTGGAGCTTGCGGGTCAATCCGGCGCGGTCCTGCGCGGAAGTATCATTGTTCTTTTCGATGCTAGTCTGGACTTCGAGAAAAAGAGCGCTCATCCGTTCCGGGCTCAATACTTGAGTGCACAGGGCATCGGTACCCGCGTTATCCAATGCTGGCATAGGGACACTGCATCCCTTGCAGCCCGTTTTACCTTCCTTGGCTTGTTTCAGGCAGGCGTAATACCGGCACTTGCCGCTTTTGCCCGTCCGAAGGCTCATGATTCCACGGCAATGAGCGCATTTCACCATGCCGCTCAAAAGGATTGGATTGTTCACGCTGCGCCCTGCCGTCTTTCTAATATTTCGTCGCTCCAGCAAGCCCTGCGCAGCGTCGAAGATTGCTTGATCTACTATGCCCGGGCAGGGCATGGGCACCCGTTCGCTCTCGGGTTTGCGTTGCCGCGTTTTGCTGTCAAACCGATTAAAATAGTAAGTGCCGATGTATGCCGTCTCGCGCAACGCTTCCTGCACGAACTTATTATTGAATAAGCGTCCTTGCCGTTGCCGATAGCCTTTTGCGTTTAGGTGAGTGGCGATTGCCTTCACACCTTTAGGTGCGATGGTGCCATCGCCGTTCACGTAAAGGCGGAACATCTACCGCACAATTTCCGCTTCTTTGGGGTCAGTTTCTAGCCGCTTCTTGCTCTTCTCACCCCGTTTCTCCGCCGCATAATTGCGGTAACCATAGGGAGGGACCGCGCCATTCCAAAAACCTTGCCACGCGTTTTCTTTCATAGCCCGCAACATCGTCGCGCGCCTGCCCAAGCCTCTGCATGCCTCGGTCCGCAAGGTGCTGCGTCAGGCGTGGGAACTGGACGACGCGGCGAAGGCGGAAAGGTTGATCCGCAACCTCGCCCGCCGCCTGGAGCAGGAGGCTCCCGGCGTCTCCAGCAGCATCCTGGAAGGCATCGACGAAATCCTGACCGTCACCCGCCTCGACCTTCCTGCCGGGCTGCGCCGCTCGCTCGCCTGCACCAACATCATCGAAAACATGAACGGCACCATCCGGCAGGTCTGCCGCAACGTCAAACGCTGGCGCGATGCCAACATGGCGCTCCGCTGGACCGGCGCCGCCATGCTGGAGGCCGCCAAAGGCTTCCGGCGGCTCAAGGCCCACAAGCAACTGCCGCTCCTGCGGGCGGCCCTGCTGGCGCATCAGGCCAAGGCCGTGTAGCCTGCTCAACCAGTGATGCCGTCGAGCAAATTTCAACAAAGTACGGGACATCCCCGGTCGCAACGACGGGGTTCGCGATTTCCATTTGAACCACGTTCATGACCGGTCTCCCTGTATCCCCGCGAGCCTATTGGGCCGGTGCCATTTTGGCCTCAGCATCTGCGGCGTTGGGTAAGAATGGGGTTCAGGTCAGGATGAATAACAACATAAGTCTTGATCGGTTATTTCTTCTCGTTATTGGCTGCATTTCCCTCATCTATTTCTCGCTATTTTTCTATTTCCTGGAATCGACAATCGTCCGCGAACCCTTTGCGGACATGATCGTCTTTATCACTCGCTATTTTGATTTGCGGGAACACGGCGACTGGCTGCGCTTTTTATGGACGCCGCACGCGTGGCACCGGCCGATCTGGACAAGGCTTTTGACCGCCGCCGATATATGGCTGTTCAGCGGCGCCATTTACCCCTTCATCGTGTTCAACACCGCGTGCCTAATTGCAATCCCGTTGATGCTGTGGCGCGAGATCGCATTCGCAGGATTGCCGAGGGATTTGATGATAACGGCCGGACTGCTCGTCACGATGTTGTTTCTGACTACCGCCAACGTCGTGGATTGCAGTATCCCGATCGAAGGTGTTTACCCTCACACGCTTTTCTTTTCCGTTGCTTCGATCGTGCTGCTTGCGGGCTCGGGCGCCGACATCCGATCGCATGGATGGAAGCGCGTGGCGGCGCTGCTGGCGGCGGTATGCGCTGCGTTTGGCAGCCTGGTGGGACTGATTGTCTGGCCGATACTTATCTGGATGTCCTGGCGCATGCGCACCGGATTGCGGTGGCTGCTGATCGTCTTCGGCTTTGGCGTCTTGTTCTGCTGGACTTATGCGAATGGCTTGACGGTTCCCCAATCCGCCTCGCACGCTGTTGATTTGGACAGCGGTTACTACACCGCCGCGCATTTGCTGAAAGTAGGCGACTATTTCATCACATATATGGGACTGCCCTGGACCCGCGCTGCGGCGCTGGCGGATGTCGGGCGGGTCATCGGCGCCGCACTGTCCGCAACCGGAATCGCGCTGGTGGTCATGCGCACTTTCGACAAGTTTCACATCAGCCGTCTCGACTTGATCAGCCTCGGTCTGATCATGTTTTCGCTGACCACTGGGGTACTGGCCGCCGTCGGCCGTGTGGATGATCTGCCCTATGTGGCGGTGCCCGTACGGTATTCGGTGTATCTGGCGCCCCTTCATGCCGGGCTGCTTTTTCTGGCGTTGCCTCTGGTGCAGCGATTTTGGCAGGCGGCGGGCGCGCGAAGAAACGTCCAGATGGCAATTGTTACGGCGGTTATGATTCTCGTGGTCCAACAGTTCTTCGCGGGCCAGGCGGCAATCGCTGGGTCGAAATACATCTCGGACACCATTCACCGCTTCATCGCCGGCGAGCGGACGCCGGAGATGACGCGGCTGGTATTCGACGACCTCGCCCATGCCGAGTATCTCTACGGCGTTCTGCGCCGCGACGGGATCTATTTGGACCCGAAAAAGGAAACCGAATAAGCGAAGGGCACAGTGGCGGTTCAGCCCGCCCGAGGAGAAGATTTGGCAGGAAAATCCCTAAATCATGATTTCTCGGCGGCACTCAAATTATACAGCGACGAACCATTTGGTACGCGTCTTTTCGTCCAGTTGCGTCGGAGCCTGACTCCAGCGCAATCCATCGCTGAGAAAATCCCAGGCTCCGGGAGCGTCTTGGATATAGGTTGCGGGCACGGATTATTCTCTCTCGCTCTTGCGTGTGCACAGGCCGAGCGAAGAATACTTGGGATCGATCCATCCTCGGCCAAACTTGAAATTGCTGCCCGCGCTGGAAGAACGGTTCCCAATGCCGAGTTTCGCCACAGTTCCACGGAGGATGTCCATGACGAGAAATTCGGCGTAATACTTCTGATCGACGTATTGTACCTATTACCCTACGAACATAAACTTGCGCTTCTACGCAGATGCCGGAACCTTCTCGCGTCCGAAGGCACGCTGATCGTTAAGGCCTCCGACACGCACCCGTCATGGAAGTGTGCCGTGACATACGCTCAGGAAAAGTTCATGACCGGGGCCGACCTAACGCTTGGCCATGGCGGCCTACACTTTCTTTCCTGTCAGGAAAACAATGCGCTGCTGAATCAGGCAGGGTTCATCACGGAGTTGCACCATCTCCGACATTGGACGCCCTATCCGCATGTATTTTTCGTGGCCCGCCAGGCTGCGCTATAGACCCATTTATCTGTTGGCCCAATGCTCCCACCAAGCGGCGGAAATACAGGAACGGGTAAGGTTAGGCGTTGTGCTAGCGTTGTTTTCGAACCGCAATCCGTATGGTCCACGAGTTCACGCTTCCGTTACAGTTGGCACGAAGTTCCGAAATTCCGGTGACATGATACTTAATTGCCGGGCACGGCCGGACCGCGAGACGTCGCGCCGCGGTGGTCGTTTCGGAAGTCTCAACTCACCAGGGGATGGGTTTTCCGTCAAAGCCCGTGACCTGATCGCTGTTGGCCTGGGTGAGACCCTCGATGACCTTGACGATGCCGGCAGCGCTCTGGTCCGCCGTCTGCGCGCCGGGGGTCGGCTTACCGCCGTAGACCGAGCGCAGCATTTCGGTGTCGACGCCGCCGGGGTGGATGATACCGACGATCACGCCGCGCTCGCGCACCTCAGCGGCTAGAATCTTCATGGCCATGTTCAACGCCGACTTGGAAGGGCGGTAGAAATAAGTATGGGCGCGGCGCGTCTCTTTATTCATCGGGCGGCCGAGCACCGCCGAGGGGCTGGTGATGGCGACGATCTTCTTCATATCGCTGGCCACGACATTCTCGAGGAAGGCCTGGTTCACAAGCAGAGGGCCGAGGACGTTGGTGCGCATCTCGCGCTCGAAAAGCTTTGCGTCGAATTCGCCCAGGACCGCGCCCTTGCCGGCGGCGTCGTTGATGGCGGCGTTGTTAATCAGCAAGTCGATCGGTTTGCCCTTGTATTTGGCGGCCAGCGCCGTGATGCCCGCCTCGTCGGTGACGTCGAGCTTCTCGATCGCGACGTTTTTATATTTCGCCGCCAGGGCGTCCAGGTCCGCGTCATCGCCCGGATTGCGCGTCGTGGCGATGACCGTCCAGCCCTTTTCGGCGTAGGACTTGGCGAAGGCGAAGCCGAGGCCGCGGTTCGAGCCGGTGATCAGGACGGTCGCCGCGTTGGCGCTGCCGGCCGCACCGACGCCCGCCATCATCCCTGCCACGACAAAGGCGCCGATTAGTCGCTTGATCAATTTTGCGTATTTCAAGTTATCCTCCCCTGGAAACCCTGTGGACCTGTTCAACCCAACCTGTTCGACCCATGGCAGCGCGAAACATTAAGTAATTATGACCTGTCCGGTTTCTTCGAACCAGATTTAACTTTAGCGATTACCTTCGGATTTCTCCGATTATTCCGCCCCGGGCGTAATCGCACTGTCGCGCCCGCGCGTACTAGGCGCTATTATCCCGGCCGTGCCCGGTTGTCCCATTCAGGAGACGCGCCCATGACCTTGCGAAAACTTTCGCTTCTATGCGCCGTTGCTGCGTTTGTGATGAACAGTGCAGCGGTTGGTTCGCTTTCGGCACAGGCTGCGCCCGCGGCGGAAAAGGCCGGAGCGGCAAAGGCTCCATTCACGCCCCAGTCCGGGCAAGCCGGGAAGGATGTGGTCTGGGTGCCGACACCGCAGGCCCTGGTCGACCGCATGCTGGATATGGCCCAGCTGGCCAAGCAGGACTATCTGATCGATCTCGGCTCGGGGGATGGGCGCACCGTAATCACTGCGGCCAAGCGCGGCACGCGGGCGCTGGGCATCGAGTACAATCCGGACATGGTCACGCTCGCCAAGAGCAACGCCGAAACCGAGGGTGTCTCCGGCCTGGCGACCTTCGAGCGCGCCGACATCTTTCAATCGGACTTCTCCAAGGCTTCGGTCATCACCTTGTTTCTGTTGCCGGAGCTGAATATCAGGCTGCGTCCAATCTTGCTCAACATGAAGCCCGATACGCGCGTGGTCTCGAATACGTTCAACATGGGCGACTGGATGCCGGATGAAACCATAGACGCCGGCGGCGACTGCACCAGTTGGTGCACGGCCTATAAATGGATTGTGCCCGCCAAGGTCAGCGGCGATTGGCAGATGGCAGGCGGCGGTCAGTTGAAACTAACCCAAACCTATCAGGCGCTCGACGGTATGCTGACCATGGCCGGAAAGCCGATGCCGATCGCCAACGCCAAGATGAACGGTACGGAGATTGCCTTCGTAGTTACCGGGAAGCGCTACACCGGCAGGGTAGAAGGCAGCACCATGAAGGGCAGCATCGAGGGTGGCGGCAGCTGGAGTGCGACCCGCGGTCAGTAGGGTAATTCGCTAGATATTGACTTAGAGGCCTTCTCATCCGGCGCGGAGCGTCACATTCGCCGTGAAGGACCCTGCTACTGTCCCACTGTCCCATGCCCAGGCACCGGGACAGTGGGACAGTTGCAGGCGCGGCAAGAACGCGCTCATTCGGGGCTTGATTTAGACATGCGCCGCCCCCTCCTCTTCCTTCCTTTAAGAAGCGAGCATAACTGAGCCGTGGGGGCCCTCCCGCAAGGCGTAGAATTCCGGCGGCTTAAGTTAAAGAGGAATTTGCGCTGCTGGCCCTGAATGGAGTGTCCCACTGTCCCGGTGCCTGGGCATGGGACAGTGGGACAGCCGCTTCACGCCCGATTTGTCGTCCCCAGACTTGTTCTTGAGACCCAGGGGTAATGAAATGCCGGCCGTTCTTCGGGACTGCCCCGGATCCATCCCCGGGCCGCGCGAAGCGCGCGCCCGAGGACAGGCTCCACAAGTCCGAGGATGACAGCGGGTGAGGGCATTGTCCGGCCGTGTCGCTTGCCTCACCGCTGTCTCACTGTCTCACGCCCTAGGCCGTGAGACAGTGAGACAGCTGACTCGGTCAATTCGCGGCCAGGCTCGGCTTGCCCCAAAAAAATCACCCCACCACCCCGAAGCCGCCTTTCCCTCGCGCTAATCCATCGCCCTGGTCTGCTCCCGACGCCCGGCAACTAAGGCGCGCCGGCCGGCCCCAACGGCACGACTGAATTGAGAACAAACAAAGAACATATGCCTGTAAACCCAAGTACTTACGGGGTAATACCATTGACACCCATAAAATCCCATGTAATACCATAAAGGTCGGGCTACAGGTCTCGCGAGTTTTCCTAAGTCATTGGAATCTCAGAGCGAGCGGTGCGTCGGCGCAGGGGAACGGGGTTCCAAGGTGGCTCTGCGATGAAAGCGTTCTTCGGGACGTTCGTGAACAAGGTTGATGCCAAAGGCCGCGTTTCCGTGCCGGCGCCCTTCCGCGCTGTCATCCAAGGACGCGGCCTGACCAGCGTCGCCTTGCATCCCTCGTTGTTCGAGTCCTGCCTTGAGGGCGCGGGTTTCGACCGCTTCGAAAATCTCGAATCGCAGATCGCCGATTCCTTCGGGCCATCGACCCGCGATGAAGTCGCCGAATTGATCATGGCCGAGCTGCGCGAGCTGCCGCTCGACGGCGAAGGCCGCATCGTTCTGCCCGACGAGTTCATCGCCAAGGCCAACCTTACGGACCAAGCCACGTTCATCGGCCAGGGCCGGCGGTTTCAGATGTGGGAACCTGGCGCCCTCGCGGCCGTGATGAAAGCCAAACTCCAGCGCGTCACCGCGGCCCTCAAGCCCAACGGCAACGCCTGATGTGCCCGGCATTCACCACCGGCACGCCCGCGCCGTCCAATGCCGACCATATCCCCGTTCTCCTGGCGGAAGTCATTGCCGCCCTCGCGCCCAAGGCCTGCGGGGTTTACCTCGACGGCACTTTCGGTGCCGGCGGCTATACCGCGGCCCTGCTCGAAGCGGCTCCTTGCGTGGTCTGGTCGATCGACCGCGATCCCGAGGCGCTGCTGCTCGGCGAAATCCTCGCCGAACGTTTCCCGGGGCGCGTCCACCTCGTCCAAGGCCGATTCGGTGATATGGCCGCCTTGCTCTCGGCCAGAGGCATTACCGGCATCGATGGCGTGGCGCTCGATCTCGGCGTGAGTTCCATGCAGATCGACGATCGCTCTCGCGGCTTTTCTTTCCTGCGTGACGGCCCGCTCGATATGCGCATGGAAAAAAGCGGCCGCAGCGCCGCCGACGTGGTCAATACACTTTCTGAAAAAGAACTCTCCGACATCATCTTCACCTACGGCGAGGAACGCCACGCGCGGCGTGTCGCACGCGCCATTGTCGAAGCCCGGCGTGAACGTCCGTTCTCGCGGACGTTACGCCTCGCCGACGTGATACGCGCTGAGGTGCGGCGCTCGCAGGACGGCATCGATCCCGCGACCCGGACGTTCCAGGCCTTGCGTATCTATGTGAACGACGAGTTGGGCGAGCTTGAGCGCGGACTCTTGGGCGCCGAGAAACTCCTTCGCCCGGGCGGCATCCTCGCGGTCGTGTCCTTCCACTCGCTGGAAGACCGGATCGTCAAGACATTCCTGAAAGCACGCTCGGGCTCGGCCTTGCGGCCTTCGCGCCATACGCTCGCTAGCCTCGCCGGAAGCTCCGCCACCGCCACGTTCAAGCCGCTCTCGCGCCGCCCGATTGGCCCGAGCGACGGCGAAGTCGCGATCAATCCTCGCGCGCGCTCGGCCCGCCTGCGCATCGCCGAACGCACGCCGGCACCATCATTAACCGCCCGTGCCGGAGGCTTGGCATGAGAGCGTCATATTTCCTCTGGGGCATCTTGGCCATCGGCGTCGGCGTCTCGCTGTTTCTGCTGAAGTATAAGGTGCTGGCTCTCGAGAACGAGCTAGTCGCGCGCCAGGAGCAAGTCGTCCGCGACCAAGCCGCCATCCGCGTCCTTCAGGCGGAATGGACCTACCTCAACGATCCCGAGCGGCTGCGGCGCTTGAGCAGCGAACATCTGGGCTTTCGCCCGGCAACCGCGGCAAACATCGCTGAACTCTCCGCACTTCCCTTCCGTGCCGCGGCAAAGGACCAAGTCGCCCAGCCCCTACAACCGTCCACCCTACCCGCCGGTGCTCTTCCGGTTCGCCCGCGCATTGAAGCGCAAGCGCATGAGCCGGAGATCCGGCGCCCGGGCCTTGGCGCAGTGATCCTCGCGCGCCTGCAGAACATCCTTTTGCCGGCGTCGGCGGGCGCGGCGACGCCTTCCGCCCGGGTTCGCGGCCAGTTCTCACCGCGGGGCGCGCAATGATCCCGGTCACGCAGCGCCGCCGCTTGTTCCTTTACCCCGGCGAGGAAGTCAAACCGAGCCGCGGGCCGAAACTGCGCCTTCAAGGCACGACCACTCGCGCCATCGAGACCGGACGCCTGCGCCTGATCGTCACCGCCGGCTTGTTCGGAGCTGCCTTCGTCCTGATCGGCCTCAGAGTGATCGATTTGATGGTCCTGACGGAAGGCCCCGCCTTCGCCGCCAAGACCGCCGGCATTGCCCGGCCGCCGACGGCCCGGGCCGACATTCTCGACCGCAACGGCGTGATCGTCGCAACCAACCTGCCGACGGTCAATCTTTTCGCCGATACTCATAAGGTCCCCGACGCCGCGGCCGCCGCGGCAAAACTCGCCGCGACTTTGCCCGACCTTGTGACCGCCGACGTGTTGAAACACCTATCGTCGGGCCAGCGCTTTATCTACCTGCGCCGAAACCTGACGCCGGCCGAGCAAGTGGCCGTCAACCGCCTCGGCATTCCGGGTATCTCCTTCGAGGACTCCGAAAGCCGCGTCTATCTTCATAGTTCACTGCTCGCGCATGTGGTCGGCGTCACCGATCCCGACAACCACGGCGTCGCCGGTATCGAAAAAACCTTTGATGAGGTCCTCAGCGCGCGCCAAGAGCCTTTGCAATTGTCGCTGGACGTTCGCGTCCAACACGCCGTCCGCGAAAGCCTCGGCCAGTCGATCGCCCGCTACCGCGCGCAGGGCGGAAGCGCCATCGTCATGGACTCACGGAACGGCGAGATCCTCGCCATGGTGTCCCTGCCCGACTACGACCCAAAATTCATGGGCACGGCCTCAAAGGACTCGCGCTTCAACCGCACGACGCTCGGGCTTTATGAAATGGGCTCGACCTTCAAGCTGTTCACGGCGGCCATGGCGTTGGAAAACGGCTCGGCCCAGCTGGGCAGCCGTTACGACGCCTCGATTCCCATCAAGATCGGCCGTTTCACCATCAGCGACTATCACGGCCTCAACCGCATGGTGTCGTTGCCGGAGATCTTGATTCACTCCTCCAACATCGGCGCGGCAAAGATGGCGCTCGAGGCGGGTACCGAAGCACAGAAGGCGTTCCTGGGCAGGTTGGGGCTGCTGACGCCGTTGCACCTGGAATTGCCCGAAGTCGGCACGCCGCAGTTCCCGTCCACTTGGCGCGACATCAACACGATCACGATAGCCTACGGTCACGGCATTTCGGTAACTCCGGTTCACATGGCTTCGGCCGTCAGCGCGCTGGTCAACGGCGGCACGCTCTATCCCGCGACGATCATGCACCGCGCTCCA
Source organism: Rhodospirillaceae bacterium (assembly GCA_009694245.1). Classification (GTDB taxonomy): domain Bacteria; phylum Pseudomonadota; class Alphaproteobacteria; order Rhodospirillales; family Rhodospirillaceae; genus SHVO01. The sequence goes on along the minus strand of SHVO01000001.1, from coordinate 17,317 downwards.
GGGCAGGCCGCCCTAGGCCGCCAGGTCATTTCCGAAAAGACCTCCGAGGATATCCGCGCGCTCATGCGCCTGACCGTGCTCTACGGTTCGGGCAAACAGGCCGACGCCAAGGGCTTTCTGGTCGGCGGCAAGACCGGGTCGGCCGAAAAAACCACCCGCCGCGGCGGATACTCGGAATCGTCCTTGCGAACATCATTTATCGCGGCCTTCCCGATCGACGCCCCGCGCTTCATCGTGCTGACGTTGCTGGATGAACCGCACGGCACCAAGGAAACCTACAACTTCGCCACCGCCGGCTGGAACGCCGCGCCGACCACCGGGAATATCATCGCGAAGATCGGTCCTTTACTCGGCGTCTTTCCCATGGGCCACGCCGATAATTTTCAGCCGCTTGCGCAATTGATCCAGATCTACGGCCCGAGCGAGACGCGAAATGAATACGGCGCGCCGGCGATGGTGAAGGCCAGCGCCTCGGCCGAAAGCGTGGCGGTTCCCGCGCTCATACCGGCCGTCATGGACGAAGAAACCACCAAAGTCGCGATCACGCGCGCGCAACCCAGTGAAACCGCGGACTCTATCAGCGGGCTGATCGACGATATCAGCGTGCAAGACGGCAGCGTGCAGGACCTTGGCGCCACCAGCGGGGGTCCGGGTGCGCCTGAGTGAACTACTTGAGGAACGGGGAATGGATCAACGGGCGTTGAAGGATTTGGATATCACCGGACTGACGGCGGATTCACGCGCCGTGCAGCCGGGATACCTGTTTGCCGCCCTGCCTGGAGCAATTCAGGATGGTCGCAGGTATATCGACGAAGCTGTGCGACGCGGCGCAACCGCCGTCCTCGCGCCGCCCGGGACCAATCTGGCGGCAGGGCGGACCGAAATGGCCGAATACCCCCCCGGCGTGCGCCTGATCACCGACAGCAATCCGAGGCAGCGTTTTGCGCTGATAGCGGCCCGCTTCTTCGGCGCGCAGCCGGGCACGATTGCCGCCGTCACCGGCACCAACGGCAAGACCTCGGTCGCGCATTTCACGCAGCAGATCTGGTCGCGTCTTGGATACCAGGCCGGTTACCTGGGGACCCTAGGCGCCATGAGCCCCGGTCTGCAACTCCAGGGCAACCTGACCACACCGGACCCGGCGAAGCTTCACACCGTGCTCGCCGACATGGCCGCGCGTAGCGTCACTCACCTGGCCATGGAGGCTTCAAGCCACGGCTTGCATCAATTCCGGGTCGATGGCGTAAAAGTCGCCGTCGCTGGCTTCACCAACATGACCCGGGATCACCTCGACTATCACGGTTCCATGGCGGCCTATATGGCGGCCAAGCTGCGCCTGTTCTCCGACGTATTGGTCCCGGGCGGAACCGCCGTTTTAAATGCCGACAGCACCGAGTGCGCCGCCTTCGAGATGGCCTGCCGGCTGCGCGGCCACCGCCTCATGACCTACGGAAAAGTCGGCGATGCCTTGCGGGTCGTCAAGGTCGAGACCGATGGCGCCGGTCAGATGCTCGATCTCGTGATCCTCAAAAAAGCCTATCGCCTGCGCCTGCCGTTGGCCGGAACCTTTCAGGTCGCCAATGCCTTGTGCGCTCTCGGCTTTGCCTTGGCCGCCGGCGCCGACCGCGACAAATCTGTCGCCGCCCTCGAGCACCTTGAAGGGGTTCCCGGCCGCCTCGAGCGCGTGGGCGCCACCGCCGAAGGCGCACCTATATATGTAGACTACGCCCATACACCCGATGCGCTCGATGCCGTCCTCCGGGCGCTCCGCCCCCACGCGCCGCGCCGCTTGGTCGTCGTCTTCGGCTGCGGCGGCGACCGCGACAAAGGCAAGCGCCGCGTGATGGGCGATGCCGCCGCCCGCCTTGCCGACACTATATATGTCACCGACGACAACCCGCGTTCGGAAAACGCCGAGGCGATCCGCCGTGAAGTCATGCTGGGCTGTCCCACGGCCACGGATATCGCCGACCGCGCCGAAGCCATCGCACTGGCCGTCCACGGGCTTGCCGCCGGCGACGTGCTTCTGGTGGCGGGGAAAGGTCACGAGACCGGCCAGATTGTCGGACTTGAGGTCATTCCGTTCAACGACGCCGAGGCGGTTCGAAAAATTCTGGGCGCGAGCAGTGGTCGCGGAGGCCGTTCATGAACCCGCTGTGGACGTCCGCGGCCGTCGTCAAAGCCACCGCCGGGGCCTGCGCCGGGACCTGGGTCGCTTCGGGTGTCTCGATCGATAGCCGCAGCGTCAAGGCCGGTGATTTATTCGTCGCGCTGAAGGGGCCGAATTTCGATGGCCATGCCTTTGCGCTGGCGGCGCTTAAGCACGGCGCCTCGGCCGCGCTCATCCATGAACCGGTCAAAGATTCCGGCGAATACCATAATCGCCTGGTAGTGGTTAAGAATACGTTTGCGGCGCTGCAGAGTCTTGCGGTGGCTGCCCGCACGCGCGCCAATGCCCGCATCGTCGCCGTCACCGGCAGCGTCGGCAAGACCGGCACCAAGGAAGCCCTTAGACTCGGCCTCAGTTTCCTTGGCAAGACTCACGCCAACGAAGGCAATCTCAACAATCATTGGGGCGTGCCCTTAAGCCTTTCCCGCATGCCGGCCGACGCCGCATTCGGCGTTTTTGAGCTGGGCATGAATCACCCCGGGGAGATCGCGCCGCTTTCGCGGATGGTCAGACCCCACGTCGCCGTCATTACAACCGTCGAAGCTGCGCACCTGGAGTTCTTCAATTCCATCGTCGAGATCGCCGATGAGAAAGCCGCGATCATGGATGGGCTGGAACCCGGCGGAACGGTCGTATTGCCGCGCGACAACGCCCAATACCCGCGCCTGGTCGCCGCCGCGAAGTCCGCCGGCTGCAAGAACACCATAGGCTTTGGCGCCAGCGGCGACGCCGTCGCGCGCCTTCTGTCCTGGTCGCTGACGCCCGACGGCACTCAAGTCGCCGCCGAGTTCGACGGCGAACGCATCACCTACGACATGATTGTCAGCGGTCGCCACTGGGCCTTGAACAGCGTCGCCGCCCTGGCCGCCGTTCGGGCGATGGGGTGCGACTTTCACCGGGCCGCGGGCGCACTCTCCCGGCTCGATGCGCCGCCGGGACGCGGCGCACGCAGCCTCGTCCAGCTCGCCGGCGGAACGCTCCTGGTCATCGACGAAAGCTATAACGCGAGTCCGGCGGCAGTTCGGGTTCTCGCTGAAACCCTCGCCCAAATGCACCAGCCGGTTGGCGGGACCGGCGGTGGCCGGCTGATCGTCGTCCTGGGCGACATGCTCGAATTGGGAAGTGCCGCGGCTGCCCTGCACGCCGGTCTCGGACCGAGCCTCAAGGCCGCCGAAATCGATATCGTCTTCACCGCTGGCGCGCTCATGGAACACCTGCATAAAGCCTTGCCGGCGCCCATGCGCGGCGGCCATGCCAAAGACTCTATGAGCCTCATTCCCCTGGTCATCGCGGCCGTGCGCGCGGGCGACGTGGTCGCCGTCAAAGGATCGCACAGCAGTCATTTGGAATCGGTGGTCGCGGCGCTGCTCGCGCTCGACGCCACGCGAGGCGCCGGCGCGGTGATGTCACCGCCCCGGGACGGACTTTAGAAAGCGAGCATCGATGCTTTACCTACTTTCCGGACTGTCAAGCCAATTCAGCGCGCTCAACGTTTTCCGTTACCTGACATTTAGGGCCGGCGGCGCGGTGCTGACGGCGCTGCTGGTGGCCTTCCTGTTCGGCCCCGCGATCATCCGCTGGCTGCGCTTAAATCAAAAAAATGGCCAACCCATTCGCACCGACGGACCGCAGAGCCATCTGATTTCCAAGCAGGGCACGCCTACCATGGGCGGCGTCATGATGCTGCTCGGGATCGCCGTCGCGACCGTGCTGTGGGCCGACTTGAGTAACGCCTATGTCTGGATCGCGTTGTTCGTCACGCTCGGCTACGGTTTCATCGGATTCATCGACGACTATCTCAAAGTCACCAAACGCTCGGTCGGGGGTTTGAAAGGCCGGCTTAAGCTCTTGGCCGAGATTGGCGTTGCCGGGCTCGCGGTCTATTGGATCAGCGCCACCGGGACACCGGCCTTGGCCGACAAACTGGCCCTGCCGTTCTTCAAGGAAGTGCTGCTCGATCTCGGCGTGCTCTACCTTCCCTTCGGCGTTTTCGTGATGGTCGGCGCCGCCAATTCCGTGAACTTGACGGATGGCCTCGACGGCTTGGCCATCGTACCGGTGATGATCGCCGCCGGTGTGTTCGTGATCATCTCCTATCTCATCGGCAACACGGTATTCGCCAACTACCTGCAAGTACATTACGTGCCGGGAGCGGGCGAGTTGGCGGTGTTCTGCGGCGCGGTGGTCGGAGCGGGTCTGGGATTTCTCTGGTTCAATGCCCCGCCGGCCATGGTGTTCATGGGCGACACCGGATCGCTGGCCATGGGCGGCGCCCTGAGCTCGGTCGCGGTCGTCACCAAACATGAAATCGTGCTCGGCATCGTCGGCGGGCTGTTCGTCTTGGAGACCGTCTCGGTCATCGTCCAGGTGGCGTCATTCAAGCTCACCGGCAAGCGCATCTTTCGCATGGCGCCCCTCCATCACCACTACGAGGAAAAGGGCTGGGCGGAGTCCACGATCGTGATTCGCTTCTGGATCATCGCATTCATATTGGCTGTGGCCGGCCTTGCCACATTGAAGCTGAGGTGACGGCCGTCATGATTCCCACTCGGCGTTACAGCGGCGAGCGCGTCGTCGTGATGGGCCTTGGAAAATCGGGCCTGTCGGCGGCGAGGTCGCTGCGCTCCAGCGGCGCGGGCGTCGAAGTATGGGACGACAAGCCGACATCGTTGGCGGCGTGCACCGCCAATGGCTTCGCTGCCTTCGACGGCGCCGGCATGAACCTCGAAGGAGTGCGGGCGTTGATCTGGAGCCCCGGTGTGCCGCATGCCTACCCGAAAGCTCACGCCCTTGCCGTCAAGGCGCGCGCCGCGAAACTGCCGCTGGTCTGCGATGTCGACCTGCTGCTCGAAGCCCAAACCGAGGCCGCGGTTGTCGCCATTACCGGCACCAACGGCAAATCCACGACCACCGCGCTGACGGCGCATATCTTTGAGCAGGCCGGGCGCAAGATCGCGGTCGGCGGCAACCTCGGAGTTCCCGCGCTCGATCTGGAGCCACTTGGCCTGGGCGGTACTTACGTGCTCGAGCTGTCGTCCTACCAGCTGGAACTGGTGCCGCACTTAGCCTGCGAAACCGCCGTGCTCCTGAATATCACGCCCGATCACCTCGATCGCCACGGCGGCATGGACGGATACATCGCCGCCAAGCGTCGCATCTTCGCCCGCCAGCGCCATCCGCAGACGGCGATCATCGGCATCGACCATCCGCATTGCCGGGTGATTTACGACGCCTTGCGCGGCGACGACCTGCACCGCGTCGTACCGATTTCCGTCGAACGCGCCGTCGGCGGCGGCGTTTACGTCACCGACGGCATGTTGATCGATGCCACCGGCAGCGCGCCCTCGACGATCCTGGATCTGCGCCTGGCCAAAAGCTTGCCGGGCGCCCACAATTGGCAAAACGCCGCTGCGGCCGCCGCAGCCGCTCTCGCACATGGTATTCCGGCAAGCACTATCGCCGCCGGCCTTAAATCGTTCCCTGGCCTCAGTCATCGGCAGGAACTTGTCGCGGTCGTCGACAATGTCTCCTTCATCAACGACAGCAAGGCGACCAATGCCGATGCCGCCGATAAAGCGTTGCGGTGTTACCGGAATATCTACTGGATTGCCGGCGGCCAGGCGAAGGCCGGCGGCATCAGCTCGCTCGCGCCATTATTCCCCCACATCCGCCACGCCTTCCTGATCGGCGAATCAGCAAAGGACTTCGCCGAGACTCTCCGGGGCAAGGTTGCCTTCGAACTCTGCCCGGATTTGGACTCCGCCATCGCGGCGGCTGGAGAAATGGCCCTCGCCGACAAACAGCCCGGCGCGACCGTGCTGCTGTCGCCCGCCTGCGCCTCCTTCGACATGTTCAGAGATTTTGAGGACCGCGGCGACGCCTTTCGGGAAACGGTCTTGGAGCTATGGCCGCAAATCGCCAAGGCCACCAATTCCGAACCAGGAAAAGCCCGCACATGACCGCACACGCACTCACACGTACCGATATCAGCACGGTCGGCCGGTGGTGGTGGACGGTCGACAAATGGATGCTCACGGCCACAGTTCTGCTGGTCGCCATCGGCATTCTGCTGAATCTGGCCGCGGGTCCGCCAGCGGCGGAACGCATCGGCGCCGACACCTTCCACTTTGTCCGCAAGCAGATGGCCTTCCTACCCCTCGCCCTGATCGTCATGTTCACGGTCTCGCTGCTGGCGCCGATTTCCATCCGCCGTTTTGCCGCCCTCGGCTTGGTCGTCGCGGGCCTTCTGACGCTAGCCACGCTGGTGCTCGGCACCGATGTCAACGGCGCCAAGCGCTGGCTCAATATCGGCGCGTTGTCCCTCGGTCAGCCTTCGGAATTCGTGAAGCCCTTCTTCGCCGTGGTCTCGGCTTGGATGTTCGCCGAACACAAAATGCGCGAGGAGTTTCCCGGAAATTTCATCTCGCTCGGCCTCCTCTTGTGCATTGTCGCCGCGCTTCTGAGTCAGCCCGACGTCGGCATGACCCTGGTGGTGTCGGCGGTCTGGTGCGCGCAGTTCTTCATTGCCGGTTTGCCGATCTTCTACGTAATCCTGATCATGGTGATCGGGCTTGCCGGAATTGTCGGCGCCTACTTCGTGTTCCCGCACGTTGCCAGCCGCGTCGACCGCTTCCTCGATCCCGCCAGCGGCGATACCTATCAAGTGAGTCAGGCCTTGCGGGCTTTCCAACACGGCGGCCTGTTCGGCCGTGGTCCCGCCGAAGGCCGCGTCAAGGAAGCGTTACCCGACGCACACACCGATTTTATCTTCGCCGTCGCCGGTGAGGAGTTCGGAGTGTTGCTGTGCTTGCTCATTGTCGCGCTGTTTGCCTTCCTGGTCATCCGCGCCCTGACCAAGGTGACGCGTGAGGAAAATCTGTTCGTCCTGCTGGCGGTCGGCGGCCTTGCCGTGCAGTTCGGATTACAGGCCATTATCAACATGGCGTCCAGTCTGCACATGGTGCCGACCAAGGGCATGACGCTGCCGTTCATCTCTTACGGAGGTTCATCGCTACTGGCGCTCGGCGTCGGCATGGGCATGCTGCTCGCCCTGACCCGGCGCCGACGCGACCTCGATGGACGCGCGCCATGATGGCATCCCGAAACGCAGGCCAGATGGTCGTGCTCGCCGCCGGCGGAACCGGCGGACACGTGTTCCCGGCGGAAGCGCTAGCGCAGCAGCTTCTCACGCAGGGGCACCGGCTTGTCCTCGTCACCGATGACCGCGGCACCGGCTATACCGGTACCCTCGGCCTGATCGATACGCATTACGTCGCTGCCCAGGGCATCGCCGGTAAGGGGTTGACCGGTATGCTCAAGGGCGTTATCGCGCTCGGCGCGGGCGTGCTGCAGGCACGCAAGCTCTTGTCGCGGTTAAGTCCGGCCGTCGTCGTCGGCTTTGGTGGTTATGCCTCGGCACCGACAATGTTCGCGGCGACGCAGCTTGACCTGCCGACGGTCATCCACGAACAAAACGCCATCTTCGGCCGAGCCAACCAGTTACTCGCCCGGCGTGTCAACCGCGTCTGCACGTCGTTCGATCTCGCGAAACCGGTGCGCGGCGTTACCAATATCATTCGCACGGGCATGCCGGTGCGCCCCGCCGTGGCCGCGCTTGCCGCGTCACCGTACATCCAGCCCGATGCCGAGGGTCCGTTCCGTATCCTGGTGATCGGCGGCAGCCAGGGTGCGACGGTGTTCAGCGACATCATCCCAGAGGCGATGGCGCTGCTGCCGGCGTCCCTGCGCGGGCGCTTAGAGATCTCGCAGCAGTGTCGCGCCGAGGACCTTGACCGCACGCACGATGCTTATGCCAAAGCCGGCGTCCACGTGCAGTTGCGGCACTTCTTCGACAACGTGCCCGATCTTCTGGCCAAGGCTCATTTATTGATCGCCCGATCCGGCGCCTCCACCATTGCCGAAACTTGCGTGATCGGCCGGCCCAGCCTCCTGGTGCCCTACCCGCACGCCGCCGACAATCACCAGACTTTCAACGCCCGGGCACTCGCCACGGCCGGCGGCGCCTGGATGCTGCACCAGCCGCAATTCACGCCCGCGGCACTGGCCGCGCTGCTCAAGCAATTCGCCGCGGCACCGACCGCGCTGGCCGAGGCGGCGGCGGCCGCCGCGAGCTTCTGCGTTCCCGACGCCGCCGCCCGCCTGGCGGGAGTCGTCACGGATTTGATCGGCGGCAACAACGGAGTCCGCGCCGTCACTTCCCCAGGGTCTAGAGCGAACAGCGCTAAATCAGAATCAAAGCGGTCGCTCTATCCATTTGCGGTCGCATCGCTTTTGCCGAATACCGGTTCCCACTTTTCGGCGCGATGCTCTAGCGCAGCGCTTTCCGCACACATGATGAAACGGGGAATCGTCTGATGCAGTCCATGCCGCTCGACATCGGTGTAATTCACTTCGTCGGCATCGGCGGAATCGGCATGTCCGGAATCGCCGAGGTCATGCACAACCTAGGCTATCAGGTCCAGGGCAGCGACATTGCGCAGAACGCCAATGTCGATCGCCTGCGCGTCCTCGGCATTCGCATCGAGGTCGGCCACCGCGCCGAAAATCTCGGCAACGCCCGCGTGGTCGTCACATCCTCGGCGGTCAAGCTGGACAACCCCGAAGTTATCGCGGCGCGCAAGGCCATGTTGCCCGTGGTGCGCCGCGCCGAAATGTTGGCGGAGCTCATGCGCCTGAAATGGTCGGTGGCGGTCGGCGGGACCCACGGCAAGACCACCACCACCTCGTTGATTGCCAGCGTGCTGGAAGCGGCCGAGTTGGATCCGACCGTTATTAACGGCGGCATCATTAATGCCTACGGCACCAATGCGCGCCTCGGCGCGGGCGAATGGATGGTCGTCGAGGCTGATGAGTCTGACGGTACATTCATCCGCCTGCCGGCGACGATTGCCGTGGTTACCAACATCGATCCCGAACATATGGATTTTTACGGCGACTTTGCGAAAGTGAAGGCGGCCTTCCGCACTTTCGTAGAATCGATCCCGTTCTACGGCTTTGCCGTCATGTGTATCGACCATCCCGAAGTGCAGTCGCTGCTACCGCAACTCACCGACCGCAAGATCATCACCTACGGACTGAGCCCCGCTGCCATGGTGCGCGGGCTCAATCTCGTACTCGACATGAGCGGCGTGCGTTTCGATGCCGCGGTGTCCGATCGCGTCACGGGCGGCGAGCGCATCATCGATAACGTCCGGCTGACCATGTACGGCCAGCACAACGTGCTCAATGCCCTGGCCGCGGTTTCCGTCGCCGCCGAAATGGGACTCAGCGACGAGGTTATTCGCAACGGCCTTGCGCACTTCAAGGGTGTCAAGCGGCGATTCACCAAGGTCGGCGAAGTCGAGGGCATCACCATCATAGACGACTATGGTCATCACCCCGTCGAGATCGCCGCGGTCTTGAAGGCGGCGCGAACGGCGGGGAACAGTCGCGTCATCGCCGTCGTCCAGCCGCACCGCTACACGCGCCTGCAGTCGCTGTTCGCCGAGTTCTGCCAGTGCTTCAACGACGCGGACCACGTCGTGGTCGCCGACGTCTATCCCGCCGGCGAGGCCCCGATTGCCGGAATCGATCGCGATGGCCTGATCAACGGCCTTCATGCCCACGGCCATCCCGCGGTGACCGCCTTGATGTCGCCCAAACACCTTGCGGCGGTCATCGACGACATCGCCCGTCCGGGTGACGTGGTGGTGTGCCTCGGAGCCGGCAATATCACGGCCTGGGCACAGGCCCTGCCAGGCGACCTTGCGGCCATTCGTAAATCCAAGGCCGTTCCTGCCCCCAATGGCAAGACCGCGGCAGGCGAGATGCGACGCGCCGGAGGCGACTCATGATGTCAGCGCGCCGCGCCATGCCGGGTTTGACCGATCGCCTGCCGCGCGTACGCGGCCGGTACGATTTGTCGGCCGACCTCGGCAAGATGACGTGGTTCCGCGTCGGCGGCCCGGCGGAAGTGTTGTTCACGCCGGCCGATACCGAAGACCTCGCGGCATTCCTGAAGGGCCGCCCCGAAGACGTGCCCGTTCACATCGTCGGCCTCGGCTCGAACATGCTCGTGCGCGACGGCGGCGTCCCGGGCGTCGTGATTCACCTCGGCAAGCCGTTCAGCGAAATCGCCGTCGACGGATTGACCGTGCGCTGCGGCGCCGGCGCCATCGATGCCAGTGTCGCCATCGTCGCGCGCGACGCGGCCATCGCCGGTATGGAATTCCTGACCGGCATCCCCGGCACGATCGGCGGCGCGCTGCGCATGAATGCCGGAGCCTACGAGCGCGAGATCAAGGATGTCTTCACCTCAACGACCGCCCTCGACGGCCGAGGGAATATTCAAAAACTTGGACCGGCCGACATGGGTTTCGGTTACCGCCACACCAACGTCGCCGAGGACTGGATTTTCATTGGCGCCGAACTCACGGGTACCAAGGGCGACCGCCACGCGATCACAGCCCGCCTGCGCGCCATTCGCGCCGAACGGGAACAGAGCCAGCCGACGCAAGCCCGCACCGGCGGCTCAACCTTCGCCAATCCGCCGGGTGTTAAGGCCTGGGCCCTGGTCGATGCCGCCGGCTGCCGCGGGATGGTGGTCGGTGGCGCGCAGGTCTCGCCCAAGCATACCAATTTCCTGATCAACACCGGCACCGCTACGGCCGCCGACCTGGAGACGCTCGGCGAAGACATACGCCGTCGTGTCTTGGAAAATTCCGGAATCACGCTCGATTGGGAAATCCGGCGTATCGGCATCGGCAAGGACGACCCCGCGGCACTTGTCACCGTCGGGAGCCACGACTCATGATCAGCCAATTAGCGCATCGCCGCGTCGCCGTTCTCTGCGGCGGCTTTTCCAAAGAGCGGGAAATCTCGCTGGTCTCCGGCCGCGCCGCCGATCGCGCGCTTAAGGCCGAAGGTTTCGAGACGTCGTTGATCGACGTGACACGCGACGTCGCCGCGCTGGTCTCGGCCATCACCGCGTCCCGGCCGGATGCCGTATTCAACGCCTTGCACGGCCGTTTCGGCGAGGACGGATGCATTCAAGGCCTGCTCGATATGATGGGCATCCCCTACACCAACTCGGGCCGCCTCGCTTCAGCCGTGGCCATGGATAAGCCCATGGCCAAACGCATGTTCGCAACAGCGGGAATTCCGGTCGCCGAGGAGCGCGTCGTCACCTGCGCCGAGGCCGCGCTCGGCGACGTCATGGCGCGGCCCTACGTGCTGAAGCCGATAAATGAAGGTTCCAGCGTCGGCGTAAAGATTGTGCGTGCCGGCGACAATCATCCGCCGATCGATGACCTTGGCCTTGCCCCGGACGACCTGATTATGGCGGAGCGCTTCATCCCTGGCCGCGAAGTCACGGTCGCGGTCATGGGCGACAGAGCGCTGGCCGTCACCGAGATCACCACCGGGCGCGATTTCTACGACTACGAAGCCAAGTACGCGGTCGGCGGCTCAACGCACATTCTCCCGGCACCGCTTGGACCGGCCCTTTACGAGCGTGCCATGGAGCTCTCGCTGGCAGCGCATCGCGTCCTCGGCTGCCGCGGTGTGAGCCGCGCCGACCTTCGGCTCGATGGCAAGGATTTCTACATGCTCGAAGTCAATACCCAGCCCGGACTGACTCCCACGTCGCTCGTACCCGAACAAGCCGCGCACGCGGGCATGGCTTTCGCCGATCTCATTTGCTGGATGGTGGAGAACGCCAAATGCGACGCCTAGTAGCCTGCAAAGCCTTGGCCTGGACGGCTGCTGCTGTGATCACAGCCAGTGGCGCGGCCGCCATCACCCGTATCCATGGCGCCCCGGAGATGCTCGATGCCTTGGCCGTTTCGGATAGTGCCATCCTCGATCTAAGCGCGGCAATCGGCATGAAACTTGACGCACTCACCGTCGAGGGCCGTGCCATGACGGCGCGCGAGGATCTTCTGGCGGCGCTGGATATCGAGCGCGGGATACCTATACTTTCCGTCAATGTCGCCCAGGCCCGCGCGGCCATCGAGACGCTGCCGTGGGTGAAATCGGCCAAGATCGAGCGCCGCCTTCCCGGTAGCCTGCACATTCTACTCGAAGAGCGCGCGCCCTACGCTCTGTGGCAACGGGGTGACCGCTATACCTTGGTGGATCAATCCGGGAACACCATCGTCGACGTTCCCGATGCCGACCCGGCCCTGCCGCTGATCGTCGGGCCCGACGCGCCCCAGCACGCGGCCGCACTGTTTGAAGCCTTGCAGACCGAGATCGATCTCGCCGGTCGCGTGCGCGGCGCGGTGCGCGTGGGCGCGCGGCGCTGGAACGTCTATCTCGACGCGTTCGATGGCGGCATCGCGATCCTCCTTCCTGAGGTCGATGTCACAGCCGCCTGGGCACGACTCGCAACCCTCGAACGTGAGCACAAGATTCTCGAGCGTGACCTCGATTTCATCGACATGCGGCTAGAAGACCGGCTGGTCGTCCGCATCCACAGTGATTCGCTTCCCGGGGACCCGGCTCTCGAGGGCGCCGCGCCAACGAACCGGAAAAAAGCCCCCCTGTCGGCACCCGTGACGGCCCCCATACCTGCGCCCGTAGATGGCCCAGCGGCCGAACCGGCAGCCTCGATCGATCAGAAACGAAACATTTAAGGACGGACACGGGCTCATGAAAATTACCGCAAGTCCTAGACAAAGGAGTAACGCAGCAAATGGCTAAAGCAATTCCGCGCAGCAGCACCATCGCGGCCCTCGATATCGGCACGACCAAAGTCGCTTGTTTCATCGCCCAACTCGGCGAAGGCGGCGAACTGCAGATCGCCGGCGCCGGCCATCACCGGTCGCGGGGCTTGCGGTCCGGCCAAGTGACGAACCTGGATGAAGCCGAAGCCTCGGTACGGGCCGCGGTCGACGCCGCCGAGCAGATGAGCAACAGCCGCATCGACAAAGTGTTTCTCAACATGTCGTGCGGTACGCCGCAATCGACGCGTGTCGACGTCGAGATGACCGTCTCGGGCCATCAAATCCGGGACACGGACGTGAGGCGCGTGCTCGATCACGGCGGCGCCCGCTACGACGTCAACGACCGCGAACTCATTCACTGCATCCCCACGGGATATTCCATCGACGGCGGCAACGGCATCCTTGATCCGCGCGGCCTGTACGGGGAAAAACTCGGCGTCAATCTTCACCTGGTGACCGCCGCCATTGGCCCTTCGCGCAATCTCAATACCGTCATCGACCGCTGCGACCTCGACATCGAAGATCGCGTCGTTTCGCCTTACGCCTCAGGTCTTGCCTGCCTGGTCGACGATGAGAAGGAGCTTGGAGTGACGGTGATCGACATGGGCGGCGGAACGACATCGCTCGCCGTGTTCCTCGAAAGCCAAGTGGTCTACGTCGATACCCTGCCCGTCGGCGGCAACCACGTCACCAGCGACATCGCCAAGGGCCTTTCGACACCGGTCGCCAAGGCCGAGCGACTGAAAACGGTCTACGGCAGCGTCCTGCAGTCGCCGACCGACGCGCGCGAACTCTTGAAGGTGCCGTTGGTCGGCGAGGACGACGAAGCCAGCGCCAACGAAATCCCAAAATCCACGCTTGTGCAGATTGTCCAGGCGCGCCTCGAGGAGATCTTCGAGTTGGTACGTAGCCATCTAGAGGCTTCGGGCGTCGCCAAGATGGCGGGACGCCGCATTGTTCTCACCGGCGGCGCCAGCCAATTGGAAGGCGTGCGTGACCTCGCTGAGTTGATGCTTGACAAACAGGTTCGCCTGGGCCGCCCAAAAGTCATTCGTGGATTACCGGAATCGCTTTCCGGTCCAGCCTTCTCCACAGCGCTGGGCCTCCTCCGTTACGGCTTACGCGAGCACGTCGTGAAACCAGACCACGCCGCTATGGCGGCGGCCAAGAACAAACGCAGCTTCGGCCTGGTCGGCCAATGGTTGCGGGAGAATTTTTAATGATGAGGAACCGCGCACAACCAACACTAAAGGTCGAGGGGCAGCCGACCGGTCCACCCGCCCTCAACCGACCTGCTGAGAAGCGAGCTGAAAGCCTTACGAACGTTGCAACGAGCTTAGCAAAAAACACGGGAGAATAAAAAAATGACCATCAATATCAGCATACCCAAGACGACCATCGAGGCTCAATTAAAGCCCCGCATCACTGTGATCGGGGTCGGCGGCGCCGGTGGCAATGCCGTTAACAATATGATCCAGAGTTCCATGGAGGGCGTCGATTTCGTCGTCGCCAACACCGACGCTCAAGCCCTCGCCTCATCGAGGACCGACCGCCGGATCCAGCTGGGCCGCGACACGACGCAGGGTCTGGGCGCCGGCGCCCGTCCCGACATCGGACGTCACGCCGCAGAGGAAGCCATCGAGATTATCAGTCGCGAACTCGAAGGCGCGCATATGGCGTTCATCACAGCCGGTATGGGCGGCGGCACCGGCACCGGCGCAGCCCCCGTCATCGCCCGTGTCGCGCGCGAACTGGGAGTCTTAACGGTCGGGGTGGTGACCAAGCCGTTCCACTTCGAAGGCGTGCATCGCATGCGCCTCGCCGACGCCGGCATTGAGGAACTCGCGGCCTTTGTCGATACGTTGATCGTCATTCCCAACCAGAACCTGTTCCGGGTAGCCAACGAGAAAACAACCTTCGCCGACGCCTTCAAGATGGCCGACGATGTCTTGCACGGCGGTGTCCGCAGTGTCACCGACCTCATGACAATGCCGGGCATGATTAACCTCGACTTCGCCGATGTCCGCACGGTCATGAAGGAAATGGGCCGCGCCATGATGGGCACCGGCGAAGCCTCCGGCGACCGTCGTGCCCTCGACGCCGCCGAAGCCGCCATCGCCAATCCGCTCCTGGAGGAAACCTCCATGCGCGGCGCCAAAGGCGTGCTGATCAACATCACCGGAGGTAACGACATCACGCTGTTTGAAGTTGATGAGGCCGCCAACCGCATCCGCGACGAGGTCGAATCCGACGCCCACATCATCTTCGGGTCCTGCTTCGACGAAAGCCTAGAAGGCAAGATCCGCGTGTCGGTTGTAGCGACCGGCATCGAGTCCGAAGTCGGCGTCCAGCCGCGTCCCATGCCCGCCCGGGCCGAGACGCGCGTCATCGGCCGTCGCCTGCCCGAAGTCCGCACCGCCGCACCGACTGCCCGCTTACCGGTAACGACAGCGCCATCGGCTCCGACGCAGCCGACGTTCGGCGGATTCGGTTTCGGCAGCCCGACCCGCGCCCCAGCCACCGGCACCATGGACCTCCAGGCGGAAGAGCAAGCCCTCCTGGAAATGGCTGCCGCGGTAAAGGCGGAGATCGATCAGGCTCCGAGCCTCGCGGCGGAACCCGAAGCGGCGCAACCGGTCGCCATGGCTGCGATGGCGGCCCCGCCCCGCGTGGCTCCGTCGATCTCACCGTTCACGAGTATGGACCGGTCCCGGGATACTTTCATTCCCCGCGCGCCCGTCCAGCCACGCGTCGAGCCAAGAATTGAAGCACGCCCAGAACCACGTATGGAAATCCGCCCTGAACCCCGCATGGAGACGATCATGGACCACAAAGCACCCGCCCTTGAACTTGCCGCCGCCGTCCCGACGTCGACCCCTCCGGCCAAGACCGAACCCAGCCGCATTCGCTTGTTTGACCGCTACCGCAGCCTCGCCTCGCGGCCGAAGGCCGACGAGGCCCCGGCGGCACTCCCGCCGAAACTGGACCGCTCCACAGGCATTAATGTGTCGGTCGGCCCTCAGGATCGTCCGGTGACCTCACAAAGTGAGGATGAACTGGAAATTCCGGCCTTCCTGCGCCGACAAGCCAACTAAACTCGACGGCGAGTTCTACGCTCAGAGGCCCGCATCGTAAGATGCGGGCCTCCTGCTTTCTGAGGGGGCCGCCGCAGTGGCAATTGGGTCTGTCGGCTGGAGACGTTGCAAGACACAGGGCGAACCACTAAACACTGCGGGCCCATCACAACCTCAGGGGAAAACCCGATGACATACGAAAACATCCTGGTTGAGACCCGCGGCAACGTCGGCCTCATCACCTTGAACCGGCCTACGGCGCTTAACGCGCTTTCGGCCGGACTCGTCCGCGACCTCGGCGCCGCGCTTGATGCCTTTGAGGCCGATACCAACATCCGTTGCGTTGTTCTGACGGGCAGCGAAAAGGCCTTTGCCGCCGGCGCCGATATTAAGGAAATGGCGGATTTCGACTATATGGATGCCTACCTCAAGAACTTTGTCACCGAGGGCTGGGAGCGGGTGACAAAGTGCCGCAAACCCGTGATCGCCGCCGTCGCCGGTTACGCGCTGGGCGGCGGCTGCGAACTCGCCATGATGTGCGATTTCATCATCGCCGCGGACACCGCCAAATTCGGCCAGCCGGAAATCACCCTGGGCACCATTCCCGGGGCCGGCGGCACCCAGCGCCTGACCCGCTTTGTCGGCAAGTCCAAGGCCATGGACATGGTGCTGACGGGCCGCAATATGGATGCCGCGGAGGCCGAACGCAGCGGTCTGGTCAGCCGCGTCGTACCGGCCACGGCTTTGATCGAGGAGGCCGTCAAGGCGGCGCAAAAGATCGCCGATCTTTCGATGCCCGTGGTCATGATCGCCAAGGAAGCCGTCAACCGCGCGTTCGAGACGACGCTAGCCGAGGGCATCCACTATGAGCGGCGGATGTTCCATTCGACGTTCGCCATTGCCGACCGTCGGGAAGGCATGACGGCCTTCATCGAAAAACGACCGCCGGTCTTCAAGCACCGTTAGCACCCCGGGGCGAGTGCCCCGGCGAGGCCCGGACCCGGTTACCCCCCCCACTCTGGAAGGCGGCCGACCCGGCGGCGGCGAACCTAGGGCATTCGGGCCCACGGCGCCCCTCAGCCGGGGCTTTTGGCGCTGGAAACCGCAGAAAGACTAGGCATTTGGCGCTATTCGGCCACTTTACAGTCGACCAGGCTAGTGGGCCGGCGCGCGCCCCGGTAGCGCAGCCGCCTCTACTCGACAGCTAAAGCCTTAATCAAGCACCAAAATACTCTGTTTGAAGATTTTTTCCTTGTCAAAGAAGTGCGATTCGTAAAAATGGGCATGGAATACGGAGAATAGGGGTCCCTACAGGACCAGGCTTGGCCTTTTGGGCGTTGGGTTGTACT
>SHVO01000026.1 GCA_009694245.1 Rhodospirillaceae bacterium | reverse complement strand
CCTGGCGCCAGGCGCCACGGTAATCCGGGTCGGTATAGATCAGGATAACATCAGCTTGCGCCATATACCCCAGGACCAGATGGGCCGTGGCTGGCTTCCATTCTTCGCCGAGGGCGGGGCTTATCAAATAACTGCAATCGAAATCCACGCAGGCACCCGGCCGGCGCGCGTAGATCTTGCATCCGTGGCCCCAATCGCAGTGGGCGCACACCGTGCCGCGCGGCTTTTCCAACACCGGAATACCGAGGACCTTGCAGCACAGGGTGCAGTCCGCACAGGACCGGCCCGGGACGATGTCAGGAAGCGTCATGGCATATCCTGCTCTGGTTGGTTGCGCCCCGCTGCGTTGCTGCATCAGCCGGGGCGCAAGCTTTCCTAAGCTATCCGCTTTCGCGGAAAGATAAACTCCGCTAAAGCTACTTCGCGGCGCCTTGCGACGGGCCGAAAGGGCTAAGACCCCCCACGCGTTCACACGCGATCAGCCGACACGCACCTAACATCCACGCCGGTCGAGATGGAACAACATCTCGCGACCAGGCGTTCCTCACTTCAAAAAAAAAGGATCTCACGTGATGGCCAAAAGCCAGGAAGCCCATAAGACAGGCGGCGGTATCGGCGGAAAAGCGAAGCGCGAGTCCAGTGAGGCCAAGCGTGCCCGGCGGGTGAGCAATCTTGCCGCGCGTGCCGACGAGAACCGCACCCGGCAAAAAGGCAATCACCAGGCGCCCAAAGTTAAGAAGTAGGGTGGACGGACTTAGAGCGCGACCGCTTCTTATTGAATCGAGTTCACGCTCTAGGTTCGGGGCTTCGGCCGAACGGCCAACTGCAATACCAACACAACGGTCATCGCGACGATCGCCTACAGATGATCGTACAAAAGAAATTGTAATTACGGTGACAGCGCACTTAACTCACATCGAATTAAGTGAACTGTCACCGTAATTCCACCGTAATTCCCAAGCTCAAATGCTTTAACGATCAATTCGGGCATTTCGGGCGCGCTGGGGTAAAGCCGCTCGCGATAGTTTTTGCACTCGATACAGAGCGGCCCTGCGTCGTGGCCGAATTGAATAAAGTCCGCCTTTTTTAGCGTTGAATGACCGGAGATGCTTTTTAGCGGTTGGCTCTATCTTATACCGGCCCTGAGCGTTTTTTGGTTCGCCCAAGTGAAACTGGCCGAGATACGAGTATCGGGGCTGTGCTTCAAAGACCGAATGGAGACACTTGTAGACAACCAACTCTAAGGCATCGCCCGTGAAGTTACCGAAGCCGCTTCCGCTGACTGAGGCGTAGAGGGGGGGCAATCTCATCTAGGCGGGCTAGTACGCTGGCGTCGGGGGTCGCCGGGTTGGCGTACCAGGGCCTGAGGCCAGTGGCTTTGTGGACGTGCTTTCGTAGTCGGTTAAGTTCGAGAAGGTCCCATACGGCCAAGCCGACGAGGTGTGGGTCGACGCGCTGGCCCTCCGGTCCTTGTTCAGAGATTTTCTGTTCGAGCGTCTTTTGATGCGCCGCTATGTCGCGGTCTAGAACTGACTGGATGCGGCGCTTGGCAATAGCGATGCGCTCCAAGGCAGCTTCGCTCTTGGCCTCTGGGTGGTAGCAGGCGGGCCGAGAATTGGCTGCGATCAATCACTTAGCGTTCTTATCTGTGGAATTACCGCCCGGAAAGCCAAGCAATCCGGTTCCCGTTTTTGTTCAGGAGTGGCGTCCCCGGCGCGATTTGAACGCACGACCCCCAGATTAGGAATCTGGTGCTCTATCCAGCTGAGCTACGGGGACGGTGCCCTATAATTATCACGCGTTACCCCTATCGCAAAACGGGGCGCCGCAGAATTCTGGCGCCCCGCTCCTAGTATCAAGACCCTGTCCGCGCTTAGTGCACGCGCAGCGGCTCCAAATTGTGCTGCTTCACCGCCGCCCAGGCTTGCTCAAACGTTTCAGCCGCGCCCATGGGGTGGCCGGCGGCGCTGTGGATGCTCCAGCCCGGTACGTTGTTGATGGTGGCGCGGCGGATATAGGCGAGTTCGGTAAGGCCCAGCTTGACCAGATCGATGGGCGTCGAGGCGACACGCGCATCCAATGTCACCACCGAACCGGTGGCGGCGTTCAGCCTAGCGTCATCGGTGCTTTCGTCCGCATTGTCGAAGTCTTTGTCTAACATGTGATCCTCCTAATGAGCGATCGGTTGCGCGTGGCCCTGAGTGCGGCGCCACGCAAGGGTACCCCAATAGGTTAGCTCCGCGTCTGGGGCTCGACGTCGATGGTTTTCGGCGAGGGTTTTTTCTTCGCCGCGTTCTTGATCTCGATCTGCGTCACCTTCGGCTGCGGCACCGGGCGTTCCAATTCTACATGCAAAAGACCGTTGACGATCTCGGCACCCTTGACCTCGATGCCTTCGGCCAACACGAAGCTGCGGGTGAACTGGCGCGCGGCGATGCCGCGGTGCAAGTAAACGCGGCCGGGGCTGTCGTCCTGCTGCTTGCCGCGAATCACCAGCTGATTATCCTCGACGCTGACGTTGAGGTCGTCTTCCGCGAAGCCCGCGACGGCCAGCGTAATGCGCAAGCGGTGCTCGCCGGTCTGCTCGATGTTGTAAGGCGGATACCCTTCAGCCGCGGTCTTGCTGACCCGATCGAGCACGCGCTCGATGTGATCGAAGCCAAGCAGCAGTGGGCTGGAAAAAACCGATACGCGGGTCATGTCTATCGTCCCCTCCTAAGGAGCAGAACTGCGTGACTTGCCCGCGAGAATAAGCAGGCCACGGCAATTGTGGGCCACCCAGGCTTTGGCGTGGCACTCGTTATTTTGGGTTTATCGGGCCTAACGTCAAGGTCCGCCGATACTTAAAAGTACCTCCCCACAGCCGATGCCCCGTCACGTAACTGTCTCGAACTACGTGACTTTTCGACGGCAGCTTGGGGCCTTGCCCTGGCGCCGGATTCGGTTGATATCAGATCGTTCGCTTGACCCACCGGCCCCGCCGGAC
Organism: Rhodospirillaceae bacterium; assembly: GCA_009694245.1. GTDB lineage: Bacteria > Pseudomonadota > Alphaproteobacteria > Rhodospirillales > Rhodospirillaceae > SHVO01. The sequence continues at coordinate 23,158 of SHVO01000026.1, read as the reverse complement.
CGCCGCTGCCCAGGAGCAGTCCTATCGCCGCCCTCGAAAACACTGGCACCGGAATTTCACGTCCGACCCTCAAAGCGGGCGATGACCGGCCGTTGTTCGCGCCGATCGATGCTTACGCCAGCGGGATGCTCGACGTCGGCGCGCCGCACGGTATTTATTGGGAGCAGTCGGGCAATCCCAAGGGCACGCCGGTGGTCTTTCTCCATGGCGGCCCGGGTGCGGGCACCGCGCCGGCGTACCGCCGTTTCTTCGACCCCGCGCGCTACCGCATTGTTCTGTTCGACCAGCGCGGCGCCGGGCGCTCGACGCCGCAAGCCGATATCACCAACAACACCACCGCGCATCTGGTGGCCGACATCGAACTGTTGCGCCGCCATCTCAGCATCGAGCGCTGGATCGTTTTCGGCGGCTCGTGGGGCTCGACGCTGGCCCTTACCTACGGTCAGGCATGCCCCGAGCGCTGCGTCGGTTTTATTTTGCGCGGTATTTTTCTTTTCAGCGCCAAAGAGATTCAATGGTTCATCGGCAGGCCCGGCCACGGCATGGGCCGGTTCTTCCCCGAAGCCCACCGCGCCTTCATGGCGGCGATTCCAAAAGCCGAGCACGGCGATCTCCTCAGCGCCTATTACCAGCGCCTCACCGATCCGAACCCGGACATCCACAAGCCCGCCGCCGCCGCTTGGTGCGCGTATGAGAATGCGTGCTCGCGTTTAATTCCGCCCGCCGGCAAGGGTGCGCAAGGCGACGGCGATCAGTACTACAGCGGCGCCCTGGCCATGGCGCGGATCGAAGCCCACTACATGGTGCACCATGGCTTCTTGAAGCCGGATCAGCTTCTGAACGGCCTCGGCGTCCTGGCTAAACATCCGGCGGTCATCGTCCAGGGGCGCTATGACATGGTGTGCCCGATCGCCGCCGCCGATCGCTTGGCGCGGGCGTGGCCTGGTGCTCAATACCGCGTCGTCGCCGATGCCGGCCACTCGTCCATGGAGCCCGGTATTCGCGCCGCCCTGGTCAAAGCCACCGAGGACTTCAAGCTCTACGTCTGATCCCACGTCCCGCCGATCACAGCCGAAGCCACAAAAGCTCTTTATTTCCGCATGTTACGTTATGGTTACACGGCCGGCGTTGGCCCCCCTTTAACGCCCTGTGTATAACCACTTCGAGCAGTGGGGATTGTCGGCGATCAGGGCGTGGTTCCCATTTCATTTATGTGTGGCGGTGAGGGCAATGCGCTTCGGTAGGGCGATCATTGGACTGGTGGCTGTGGCGGCTGTGGCCGGCGGCGCTTGGTTCTATTTTTCGCCGGGCAAGGGTGCCGCCACGGGCGGAAATAATCCCGCGGCCATGCGAGCCGGCGGACCAGCCGGTGGGCGTGCCGCCCCGCCGAGCCCGGTCTATGTCGCCACGGCGCAGGAGAAATTGTTCGGCGACCGGGTCGAAGCCATCGGCACCTTGTCGGCCAATGAATCCGTCGTCGTCACGTCCAAGGCCCAGGGCATCGTCCGGCTGCTGAATTTCACCGACGGCCAAAGCGTGGCCAAGGGCGACGAGATCGCGATCATCGATCCCGGCGAACAAGACGCCAAGCTCGATGCCGAGTTGGCCAATCTCGAGGAGCAGAAGCGGACCCTTGAGCGCACCTCGGGCCTCGCGCGCTCGAACAATACCTCCCAAGCCAAGCTCGACGAGCAACTGTCTGCCGTCAAAAAAGCCGAAGCCAATGTAGCGGCGGCGCGGGCCCGGGTGCGCGACTATCGCATCTGGGCGCCGTTCACCGGGGTCTTGGGTACGCGCAAAGTGAGTCCGGGCGCGCTGGTAACGCCGGGCACGGTCATCACCACCCTGGACGACGTCTCGGTCGTCAAACTCGACTTCGCCATTCCTGAAACATTTTTAGCGGCGCTGAAACTCGGCCTTGATATCGAGGCATCTTCCGCGGCCTATCCGGGTGAGATTTTCAAAGGTCAGGTCACGGCGGTGGAGAGCCGCGTCGATCCGACCACGCGCTCGGTCAGCATCCGCGCCGTGATTCCAAATCTCGACAAGCATCTGCGCCCCGGCATGCTGATGGTGGTCGAGCTGATCAAGGACCGCCGCAACTCGCTGATGATTCCCGAACAAGCCCTGCAGCCCCAGGGCACGCAGCAGTTTGTCTATGTGGTCGGCGCGGATAATTCCGCGACCAAGACCGAAATCACCATCGGCCGGCGGCGGCCGGGGTCGGTGGAGGTTCTCAAAGGACTTTCCGCCGGCGACAGGATTGTCACCGAAGGTGCCGGGGACCTTCGTCCGGGCGTGCTGGTGGAAGTGCTGGCGCCCAAGGGCGCGCCCAGCGAACGGCCGCCGGGTTAGGTTAGGGGCAAGTCATGGTCCTTTCGGATTTCGCGATTAAGCGCCCGGTCGTGGCCATCGTCGCGTCTCTCTTGTTGATCGTTTTCGGCGTGTTCGCGCTGGTGCAATTGCCGGTGCGCGAAACACCCAATGTCGACGTGCCGACGGTATCGGTGCGCGTGGCCTATCGCGGCGCCTCGGCGGAAATCGTCGAGACCAAGGTTATCCAGGTCTTGGAAGACCAGATCAGCGGTATCGAAGGCATCAAATCGGTGTTGTCGTCGGCGCGCGACGGCGTCGGCAATGTCACCGTCGAGTTCGTGCTGGGCCGCAACATCGATGCCGCGGCCAACGACGTGCGCGAGCAAGTCAGCCGTGCGATCGGCCGGTTGCCGCCGGACGCCGAACCGCCGGTCATTCAAAAGGCGGATTCCGATTCCTTCCCAATCATCTTCTCGGCCATTACCTCGGCCAAGCGTTCGCCGCTGGAAATATCCGACTATGTCGAGCGCTATATCCGCGACCGGATAACGGCCGTCGACGGCGTGGCGTTGGTGCAGGTCTATGGCTTCCGCAAACCGTCGTTGCGCATCTGGCTTGATCGCCGCGCGCTCGCGGCGCGCAACCTCACGGTCGTCGATATTGAAAACGCGCTGCGGCGCGAAAATGTCGAGCTGGGCGCCGGCGCGCTCGAATCCCAACAACGCAACTTCACCCTGCGCACCGCCCGCAATTTCGAAACCCCGGATGATTTCGCCCAGCTTGTGGTCGCCCACGGCGCGGGCAATTACCTGGTGCGGTTGGGCGAAGTCGCCAAGGTCGAGGTGGCGCCCGAGGATCTCAATTCGGTCTTCCGCATGGACGGCGATATGGGCGTGGGCCTTGGCGTGGTCAAGCGTCCGGGGGCCTCGACCCTCGCGGTCGCAAAGGCCGTCCACGACGAAGTCGCCCGGATCAACCAGGCGCTGCCGCCGGATATCCGCATGTTCGTGCAGCACGATTCATCCGAGTACATCTCGGAAACCATGAACGAAGTCGGCATCGCCATGGGCGTGGCCGCGGTTCTGGTCGTGGCGATCATTTTCCTGTTCTTGGGTACGGCGCAGGCGGCGCTTATCCCGGCGGTGACGGTCCCGGTTTCCCTCATCGGCACTTTTATCGTCCTTTGGGCGCTCAAATTTTCAATCAATATCCTCACATTCCTCGCCCTCGTGCTGGCGGTGGGGCTAGTGGTGGATGACGCCATCATTGTTCTGGAAAACATTCATCGCCGCATGAAGCGGGGCGAGCCGCCATTGCTAGCGGCCTATCGCGGCGCGCGGCAGGTCGGCATGGCCGTGGTGGCGACCACCATGGTACTGGTGGCGGTGTTCGTGCCGGTCATGCTCATGCGCGGCACCGTCGGCAGCCTCTTCACAGAGTTCGCCGTGGCCATGGCTGCGTCGGTCGGGTTTTCGATGTTTGTGGCGCTCACGCTCACGCCGGTGATGTGCAGCAAAATCCTCAGGGATGACCTCGACCACGGCGTCGTCGCGCGCCTGTCGCTGCGGGCATTTGATTTGTTGAAAGCGTTCTATCGCCAGACCCTCAACGTGGGCCTCGACCGTCCGCGCGCGGTCTTGGCGGGATTCTTTGTCGTGGTCGCCGCGAGCGTCGGCCTTTTCCTGCTGCTCGCAAAGGAGTTCACACCGATCGAGGATCGCGGCGCGATCATGTTCAACGTGCGTCCGCCCCAAGGTGCCAGCATCGAATATAGCGATCGGCAGGCTTCGACCGCGTCCGAAGTGCTCCATCATTACGTTGAAAAGGGCGAGGGGCTGAGCGTTCTGCAGATGCTCATGAGTCCTAGCGGCGGCAATATGATCTTGCACCTCAACACCTGGAGCAAGCGCGACCGCACCGCCAAGGACATGGTCGGCGAGATCGGCGCCAAGATGCGGCGCATTCCGGGCGCCCAGGTCATACCCATCCTTCCGCCCACCTTCGGCACGAACTTCGGGGGCGGCACGCAAGTTGTCCTCGGCGGCAATACCTACGAGGAACTCCGTCAATGGCGCGACATGCTGTTCGCGGCGCTTAGGGAAAATCCGCGCATTAGCGGCATACGGTCCGACTACAATGAGACCACGCCGCAGATGAAGATTCATATCGAGCGCGACCGCGCCGCGGACTTGGGGGTTTCCACCAACACCATCGGCCAGACGCTGCAAGTGCTCTTGGGCTCGCGCAAGGCCACGACCTACCTCGAGCGTGGCCGCGAATACGATGTCATCTTGCAAGCCGCGACCGACGATCGCCAAACGCCGGCCGATGTCTCCAATATCTACGTCCGGTCGGACACCACGCAAAAACTGATTCCGTTATCGAGCCTGGTGACCATCGAGGAGCTGGCCGATAGCGACGCACTCAATCGCTATGACCGCACGCGCTCGATTACGGTCAGCTTTGCGCCCGCGCCCAATTACCCCTTGGGCGATGTCGTGCGCGACGTCGAGCGGGCAATTAGGGATAAGCTGCCGCCCGAGGTTCGCTACACTTGGCGCGGCGAAGCCGCCGAGATGAAAGAGAGCGGCGCGCTTATGTACTTATCGTTTGGGCTGGCCCTGGTTGTGGTGTTCCTGGTGCTGGCGGCGCAGTTTGAGAGCTTCGTCCATCCGTTCGTCATCATGATGACCGTGCCACTCGCCGTTGCCGGCGCTCTCGCCGGGCTGTATGTCACCGGCCAAACCATCAACATCTACTCGCAAATCGGGATCATCGTTCTTGTCGGCCTCGCCGCCAAAAACGGCATTCTCATTGTCGAGTTCACAAACCAGTTGCGCGACTCCGGCATGGAATTCCGCCAGGCCTTGGTGGAGGCCGCGACGATCCGCTTACGCCCGATCATCATGACGGCGCTGGCCACGGTGATGGGCGCGCTGCCATTGGTCTTTGCGAGCGGCGCCGGCGCCGAAGGCCGCCGCACCATTGGTATTGTCATTGCCCTGGGGGTGTCGTTCGCGAGCTTCGTGACGCTGCTCGTCGTTCCCGTCTTTTACCTTCTGCTGGCGCGCCGCACCGGTTCGCCCGGACGCATTGCCGCCGAGCTGCGGGAATACGAAAAAACGCATCCGGCCGGTGTTGCGGGCCCCGGCGACGAAGACGCGCCCAGCCACCAGCCGGCGGAGTAGCAACCGGCCTCGCCACGGCCAATATCGATGCCGGTACGATGAAATTTCATCGTTATGTTACTTATGGTTACACCCAGATCATGGTCTTGCAACAGGCGGCTGTGTATAACCGCCGCAGGTGGGCGCGCCCGTCATTAATTGAGCGCCGAAATGGGCAGCCGAGCCCATGACTCGCCCCACATTCGCCGCTTGGATTCAGGTATGCGTTTCAAGATCGTCATTGCTGTGCTCGCCGTTCTCGCCGTTGCCGCGGGTGGCTGGGCCTATTTCGCCAAAAGCTCCAGCCTCGCGGCCGGACAACAGCAAGCGTCATCTGGCCGGCCAGGCGCACGCGGACCCGAGGGCGCCTCCCGCACCCGGCCCGTGATGGTGGCGCAGGCCCAGCGCGAAACCTTCGGCGACCATCTGGAAGCAATCGGTACCTTGTTCGCCAATGAATCCGTCACCGTGACGGCCAAGACCCAAGGCATCATTCGCTCGATTGCTTTCGACGATGGCCAAACCGTTCGCAGGGGCGAGGAGATCGCGGCCATCGACGCCGGCGAGCAAGACGCGGCCCTCAACGTGGAGCTCGCCAATCTAGAGCAACACAGGAAGGAGCTCGAACGCATCGAGGCCCTTGTGAAATCAAGTTATGTCTCCGAGGCCAAGCGTGACGAACAAACAGCGCTGATGAAAAAAGCCGAGGCCAATGTCGCCGCCGCCCGCGTGCGCTCCGGCGACCGGCGCATCCTGGCGCCGTTCTCCGGTATCGTCGGCACGCGCCGGATAAGTATTGGCGCCCTGGTGTCCCCGGGAACCGCCGTCGCGACGCTCGACGATATTTCCGTCGTGAAACTCGACTTCGCGATTCCCGAAACCTTCCTCGCGTCACTGCGTCCGGGCCTAAGTATCGAAGCGGTGGCCAGTGCCTACCGCGGGGAGACCTTTAAGGGCGAAGTGATCTCCGTCGATAGCCGCATCGACCCCACCACCCGGTCCGTCAATATCCGTGCCTTGCTGAAGAACCCTGAACTGCGGCTACGTCCAGGGATGTTGATGATCGTCGATCTCATCAAGGATCAGCGCGAAGCAGTCGTGATTCCCGAAGCTGCCCTTGTGCCCGAGAACGACAAGCAGTATGTGTTTGTTGTCGGCGCCGACAATGTCGCGAACCGCGTCGAAATTACCCTCGGCCGCCGGCGCATGGGCTTCGTCGAGGTACTCGCCGGTGTCAAGGAAGGCGACCTTGTGGTGAAAGAGGGGGCGCAGGACCTGCGCTCGGGAACGACGGTTCAGGTCGTAAACACCGCCGATATTAAACATTCCCCGGCGAGCGAAATCTCCGCGCAATCCGGCTAAACCCCAGCCCCCGATCGCTCAGATAGGATTTCAGCGCCGATGGTCATTTCCGACTTTTCCATTAAGCGCCCCGTCGCGGCAACTGTGGCCAGCCTCCTCTTGGTTGTGTTCGGCGTCTACGCGGTCACGCAGATGTCGGTGCGTGAAACACCCAACATCGACCGGCCCAACATCAACGTCCGCGTCTCCTATCCTGGCGCCTCGGCGGAAGTGGTTGAGTCCAAGGTCATCAAGGTTATCGAGGATCAGATCAGCGGCATTTCGGGCATCAAGACGATTGGCTCTTCGGCCAAGGATGGTTTTGGCTTTATCAATATGGAGTTCGTGGAGTCGCGCAACATCGAAGACGCCGCCAACGATGTCCGCGACCAAGTGAGCCGCGTCGTCGCCAAATTGCCGCAAGATTCCCTACCGCCGGTCATCTCCAAGGCGGACGCGGACTCCGATCCGATCATGTTCATCAACTTGTCGTCGGCGACGCGCAACCCGATGGAGCTAGCCGACTATGCGCTGCTGACGATTCAACCGCGTTTCGCGACGCTGGACGGTGTCGCGCTTGTGACCGTGGGCGGTGCGCGCCAGAAGGCCATGCGTGTTTGGCTGGATCGGCGTGCCATGGCGGCCCGCGCCATCACTGAAACCGACGTTGAATCGGCCTTGCGCCGCGAAAACGTCGAGCTTGGCGCCGGCATGATCGAGTCCACGGACCGCTACCTGACGATGCGCACTATCCGCACTTACCAATCCGCTCAGGACTTCGCCAGTCTGGTGGTTGCCCGGGGCGCCAACAATTATCTCGTCCGTCTTGGCGAGATCGCGAAGGTCGAGCTCGCGCCGGTTGACACCTATTCGATGTTCAGGAGTAACGGCGTCAACGGATTAGGCATCGGCATTATCAAGCAGCCCGGCGCTTCCACCCTCGACGTCGCGAACGCCGTGCGCCAGGAATTCGAGCTCATAAAACGGACGTTGCCGGCCGATATCGGAATGATCATCAACTCCGATAACTCCACCTATATCTCGGTCGCATTGCGCGAGGTCACGATCGCCGCCGGCGTCTCGGCGATCTTGGTGATGCTCGTGATCTATTTGTTCTTGGGAACCATTCGCGCGGCAGTCATTCCCGCCGTGACGGTGCCAATCTCGCTACTGGCTGCCGCCATTGTCCTGTGGCCGGCGAAATTCTCGATCAACATTCTCACGCTGCTGGCCATGGTCCTCGCGATCGGGTTGGTCGTGGATGACGCCATCATCATGTTGGAGAACATTCATCGCCGTATGAAAATGGGCGAGCCGCCGTTGCTTGCGGCGATGCGGGGCGCCCGCCAGGTCGGCATGGCCGTGGTGGCAACAACGACGGTGCTAGCCGCGGCATTTGTACCGATTGCTCTTCTGAAGGGTTCGGTTGGAAGTTTGTTCAAGGAATTCGCCGTCGCCATGGCGGTCGCGGTCCTCTTCTCGATGTTCATTTCACTGACCCTGACACCCGTGATGTGCAGCAAGATCCTGAGGCCCGATCTCGACGACAGTCGTGTATCGCGCTGGGCCCATCGCGTGTTTGAAAGGCTCCGCGTATTTTATGCGCGGCGGCTCGACCAGGCGCTGGATCGCCCGTACGCGGTCGTTGCGGGGTTCGCCGGAATTATTGCGCTTGCGGGCGCGATGTTCCTGATTTTGCCACAGGAATTCACACCCCGGGAAGACCGCGGATTCTTCAACGTACAAATCCGCGCCCCCGAGGGCGCCAGCGCCGACTATACCGACCGCCAGGTCCGCGCCGCCGCCGCGCTGTTCAAGCCGTACCGAGAGCGCGGCGAGGTAGCGCGAGTCATGGAAAACGTCGATGGCAGCAGTAACCAAGGCGGCCTCTTTGTGGTGCTCCCGCGTTGGAATGATCCCCACCACCGAGCCCCCCAAGATATCGCGCGCGAGTTGGCACCGAAGTTCGCCACAATCACCGGCGCCCAGGTTGCATCGTCGTTTCCGGCCGGGCTTGGCCGCGGCGGCGGCGGCTTTGGCGGCGCGATCACGTTGGCGATAGGTGGTTCAACCTTCGAGGAGCTGCGAGTCTGGCGCGAAGCGATGATGGCCGGCTTGGCGAACAATCCAAAATTTCTCCAAGTGCGAAACAATTTGATTGAAACCAAGCCGCAGGTCCGCGTTCGCATTGACCGCGTCCGCGCTGGCGATCTCGGCGTTTCCGTGACCACCATTGGAAACACCTTGGCGGCGATGCTCGGGTCGCGCCGGGTGACGACGTTCGTCGACAAGGGCGAGGAATACGACGTCATCTTACAGGGCCAGATTGAGGATCGTCGCACGCCCACGGATGTGTCCAACATTTACGTCCGCTCCGACACGACCAAGCAGCTTATCCCGCTGTCCAGCCTGGTGACGATGGAGGAGGGATCCTACGCCAATGGCCTCAATCGCCTCAACCGCCGCCGGGCGCTCGGCATCAACATCTTTCCCGCACCCGATATTCTTTTGGGCGACGTTATCCAGGAGGTCGAAAAGGTCACCCACGAAAAACTGCCGCCCAATGCCGAACTTACCTGGCGCGGCGAGGCTGGCGACTTCAAGGAAAACAGCTCGGCGATCTATTTCAGTTTCGCCCTGGCGCTGATCGTGGTCTTTCTCGTTCTCGCGGCGCAGTTTGAAAGTTTCTTGCACCCGCTGGTGATCATGATGACGGTGCCGCTGGCGGTCACGGGGGCGTTGGCAGGTCTATTGATTTTCGGCCAAAGTATGAATCTCTACTCCCAGATCGGCATCATTGTGTTGGTCGGCTTGGCCGCCAAAAACGGCATCCTGATCGTCGAATTCACAAATCAGCTGCGTGACGCGGGCCGCCCCTTCCGTGAAGCGCTGGTGGAAGCCGCGCAAATTCGCCTCCGGCCCATCGTCATGACGGCGCTCGCCACCGTCATGGGTGCTTTGCCGCTTATCCTTGCCTCAGGCGCCGGGTCCGAGGGGCGCCGGCCCATCGGCGTCGTCATCTTCGCAGGTGTCTCATTCGCGACCCTTATTACACTGCTGGTTATACCGACCTTCTATCTGCTCCTGGCGCGGCGCACCGGCTCGCCAGGCCGGGTGGCGGCCGAACTGCGTGACTATGAACGAAAATTCCCCGCGGCCGGTAGCACAAATCCCAGCCAACACGCGGCGGAATAACCGCCCTGTTGCGCCACCCCGCGCCAGGTCCATAATGTGCTGTAGAGACAAGGACTTCGGCGGCGGAAAGGTCGGTTCAGCGTGAAAGAGAAAGAGTTACGTTTCGCGCTGGTGTGCTACGGCGGCGTTTCGCTGGCCGTTTATATGCACGGCATCACCAAGGAGATTCTCAAGCTGGTGCGCGCGTCGCGCGATTACCACACCTACAGCACCACCGACGATCCCAACCCCACCTACGATAAGGTCGCCCAGCCTCGGCGCGATCCCGCCGACACCGAACGCGCTTACTTTGAATTGATGCGCCAAATCGGGCGGAAGCTGGACCTGCGCGTGGTGGTCGACATCATCGCCGGGGCCTCAGCCGGCGGTATCAACGGCGTCATCCTCGCCCGCGCCCTGGCTCACGATCTCGATATCGATCCCTTGCGCGATTTGTGGCTGAAGCATTCCGACGTGGCGGAATTGATGCCCGATCACGTCAAGGCCGGTCCGTGGCGCAAGTGGTATTTCCGCCCGTTCGTCTGGGTGCTGATGTGGCGCCTGCGCGACGAGCTGGGCGACAACGCCGAGTTGAAACAGAAGCTCTCGATGTTTTTGCGCTCGCGGTGGTTCAAGCCGCCGTTCGACGGCTACAACCTGACCAAGGTTCTGTTCGACGGCTTTTCGGCCATGGGCGATCCGACGAGCGCCGGCAGTTCATTGGTGCCAGCCGGTCAACAACTCGATCTGTTCGTCACCGTCACGGACTTTCACGGTTATGCTACCGACACGCCGATTCATGATCCGCCGCTGATTCGCGATCGCGAACACCGGCACATGCTGCGCCTCAGCTATCGCCAATGGCCGCGCGGCGAGGAGAAATCCGGGTTCGACCGGGAAAATCTACCGGCGCTGGTTTTCGCCGCCCGTGCGACGTCTTCCTTCCCGGGCGCGTTTCCGCCGATGCAGTTTCGCGAGATCGACCATCTCATCGCCGAGCGCGGCCTGCAGTGGCGCAGCCGGGTGGATTTTCTCTACAGCAATTTCCGCCCCTATTTTATGCACCACGCGAACCCATCGGATGCGTCGTTCATCGATGGTAGTGTGCTCAACAGCAAGCCCTTCGGCCAGGCGATCGAAGCCATTCGCGGCCGGCCCGCGTACCGCCACGTCGATCGGCGTTTGCTTTACATCGATCCCCACCCGAAAAGCTCGGTCGACGACGAGGCTGCGTCTCATACGCCCGGCTGGATCGCGACCTTGAAGGCGGCGTTATCGGATATTCCGCGTAACGAGCCGATCCACGATGATTTATCGTGGGTCAACACGCACAATTCAGAGGTGCGGCGCTTGCAGGTGGTGGTCGACGGCGCGCGCTTGCATATTCATGCGATCGCCAACGCAATCGCCGGCACCGCCCTAGACAATGCACTCACGGCGGCACAGGTGGGCGATTTCCGGCGCCAAGCCAATAACCACGCGCGGCTGCAAACCGGATTTGCCTACGAGGGCTATTTGCGGCTGAAGCTATTGGCGGTGATCGAGGATGTCGCCGCGGTGGTTGCCGAGATCTGCGGCTACGGCCGCGACACCAAACAAGCCGTGCGAATTATCTCGGTCATCCAGCGATGGGCCGTGATCACGGGTGTGTCGCCCTCCCACGACGATCTAAATAAGCCCGTCGGCGACGACAGCACGCCACCGCCGTGGGTGAAATTTCTGCTGCGCTTCGATGTGCGCTACCGCCAACGCCGCGTGCGCTTTGTTATCCGCGCCGTCAACCAGCTCTACATGCGACTAGCGGATCCCGCCTTTGCCGGTGTCACCACCGAGCGCCTCGACCGGATTAAGGCGGGTTTGTACAACGCCCTCAGCATGCTCCAGCCCATGGCAGCGCGCGCGGCGGCGGGTGACGAGCCCGGCGCCATCAGCCGCGCCGCCCTCGATGCCGTGAAAGCCGTCGTCGGTGATATCGCCCGAGCGTCGGCGGCCGACCTCACGCTCGCCAACGACCATGATGCAGTGGCGCGCAAATTCGCCGAGCCGATCGCGGCCGCCCTCAACCTTCTTGGCGACGACATGGCGCTGGAGAAGGACAATTCCCGCACCGATGCTCTGCTCACCGCGCTCATCGAAGGTCCCGGCGGAAAAGATCCGGTTTCGCCTGTCGCGCGCCGGGAACTGGTCGAGCATTATATCGGCTTCGCAGTATGGGACGTGCTGACGTTCTCCATCACCAATTGGCGCGACCTCGACGAATTCGACGAGATTCGCGTCGATCGCTTAAGCCCCAATGACGCTCAAAGCCTGCGCCAGGGCGATGCCGCTGCGTCGTTGCAAGGCGTTAAGTTCCACCATTTCGGCGCGTTCTTCTGCCTGGCTTACCGGCAGAACGACTATCTCTGGGGCCGGCTGCACGCGGCCGAACGCTTGATCCATATCGTTCTCGATGCCGCGCGCATTGAAGGCGCCGGGCAAGACGTCGACGTTGCGGCGATCAAGGCCATGGCGTTCACGGAAATTCTGGACAACGAAGAACCGCAGCTGTCGGAATGCGGCCCGCTCATTACCCAGCTGCGCCGCGACGTGGCGAACTTTAGAGAAAAGAACGGCCTCAATGGCGCGGCTGCCGGAGCATCTTAGGGGTCCGCGGTGGAAGGCCGCGAACATTATTTGGCGCGCGCTATGGCGCGCGCGGGGACACCGGCGTTCCCGCTGAAAATGCGACCAAACAAGAACATGGAGCGCGATTTCAATTCTAGGAAAAGCTATCGCGCTCTGGCGCTGCGTAACCTCGGAATCTTCGCCGGTTTGGTTCTCGCCCCGCCGGCCCAGGCCCAGGATGCTTTTGCGGACGCCTTTTGGCAGTTCCACGCGGCAAGCGGCTTTGACTACAGCTCAGGCTACTATGGTGCGCCCAAAGCGACCGAGATTCTCTATCTTCCCGTCTCGGTGAAGGCGAGTAAGGGTCCGTGGTCGGCGAAAGTGTCCACGGGCTGGCTGTCGGTGGCGGGCCCCGCGCTATTGGTGGATGGGGGCAGCGCCGACGCTGTTCTGGGCCTTCGGACCAGCGGCCGGGCGAGGGGCATCGCCGACATCAATTTGTTCGGCGGCTATTCCATCGAGGCCCTTTATCCCTACAACCTGTTTGTCGATTTGACGGCGCGCGTGAAAGCGCCGGCCGCGAGTTTTGCCAAGGGCCTCGGCACCGGGCGCTGGGACACGGCCTTCCAGGTCGATGTCTCGAGTGTATTCGGCGACTTCATGCCCTTTGCCCAGCTCGGTTACAAAGTGACCGGTAGCCCCACGGGTTTTTCCTTTCGCAACGTGGTCTACGGCTCCGTCGGCGCCCAGTACACCTGGACTGAACGCGTAACCACGGGCGTTTCTTACGATGTTCGTCAGGCCAGCCTTCGCACGGCGGCGACACCCCAGGAGGGCAATGCCTATGTTGCCTTTAAATTGAGCGATGCCTGGGCTTTGACGGTCTATGGGCTCGCGGGTTTTTCGCGCAATAGCCCTTCCGCTGGTGGTGGTCTTTCGATTACTTATCGCTTCCCATGAGTGTCCGGAGCAGCGGCGCGTCGTGAAATTTCTTAAGGGTCTTCCGCGCGAGGTCAAAGGCCTCAGCTTCGTGACTTTCTTTGTATCGGTTGGTTTCGGTGTTCAGGCGCCGGTTCTGCCGATCTTTGCCGATCAGCTCGGCGCGGGCACGACCGCCGTCGGCGCGATGATCGCCGCCTTCGCCATTGTGCGCATTGTCTCGGCGTGGCCGCTGGGCCGCCTTACCAGTCGCATGGGCGAGCGAGCCACGCTGGTAATCGGCATGGCATTGCTCGCCGTCACCAGCGTCTTCATGGGCTTCGCCCAGAATACCTGGCAACTCATCGTCTTCCGTGGGCTTGGCGGTTTAGGCTCGGCGGCTTTTAGTATCGCGGCCTTGAGTTTGCTGTTGCGCAAATCACCACCCGACTCCCGCGGTCGCTCGATTGGGTTGTTTATGGGCGCCCTCAATATGGGCTTGGTTGCCGGCCCCGCCATCGGCGGCGCCATGGTGACGCTGCCGCCGGAGATCGTCTTTTACATCTATGGCGGCGTTGTCGCGCTCACCGGGTTTCTTGCCATGGCGGTCATGGACAAGGATGAGGGCCACCACCAAGCCGCGACCACGGGCGGCATTGGAACTTTGAGCATCATGGCGGCCATGCGCTCCAGCGTTTTCCGCGCGGCGATTGTCATGAATTTCAGTCTCGGCTGGATCGTCTACGGCATGCGCAGCTCGGTCTTGCCGCTCATGTTGCTGAATGATTTGCACGAGCCGAAAATCTGGGTCGGCGCCGGCCTGGCGCTGTGCGCGCTCCTGCAAGTCGCGGTCCTGCCGGCGTCGGGCAGGCTCACCGACGTCCTCGGGCGAAAGCGGCCCCTTATCGCCGGCGCCCTGGCTCTGGCGGGCGGTCTTGCCCTGCTGACGGCGCTGCCGAATCTGACGACCTATCTTCTGTGCATGTCGTTCTTGGGCGTGGGCGCGGCGCTTGGCACCACCGCCTCGTCGGCGGCTATTGGCGACGTTACCCGCGGCCAAGGCGGCACGGTCGTGGCGATTTATCAAATGGGCTCGGATCTCGGCATGGTCATTGGGCCCCTAGCGGCTGGGGCGCTCGCCGAAAAATCCTACCCGTTGGCCTTGAGTCTCTCGGCCGCAGTGGCGGTGTGGGGCATGGTTATGGCAATCGTCATGCCGCGCACAAAAAGCGCGGTTTCGGCGCCACCGCAGCCCATCGATCCAAATATCGGCTAGAGAATCTTACAGCGCGCTCGCTTTATCGTTGAATCGAAATCGCGCTGTAAGTTTTGCTTTGACGCATTTTGGACGGGAAAACCGGAATCCACTTTTCCCTAAAATGCTCTAGCAGCAGTTGCCCTGGGGCCGCTCGATTTGCGGGCGCTCGGGGCGGACCGTTTGCGGGCGTTCCGGCCGCTCGGGCGGACGTACGCGCTCGGGCCGGCCCATATCCGGGCGCAGCCAGGCTGGGCGCATGGTGCCCCGCGCTTGCATCAAGCTCACGACCGTCTTGATCTTGGTGACGCTGGTGGCGGCGATCTTATTGTCGGCGCCGAGGCGTCCGGTCACGACCACGCGGTCGTTGACGGCAGCGCCGGCCGGCAACGAAGCGCCGGTGACCGTCATGCCATTCACTGTCCACACGCCGCCCTTCGCGGCTTCAGCCGAGACGTAGGCTTCGAGGGAAACTTCCTTCACTTCGCCGACGAATCCGCCGCTGGCGGCCACGACATCGGCAACGAACGCATTGTTTAGTATGCGCCCGGAAACAAATACGCGGCTGCCGGCTTTCGGCGGTGTCGTGGTGACGACATCGCGCAATGGCACATCGAGATCGCCGATGCGCAAATTGGTGGTGCTTACGCTCGTCGCTTCGCCGCGTACAATGGTGCGGCCGTCATCGCGGCGCTGGTCGACGCGGGTCGCCATGATGGTGCCGTCCGCCAAGCGCAGGCCCGAGACGCTCACCACATCGTCCTTCTGCAGGGTCTTGAAGGATTCAGTGCCGGCTTTATCGCCGCCGAGGTTCAGGCGCACTTTCTGGCCAAGCACGGTCAAGGTCCCGCCGGCATAATCGATCGCCGAGATCGGCCCGCTGACCGCATGCTGAATTTCGAGAGTGTCGAGATAGAGCTTGCCGTCGCGTGGGTGCGCGACACCTTCGACCACTTGGCCGACACGCAGATGCTCGAGCGAAGCGGGCTTGCCGTCGTCCTCAACCAAGGTCGTATGGCTGAACTCAAGTTCAAGGCCGTTGACGATGATCGAGCCGAAGCCCGTGATGGTGCCGAGGATGCCAGTGCCGCCGAGGCCGTCGCCGCGCGGGCTGACCACGGCTTGTTTGATGCCGGTGCCGCCGAGGCCGTCGCCGTTACCATTGCGCGGATCCAAGACGGCGGTATTGAGGCGGGCGTCGACGCACGCCGACAGCAGGCAAAGCAGCGCGAATGCGCTTACCCCCCGCAGCCACCGTCCCGTCGTTGTCCGTCCCCCGGTCATCATCGCCTAACTATACCCCTTGGGCGCGGGCATCGTTGCCCCGCCGACTGACTCAATTCTTCCGATCTTTAGAAATGCTCACATCTTCTAGCTGTAAGTTATTGAAAGTGCTTGGCCCTTTGAAGAAATACAAGCCGAAATTAACGCGTTTCGTGGCCTCAGCCTTACCTTTGTCCTTGGCCGCTAACTCAAGCGCCATTCGGTTAAGAGAAAGCAAAGCCTGCATTCCGCTCCGCTCGGCGGCCTCCTGGAGGGCCCCCACCGTGTCGGGGGTCAGGTCGCTGTAATGAACGCTACGCTCCAGCAACGGGTTGCCGTCCGCAAGCAGGTTATGGGCGGCGGCCGCCAGGTGATCGTGGATATTTCGGCCCAAGTAGAACGCCTTTTCCTCGAAGCCTTTCTCCGGCACGAAGGCCGCTTGATTGAGAACCACACGTCCCTCTTTGTCCAACCGGGCAACGCCGAGTCGAAGCCATTCGTCGAGCACGGCGCGCGGTCGCACATCGGTCGAAATCCCCGCCACTAAACCGTCGAAAGAGGGCCCTTTTGCGGCGGTTCTGGGCAAGGGCAGGGGCATGCCGCTTTTGTCGGCGGTGTCGCTCCCGGCCAGCCAACGCGCCACGACCTGGGCGCCGAGGCCAATGCTGCGGGGCGCGGTGAGGGCATCAAAAGCCTGGCCTCGCAAGCGTTTCACGTCCTTGCGATGGACGCCGGTCAAAAGACTGACGCGGCTGTCGGTTTGCTTTTTGCCTTCGACGGGAAACTCGTTGAGGGCCACGTCGACATAGACCTCTTTGAGCAGCGCGAGCAGCGCCGGCAGGCCCACGCTCTTGGCGATCAGCATGCGGACAAGCGGCCGCAGCAGCTGTTTTACGGCTGCCACCAAGGGCTTAGACGGACCCGAGGGATGGTCGCTCTCTATCATGAGAGCAGGCATACATGATTGTGGGAATAATTCCCACTTTTTCTTGACTCGCCCCAATACGAGGCTACACTGCGTATCTATGTGGGAATTTTTCCCACGCTCATTGACGGAGATTAACCGCCTTATAGGCACATGCCAACCTCAAGACCGTGTTCAGGAATACTTGAGATACGGCCTTAATCGTCACTGCCCACGAGTCAAATCCTACCCCGGTGACTTAAGGTCTTTGTCTTCTCCCGCCCCGATCGGCCCACATCCGCCGAAGGGCGGCCCCCGAAACGGGCGGGAGAAGATTTTTCACCCCTCGGACTGTGAGCAGCCGCCGGGAAATTGAGGTCAGGGTCGAGCTTTCGACCCCATCGTTATCCGCCCGTCAGCGTAGATGGACCCCCGAAAATTTCGGCTCTGACCCTAGTTTCCCGATTCGATGTAAGGAGGCGCCCCTCATGCCTCCTGGCGCTTGAGAACCCGCACCAAGAATCGCCCCGCATGCAGCGCGGTCACTAGGTCGCGTTCGATCGGCCAGGGCTCGCCGGTGATATGGCAGGCGAGCAGTTCTGCGGCTAGTGGCGCCGCCACCAGCCCACGGGAACCCAAGCCTAAAAGGGCGTAAAGACCGGCCTGATAGGTGGCGTCGGGATACCTTACCCACGACTGGCCATGACGAAGGGCGGCGAAGTCACGCAGATAAGCGTCGCGGTCAGGCAGCGCACCCACCACCGGCAGGTGATCGGGTGACGTGCAACGTACCCCGGCGCGCCCCGCGAGCGCATCTGGCGCAAGATTTTCAAAAAACCCCGGGACATGCGCCTTGAGCGCCGCGAGATTCTGCGCGTGATCCTCCACGCGCACGTCCGTGCTGTCGTTGCCTGCGTCCGTCTCCACGACCTCGAAGGTTGCACCCAGGGTGTGCAAACCGCGATGCGCGGGCGTCACGTACCCGCCGTAGACCAGTACACACCGCAAGGCGGCACTCGCCGCCGTCGCCGGCACATAGGAAATTTGCCCGCGCCTGGCCGCCAGCGGCAACCACGCGGCTTGGGGCAGGCTGAGCGCTCCCAAAGCATTAGCAAGCACGACCACATCGGCCCCGAGGCGCACCCGGCCGCCATGGTCGATCACTTCCCAAAGACCATTGGCGTGGCGCAGGCTGGCGACGTCGAAGTTCATCACTGTTGTAGAGCCTTCCGCCAAAGCGGCGCATAGCGCGCGTGGCGCCAGCCATCCCGCTTGTGGGAAGTATAAAGCCGCATGGGCGTGCGTAACCCCCGCGATGTCGGAGGCGTCCTTGGCGCTCAAGTGCCGCATGGCTGAGTCCGGCAGGGACGCGCTCGCGGCAATGGCCGCGAGCCGCTGCTCGTCCGCCGAATCCGCCGCCAACTGCAAGAGCCCACATCGCTGGCGTTGGATCTGCGCACCTTTGTCCGCCAAGGCCTCGAGCGTCGCCATGGCAAAACGCCAAGCACCGGCATAGAAGCGCCCGTCCAAAGACGGCGCGGCGGTCAATCGCGGCATCAGAACGCCCACGGGATTCCCGGACGCCTCGTCGGCTAGTTCGGAGCGCCGATCGACGATCGTCGTGCGCCAGCCGCGTCGCCGTAGGGCATAGGCAATGTTGGTTCCGGCAATGCCGCCGCCGATAATAGCCGCCCGGCCTCCGCGTGCCGGCGCGGCCGGGGGTCTCGCGAACCATGGCTGCACCTTCGGCGGCACAGTTCCGGTTCCGCCCCGGAATCTCCCGCGCAGCATATCGCGCTTTTGTCCAAGGCCCGGTGCGTGCGCGATGTCAAAGCCAGCTTCATCGAGTCCCCGCCGCACATCGCCGGCGGCGCTATAGGTGGCCAAGAGTGTCGGCGTGCTGCCCTTGTGCGAGAGCCGGACGATCTGCGCGAACACGTCCTTGCGCCACATATCGGGATTTTTGTCAGGCGAAAATCCGTCGAGGAACCAGGCGTCGACACTGCACTCAAGCTGCCCGAGCATGTCGACGGCCTCGCCCAACAGCAACGTCAGATAGACGTCGTCACCGGGAAACAAACGGTGGAATCCCCGCTGTGGCGCCGGGTAGACGCGCCGGAGTCCGCGCGCGAATTCGAAAAGCTCAGGCCATGGGTCCAGGCACTCGCCAAGCTCGGTCTGGGACAGCGGAAAGCCTTCAACGGCCAGATAATGAAGACGCGCGCCCGGGCGGCGGGTGCGCTGCCACAATTCCCAGGTGGCCAAAAAATTGAGACCGGTGCCAAAACCCAACTCGCCGATCACAAAGACCTCGGCGTCACGCCAGCTCTCCGGCAGGCCACAGCCTTGCAGAAAGACGTGCCGGGCCTCCGCGAGCCCGTTTTCGCGGCTGTAGTATACCTCGTCGAACCGGGTGGCGCAGGGCGTGCGGCCCGGTTCCCACGCGAGACCCGGGCTGGCCAGGTGCCGGTTGCGTTCGTCGGCCATCGCCATATCCGCACCCATCTTATTGTTGCCGCAGTATACCGTAAATCTGCCACGACCGAGATTTGCGCCGCGCGCGCCGCGCGGGTAAGTTTGGGGCGAAACCTCATCGGGCAAATATCAATGTTCTCTCGCGCGCTTATCGCGATCGTACTTTTGCCGTCCAGCCTGCTTTTCACCGGGCCGGCGATTGCCCAAGCCGGCGCGCGCGGCCGCCACTGGATCGCCCGCAATCCAGCCGCCCGCAACCCGGCGAAGCGGTCAGCGAAGAAATTTTGACCATCACCACCGCCGATGGCGTTCAGCTGCCTGCGATCCTGAGTTATCCGGCCTCGGGACTGAATCCCACCGGGCCGGTGCTCATCCATCTGCTGGACGGACCGGGGGTGAGTGCCGCGCGTGCCGGCGAGCCAGCCCGCTTTGTGGCTAACGCCCTGGCCCGGCGCGGTTACACCAGCCTCACCCTGGAGCCGCGATATGCGCGTTCTTACCCCTTCAGCCGTTTCGACGAAGGCGTCACGGACGTGCGGGCCGCCGTCGAGATGCTGTCGGTGCGCGGCTTCTCAAGCATCGTTCTCACCGGGCACGGCTTGGGCTCGCTGCTCGCCGTGCGCTACGTCGCCGAAACCGACGACGCACGCATCAAAGCGCTCGCCCACTTTGCCCCCAGTCCGGACCTGGCGGCGTTCTGGCGGGCGAAACTCGGTAGCCAGAAGTATGCGGCCTTCGTCGAGACCGCATCCAAAGCGGTGACCGAACCCGGGCGCGGCGACTTCATCGATCTTGGCGACGGCCTCATCTTCACGCCGGCGAGCTTTCTCGATTGGCTCGGTCCGACCGCCAAGACCTCACTCACCGCCAGCATTAGCGGCGTTGCCCGGCCGATGTTTTTCGCCGCCGGCGATAAGGACATCTCGGTGCCCAAGGGCCGACTCGAACAGCTCAAGAGCCTGTCGCTGTTCGCTAAGCAGACCGAACTCAAGGCCTATGCCGCCGATCATGATTTTGCCGGCGCTCACGATGCCTTGAATTCCGACGTTGCAAAATGGCTGAGCAAGCTTGGCCTAGTTCCAGCACCCAAGGTTTTGACGACATTGGTTGACGCCACCGCAGCCGACGGCACGCCGTTGGCGGGCGTGCTTTACGCGCCCGCAACCGGATCGAACCCGGCTAAGCCCGCATTTCTGATGATCCATGGCTGGACCGGCGACATCATGCGCTCGAGTTCCCATTGGCTCGGTCAGCGTCTCGCCCAAAAGGGTTACACGGCGTTCGCCTTGCAGGTTCGGTCCTCGGGTTTTCGCGGCGTTGTTGGCGGCAAACTTGAGGACACTCCTCAGGATATCGCCGCCTGGGTCACGTTCATGGCCGCGCGCGGCTATCGCCAGCTCATCGCCGAGGGACATTCGACCGGCGGCTTGTGGATCAGCAACTATGTGAGTCAAACCAAGGACCCGCGCATCAAGGGCGTGGTCTACCTGGCGCCCATGCGCGACATGCCCAAGCACGCGCGTCTCGCCATGGGTGAAGACCGCTACGCGCGCACGGTGGTCGAGGCGGAGGAGGCCATACGCGACGGCAAGGGTGCCACCACGCTGATCGACGCGCGATTTCCGCAACCGGCCTACGATGAAGACCCCCGCCAGCCGATGTTTCTGCCGCTGCCCGGCTCGGGCTTCACTTATTATTACGCCGACAGTTTCTTAAGTTATTGGGGACCCGGCGCCCGTTCGGTCCATACCCAGCGCGTGGCCGATGTGAAGGTACCGATCTTGGCCCTGGGCGGGTCCCGCGACCCACTGACGCAAGGCGCACACCTAATCGATTTCACCGAAGCCGCCGGCAAGAACGCCGGCTACATTTTTTACGGTGGGCGAACCGGGGCGACCAATTCCTTTGAGGGCTTTGAGGGCCGGGTTGTGGACGATATTGTTGTCTGGATGGATAAGACCTTCAAATAACGCAGGCGCGACAAGCTATCGTCTTCCCGTTATTCTGCCGCTCCGCGGGAGATCAATATCTCTCTAGTGTTCTTTCGGTTTCCGAAGTTGCGTAGCGCGAGCCGCGGCCACGAACGTCGGAAGCCGCGAACTAGCTTTCCGGAGGGAAAGGCGCTTATGGAATTGTTTCGCGATTGGTACGCATTGGTTGGCCGCAATCGCCAGCTGGCGCTGCTCTTGGTGCTACTGGCGGCCGGGACCACCTTCGTCGTCCTCACGGCCGGAATCCTTGCGCCTTTCTACGCCGCGCTGATTATCGCCTACGTCATGGAAACCGCTGCCAACCGGATGCAGCGGTTGGGCATGCCGCGCAATGGGGCCGTGGCGATTGTTTTTGGCGTGTTCTTGGGCGTCTTGTTTGGTGTGTTCGCCTTGCTGCCGCTTCTTGGCAGCCAGTTGATGCAATTCATCACCGAGTTGCCGCAGTTTGTCTCGCGCGCCCAGGGCCTTCTCGTGCAATTGCCCGAGAAATATCCGTCCGTTGTCTCGCCTGAGCAGGTCGCGACCATTGTCGACGATGTGCGCACCAAGCTGCTCAGCGGCGGCCAGAACTTGGCCAAATATCTGGGCGGAACCGTCGTCGGCCTGGTCACCGTGCTGGTGTACCTGATCATTATTCCAGTCATGATCTTCTTCATGCTGAAGGATAAAGAGCGCATCGTCGGCTGGGTAGAATCCTTTATGCCCGCCCATCACCAATTGTCCGCAGCCGTATGGCGCGACGTAAATCGCCAGCTGCAGAATTTCGTGGGCGGCAAGGTTGCGCAGATGGTCATCGTCGCCATCGTCAGCTTTATTGTCTTTTCGGCCATCGACCTTGACTACGCGCCGTTGCTCGCGGTGATCATCGGCGTAGCGGTGATGATTCCTTATATCGGCGCGGCGGCGGCGACTGTCCCGGTCGCGGCGGTAGCGCTCATACAATGGGGCGTGAGTTTCGAGGCCGGCGTCGCCGTAGGCTCCTACCTCGTCATCCACGCGCTCGACGGCAATGTCCTGGTTCCGCTGCTGTTCTCCGAAGCCGTGAAAATCCACCCGGTGGCGATTATCGTCGCCATATTATTTTTTGGGGGGATTTTCGGAGTTTGGGGCGTGTTTTTCGGCATTCCCTTGGCGGTCGTGGTCAAGGCGGTCATGACCGCCTGGCCGAAAGATCCGGCGGCCGCAGCCTAATTCTTACTCCGCCGGTTGCGGCGCCCCGCGCTTGGCAGGCTTGCGCATGAACAAGACAATCGGTGCGAGCGCCAGCGTGAGGAGCGCCACCAAAAGATACATGTCGCCGAAGGCCATCACCTGCGCTTGCTTCATCGTCTCGCCCACCAGCAACGGTGCGGCACCTGGATCTCCTAGACTCAGACCACGGTTATTCAGCCAGGCGTGAACGTTTGGGTTATCCGGCGTGACGTGTTCGCCAAGAATTCGCCAATGATAATCGGCGCGCCGCGTCAGCAGAAGGCCGATGGTAGCGATGCCCACCGAGCCCCCGATGGTGCGCATGACTGAGTACAGACCGGCGGCACCGTCAAAAAGATGCTTCGGTAGGCTTTCGTAAGCCAGCATCGATGAGGGGATAAAGAACATCGCCATGCCGATGCCTTGGACGAAGCCCGGGATCATGACCCAGAAGGGATTTACCTCCAGCGGCAACAGCGCATAATGTATGTGCCCGCCGAGAGAATCAGAACGCCCGCGATCATCATGCCGCGCGGGTCGAATTTACCCACGTAACGGC
>SHVO01000025.1 GCA_009694245.1 Rhodospirillaceae bacterium | reverse complement strand
TGGCCCTGCTTTCAAAGCTTCGGGCCAGCGGACGTAGTCCAGCGGCTCGAATTTGGACCTGCCATTTGCCGGATTTCAGGCGACGGATTGAAGCCATGCGCTCCCTCACTGTGACCAGAGTGTGACCAGCACAGTTTTCAGAGATGAGGAGCTTGAAGGCGTCTTCAGCTAAGTCGTTGAAAGGACTCAGTGAAAAAATGGCGGGAGCGACGGGACTCGAACCCGCGACCTTCGGCGTGACAGGCCGACGTTCTAACCAACTGAACTACGCCCCCGCACGGGGAAGGAGCCATTAAGAGGAATCTTGTCCCGATTCCGGCGCCGACGTGAGGGCGGGGTTGTAACAGGTGTTCTCCACACGTGCAAGGGAGCCCCAGCCGCGGCCAGCGCGGAAAACATGGGACTTTATAACGGCTTGGCGGGCATATTCGCAGGGCTTCAATTTGCCGCCGAAGTCCAATACAGTTAATTTTGACTAAAAACCATTTGCTGGTTCAGAGAAGTTGAGCATGGAAAAAGCCGTCCTCTGGCGTGGACCGATCACGTCCGCGGCGCCCGCAAGCTGCGCCTTGCCGAGACCGTCGGCCGCACATGGGGCACTGGCACGCTGACCTCGCCGGCGGCGCGCTCACGGGCTCACCGCAGACCTTTAGCATCCTAGGGCTCGATCCGACCGCCGCCTTGCCCGACATGCGGGAGCTTTTGAATCTCTTTCATCCCGAAGACCGGGCACAGATCGAACAGACCATGCGGGAAGCCGTTGCCGGTCCGGCGCCTTTCGAAGTCGACGGCCGGATTTCGCGACCGGACGGCTCATGGCGCTCGGTCGTCTGTACCGGCCAGCCGGAGACCGATGAGCGCGGGCAGGCGAGCGCTCTGTTCGGCGTGATCGCCGACGTCACCGAAGCCTTCGACGCCATCCGCTCGATCCAGGACCAGAACGAGATGCTCGGCATGGCGGCCGACCTTGCTCACCTTGGTCATTGGGTTTGGAGCCGCGATCTAGATCGGTTGACCTTCTGCTCGGACGAACTGGGCCGTATCCATGAGCTCGCGCCCGGCACCGTCATCCGTCAATTCACCCATCCGGCGTTGTTCGCGGTGGTTGTCGGTCCCAATGACCGCGACCGGTACCGCACAACCGTCACCGAGGCATTGGCTCGGCCCAGGCCTATGACGTCGAATACCGCATCAAGACGCGCAGCGGCGGGTTCAAAGACATTCGCGAGACCGGCCAGCCAATATTGAGCCGGGAAGGTACGCTCGCGCGGTACATCGCCACGGCGCGAGATGTCACGGAGTCCAAGCGGCGAGAGGACGAACTCCGTGAAGCGCGGCGGAACGTCGAGGAGCATGCCGAGGCTTTGCGGCGGAGCGAGGCGGAGCTTAAGCATAAGACCGCTGAATTGCAGCTCTTGAACGTGCAGCAGGCCAAACTGTTCTCGATCATCGCCCACGACCTGCGCAGTCCATTCAACAGTATCATCGGGTTTTCCGACCTTTTGGTGGCGAAGGCCAAGGATTTCTCGCGGGGACAGACGCTCAGCTACGCTCAAATCGTTCGCGATTCCGCGGTCGGCGTCCATGAAATGCTCGACAATCTTCTGGCTTGGGCGGCCATTCAGATCCGCGACGGTGGGCTGAAACTCGCACCGCTCGATTTATCGGCCACGGCCGGCGCTGGCCTGGAGCCCCTGACCCAGATCGCCGAGACCTAGAGCATCACGATTGCCAATTGCATCGGTTCGGTGACCGCCCTCGGCGATGAGCCCCTTGTACGGATGGTTGTTCGCAACCTGGTCTCCAACGCCATCAAATTTGCGCGCAGCGGCGGCCTGGTCGAGCTTACGGCCGGACTCGTGCGGATCGAGCCCGCGGATGGTGCCTCGCCGGCACCTATGGTGCGGGTTACGGTTCGTGACGATGGCGTCGGCATGTCCGGCGCGGCGCTCGCCAATCTGTTCGCCCTCGACCGCACGATCTCGACGCCCGGGACCCGTGGCGAGAAGGCCGCGGGAATCGGCCTCTATTTGTGCCGCGATATCGTCGAGCGCCACGGCGGCACCCTAACGGTTGAATCGACGCCTGGCGCCGGAACGTCGATCCATTTCACGCTGCCCGCAGCTCCATAAGCCGAAGCGTAAACTCGGGACTAGATCGGCCGTGACATCGGCCGGCCGATGGCGTTAAACCATGACCAGAGCGGGATGATTCCATCTAAGATCATCGTGCTGTCGTGATGTCCCAGCCGGGGTGAATGGGTGTCCAGCGCCGACGATATCTCCCAGCTGCAGTCGTCGGGCGCTCACTCCATCCTGGTGTGGGAGGACGCGCGACCGGACGACAGTTCCCCTCGCCCGTGGTGGCTTGTGCGCGCGACCGACGCCGGTGCGGCGCGCGATTTTTTCGTCGTCGAGGACGACGTCAGCGGTTATCTCGTTGGCGTGGTCAGGCGACGTCCGGGGAGAAAATTTGAAATGATCGCCGCCGCCCTCCTCGGCAGCACCGAGCAGATCTCCGGCGGGCGCGCCGACGGCATAGCAATTCTAAAGGACCTGGTCGCGGACTGGCAGAGGGCGCCACACAAGGCTGCGCTGGGCCAGGGTGTGCGCCGCTGGCGCCGCCGGCGGACCTGGGCCATCGCCCGCAGCAATTTTCCGATGGCCTCGGGCGCGTTCGCAATCGGCGGCCTGCTCGGTTTTGCAATCGGAATGTTCGCGGTGTCGTCCGGTGCCGTCGGCCTTCCATTTATCGGCGTTGGTTTGATGATCGGCGCCGTCGCCGGCACGCTTTTGAAATTGATCGCCGAGCGCAAGCCGCCGCCGGCCGCCGCCGGTGCTTTGGCGGGCTCGTGGGAGCGCTTTATTGTCGTCAGTTTCGCAGCGCTGCTCGGCGCAGCCATGGGCTCGGGCGTCGTGTTGGCGCTGTTCTGGTATTGATCTGGGTGGGGCGGTTCGTGGTCCGACTCTGACAGGCCGGTCGTGGTCTGTTAGCCCGGACCACTAGCCAACCCTTATGATGTGGCCAAAATCCAACACAATCGATGGGATCGAAGCGTTAGATTTTGACCGCTGGGGTTTCGTAGTTGAGGCTGGAGGCAAGCCAGCGTTCGACTTCGGCCACAGTCATGCCTTTGCGGCGGGCGTAGTCTTCAACCTGGTCGCGCTCGATCTTGCCGACACCGAAGTACGCCGCCTCGGGATGGGCGAAATAAAAGCCGCTGACGCTGGCCGCCGGCCACATGGCGAAACTCTCGGTCAAGGTCATGCCCGCGTTCTTTTCGGCATCGAGCAGCTTCCACAAAAGCGCCTTCTCGGTGTGATCGGGCGAGGCGGGATAACCGGGCGCCGGGCGGATGCCCCGGTATTTTTCGGCGATCAATTCCTCATTGCCGAGCTTTTCGTCGGCGGCATAGCCCCAGAACTCCTTGCGCACGCGCTGGTGCATGCGTTCGGCGAAGGCCTCGGCCAGGCGGTCCGCCAGGGCCTTGACCATGATGGCGTTGTAGTCGTCGTGGTCGCGCTCGAATTCCGCGACCTTCTTTTCAAGACCAATACCAGTCGTGATGGCGAAGGCGCCGATATAGTCCGCGCTGCCGCTGTCCTTGGGTGCGATGAAATCGGCCAGCGCCATGTTGGCGCGGTCGAAACTTTTGGCGCCATCCCGGATCATCTGCTGGCGTAAGCTATGCAAGGTCGCGAGTACTTTGCTGCGTTTATCGTCGGCATAAACTTCGATGTCGTCGCCAATGCTACTCGCGGGCCAGAAACCGATCACGGCCCTGGCCGTCACCCACTTCTCGCTGACCAAACGCTGCAACATGGCTTGGGCATCGTTGTAGAGGTTAAGCGCGGTCTGGCCGACAAGCGCATCGGTGAGAATCTCGGGATATTTTCCCGCCAGTTCCCAGGTTTGGAAGAACGGCGTCCAGTCGATGGTGCGCGTCAGTTCGGCAAGGTCGTAGTCCGCGAAGATCGTCAAGGCGCCGCCGGCTGATAGCGCCCGCGGCTTCTCGGGAAGGCGCGCGCTCCAATCGATTTTCACGCGGTTCGCCCGTGCCGCTGCCAGGGCCTGGCGCTTCTTGCCCTGCTGCTGGCGGGCATGGGCCTCGCGCATGCGCGCGTAGTCGGCTTTGACCTCGGTGGTGTAGGCATCCCGGTTCTGCGCCGACATCAGGTTGCCCGCCACACCGACCGCGCGCGAGGCGTCCGGCACGTAGACGGTCGCTTTGTCGTAGCCCGGTGCGATCTTGACGGCGGTGTGAATCTTTGAGGTCGTGGCGCCGCCGATCATAAGCGGCACGGCAAAGCCTTCGCGCTCCATCTCGCGGGCCACATAGGCCATCTCGTCGAGGCTGGGTGTGATAAGGCCCGAGAGGCCGATGATATCGGCTTTCACCTCGCGCGCGGTCTCAAGTATCTTGGCGCAGGAGACCATGACGCCAAGGTCGATGACCTCGTAGTTGTTGCACTGAAGTACGACGCCGACGATGTTCTTGCCGATGTCGTGCACGTCGCCTTTGACCGTCGCCATCAAGATCTTGCCGTTGTTCTTGCTGGCATCAACGATTCCCAACGCCGCGTTCCGAATCTTCTCGGCCT
The DNA here is from genome assembly GCA_009694245.1 of Rhodospirillaceae bacterium. GTDB lineage: Bacteria > Pseudomonadota > Alphaproteobacteria > Rhodospirillales > Rhodospirillaceae > SHVO01. Next base: position 23,297 of record SHVO01000025.1, on the reverse strand, counting down.
CGATGTAGGGGATCAGATAGGCCACCGACTTTTTCATGACGCGGGCGCTTTTCACCACCTGCGGCAGGAACATCTTGCCGGCGCCGAACAGGTCGCCGACTACGTTCATGCCGTCCATCAGGGGGCCCTCGATGACATCCAGGGGGCGGCCGCCACGCGCCTCGGCCGCGGCGCGGGCTTCCTCGGTGTCGGCGTCGATGTAATCGGTAATGCCGTTGACCAGCGCGTGGGCCAGGCGCTTGTTGACGTCGGCGCCGCGCCAGGAAAGGTCGACGGCCCGGGCCGCGCCCGCGCCGGCCTTATATTTGTCGGCGATTTCGAGAAGCCGGTCGGTGGCGTCGGAACGGCGATTGAGAATCACGTCCTCGGCCCGTTCTTTCAATTCGGCGGGGATGTCCTCGTAAATCGCCAATTGGCCGGCATTGACGATGCCCATATCCATGCCGGCTTTGATGGCGTGATACAGGAACACCGCATGCATGGCTTCGCGAACCTGTTCATTACCGCGGAAGGAGAACGAGATATTTGAAACTCCGCCCGAAATATGGGCGTGGGGCAGGGTCTGTTTGATTCGCCGGGTCGCGTTGATGAAATCGATCGCGTAGTTGTTGTGTTCCTCGATGCCGGTGGCGACCGCGAAAATGTTGGGATCGAAAATGATGTCTTCCGGCGGAAAGCCGACCTTTTCGGTCAGAATCTTATATGACTTGGTGCAAATCTCGACCTTGCGCTCCTCGGTGTCGGCCTGGCCTTTCTCGTCGAAGGCCATGACCACGACCGCCGCCCCGTAGCGCCTGACTTTTTTCGCCTGGGCTATGAAGGCCGCTTCGCCTTCCTTCATGCTGATCGAGTTGACGATCGGCTTGCCTTGCACGCACTTTAGCCCGGCCTCGATCACCGACCATTTGGAGCTGTCGATCATCACCGGCACACGGCTAATGTCGGGTTCGGCGGCGATGAGATTTAGGAACTTCACCATCGCCGCTTCAGAGTCCAACATGGCCTCGTCCATGTTGATGTCGATGATCTGCGCGCCGCTCTCGACCTGTTGGCGCGCGACGTCCAGCGCCGCCTCGAAATTGCCAGCGAGGATGAGTTTCTTGAATTTGGCAGAGCCGGTTACGTTGGTACGTTCACCGATATTGACGAAGGTGGCCGTGGCCACTTTCGCAGCGAGTTCTTCGGCGGGAACCAGCGCCTCGCCGGATGCAGCCGCGATGCCCTCGGTCATGAGGCTAACGAGAACGGCTCAAGACCTGAAAGCCGCATTTTCACGGGCTGCTTCGGGATCTTGCGCGGGACAACGCCGGCGACGCTTTCGCAGATCGCCTTGATATGGTCGGGCGTCGTGCCGCAGCAGCCGCCGACGATGTTGACCAATCCATCTTTGGCCCAGGCCCCGATATGACCGGCGGTCGTGTGGGGGAGTTCATCGTATTCGCCAAACGCATTCGGCAATCCGGCATTGGGATAGGCGCTGATCAGAGCGTCAGCGACGCGCGAGAGTTCCGCTACATAAGGGCGGAACTGCGCCGCGCCGAGCGCGCAATTGAAGCCGATCGACAACGGTTTCACGTGGCGCAAGGAATTCCAGAAGGCTTCAGGCGTTTGTCCCGACAGCAGGCGACCCGATTGATCGGTGATGGTTCCCGAGATCATGACCGGCAAGCGCAGACCGCTCGCTTCGAAGAATTCGTCGATGGCGAACAGCGCCGCCTTGGCGTTCAGGGTGTCGATAATCGTCTCCACCAGCAGAAGATCGGCGCCACCGGCCACGAGGCCCTCGGCCTGTTCGCGGAAGGCCGCGCGTAGCTCGTCGAAGGTGACATTGCGGAATGCCGGGTCGTTGACGTCCGGCGAAATCGAAGCCGTGCGGTTGGTCGGCCCGATGGCGCCGGCGACAAATCGCGGCTTGCCCGGCGTCTTATTGGTGTATTCATCGCAGGCCTTGCGGGCGAGCTTGGCGCCCTCGAGGTTCAGCTCATAGGCCAGGGATTCCATGCCGTAGTCGGCCTGAGCGATCCGCGTCGAGGAAAACGTGTTGGTCTCAACGATATCGGCACCCGCTTCCAAGTAGGCGCGGTGGATATCAAGGATGATCGTGGGCTGCGACAGGGTCAGAAGATCATTGTTGCCCTTCACGACCTTGGCATGGGCGGCAAAACGAATCCCACGATAACCGGCTTCATCGAGTTTGTGCGGCTGGATCATCGTGCCCATGGCCCCGTCCAGCACGAGGATGTGGTCCTTGAGCGCCGCCGTCAGCGCTTGGACGCGCGCTACGCGGTGAGGGGATGGATCCGCGGGCATGAAAATCCTTTAGGCGTCTCGGGACCGGTCCGATCTCAAAAACCGGCGGCATCCCGTCCCTATGTAATATGGCGCTCGCACTTAATGAAGGCCTGACGATTTGCGCCGGCCCAATGGTCCCTTCGCCTAGGGCAGTCCGCGGAGCGGATCGGCGGAAAAATCAACCCGCGTCTCGGAGGCCGTCGGCAGCGTCAAAATCGTCCGCGAACTCCGTCATGGAGGGCCCGAGCCGACTTTAGGTTTCGAATCGAACTATTATATGAATCAATTTATCGTTATAAAACAATGAGTTAATGAGTTATCCGCGCACTCTTTTATGTGCGGCGGTCTTGATTTTTGCACGGAGATGCCCTATCAAACAAGCTGTCCATGAAAGTGTGCAGAAGTTCTCATCGGCCAGAAAGGGCGATGAATGACGGACGTGGTCACATCTACCGCTGCATTCCAGCAGCTCAACCTGTTAGCCCCCCGGCAGCAGGTTGCAGTCGTTGAGCGCCAAGGCGTCGATGCTGGCTTTGCAACCGCCGATATCGCTCCGACCCCCCTGGATACGCCCGACATCTTGCAGCGCTTTGATGCCAATGGCGACCGTCGTGTCGATCTGAATGAGGCGGCCCGCGCCGGCGTCGCTCGCGAAGGCGTCTTCACCTTTGCCGGGCTGTCGGTTGGGTCCGAATTGATCGAGCCCGCCGTGCCGGCGCCGGTGGCCGAGGCCACACCGAGCGTTCCTGATTCCGCCGTCGCATTTGCGGCCGAACCGACTGACCAGAATATTTTCACGCCGGCCGAGCTGCCCGGCGCAGCCCCGACCAAGAAGTTTTTTGTCGCTGCGAAGGCCGCTGCGGCGCAGGTCGCCTCGCAGGGCACTCCGACCGGGACGGTCGATGCGCCGAAGAAATTTTCCGGCCAGGGTGTCGAAGTCGTGCTTGGCAGGTTCGCGGTTGCCGAAACCGTGCCGCGGTTCGTCGCGGATACGGCCGAGAAGGTGGCAGTCGTCACGGAAGAGGGCGCCGGCGAAACCACGGCCCATGATAAGGTCGCTCGCACCGACACCGATCAGTCTCAGGGCCCGACGCAAGACAAGCCACAAGGCAAAGGTAGCGACGCCGCCGAGGAAGCCTCGACCTATGAGAAGGCCCAGCGGATCGATGCCGCCCATGGCCGTGGAACAAAGGTTGTGCTGGTGGAAGTAGCTGCTTACGCGAGCGCTTCTGAGATCACAGCCGTCGCTCAGGCCCAGGCTCAAATCCAAGCTACGGCGGCGACCGTTTAGTCGCGCGCCGCCGTCCTCGCGCCATGTTCGGCCTGGAACGCCGCCGTTGCGACCTTTTTTAATGCACGATCTTTCTTTTAGAGCATCGTGCCGAAAAGGGGGAACCGGTTTTCGGCAAGAGCGATGCGACCACAAATAGATAGAGCAAGCATCGCGATTCCGAATTCACGCTGCTTGCTCTAAGGTATCTTTCCATGAAACACCTCGCCTATTCTCCGGAACAAGCCGAAGTCGGGCGCAAGCGTGGCGACTGGCAGGTGATCAAATCCTTGCTGCCGTTCCTGTGGCCCTCGCCCGCTATCGCCGGCGCTACCGAGATCAAAGTGCGCGTGGTTTTCGCACTGGTCTTCATCGTGCTTGCCAAAGTGGCTACAGTGATCGCGCCCATTTACCTCAAGCAGGCGGTGGATGCCCTGGCGCCCGACGCCGGCGCGGGAAGTGGCGCGACCGTCGTTGCCATTCCGATGGCGCTGATCATTGCCTACGGCGCGGCCCGATTTTTGGGGCAGGCCTTCGCCCAGTTTCGCGACGCGGTGTTTGCCAAGGTTGGCGTGCGCGCGGTCCGACGCTCCTCGGCGGTGGTGCTCGCGCACCTTCACCGGCTGTCGCTGCGCTTTCATCTCGACCGGCGCACGGGGGCATTATCCCGATCCATCGAACGCGGCCGCAATGCCATTGAAAGCCTGGTTTCGATCTCGCTGTTCAACGTTTTCCCGACCGTGCTGGAAGTGGCGTTGGTGTTCGCCGTGCTGTGGAAGGCCTTCAATATCTGGTTCGGCGTGGTCACGCTGGTGGTAGTGGTGGTTTATGTGGCGTTCACCGGCCTCACGACCGATTGGCGCCTCAAGTACCGCCGCGAGAGCAACGCCCTCGACAACAAGGCGAATACCCGCGCGATCGACAGCCTGCTTAACTACGAGACCGTCAAGACCTTCGGCAATGAGGATCTCGAGGTGCGCGAATACGACCGCGTCATGGGCGAGTATGAGGCTGCCTCGGTACGTACCCAATCGACACTGGCACTGATGAACGTCGGTCAAGCCTTGATCATTTCGGTCGGCCTGGCGGTGCTCATGGCCATGGCGGCGTCCGGCAAGGTTGCCGGGCGCATGACGGTCGGTGATTTCACACTCGTCAATCTCTATATGTTGCAGCTCTCGCAGCCGCTCAACTTTTTCGGTTTCGTCTACCGCAACATCAAGCAGTCCCTGGTCGATATCGAAAAAATGTTCGATCTGATGGATGTCGAGCCTGAGATCAAGGACAAGCCGGACGCAAAACCTTTGGACCTGAGCGGCGGAGAGGTGCGTTTCGAAAACGTGACATTCGCCTACGATCCGCGAAGGCCGATCCTGAAAGGCGTGTCATTTTCCGTGCCGCGCGGCCGCATGACGGCCTTTGTCGGCGCCACCGGCGCCGGCAAATCGACCATCGGCAGGCTCTTGTTCCGCTACTACGATATCGCCGGCGGTAAAATCATGATCGACGGTCAGGATATCCGCGATGTCACCCAAGCCAGCGTGCGCGCGGCCATCGGCGTCGTGCCCCAGGACACGGTGCTGTTCAACGACACCATTCGCTATAACATCTCCTATGCCAAGCCCGACGCGGGCGAGGACGAAATCGCAGGCGCCGCCGGCCTTGCCCACATCCACCAGCTTATCGCCGGTTTGCCGGACGGCTACGGGACCCAGGTGGGCGAGCGCGGCCTCAAGCTGTCGGGCGGTGAGAAGCAGCGGGTGGCGATCGCGCGGGTCATTCTGAAAGGCGCGCCGATTCTGCTGTTCGACGAAGCGACCTCGGCGCTGGACACTCACACCGAGAAAGAGATTCAGGCCAACCTGCGCGAAGTCAGTACCGGTCGGACCACTCTGGTCATTGCCCACCGTCTGTCGACCATCGTCGATGCCGACCAGATCCTGGTCCTGGGTGATGGCGAGATCATTGAGCGCGGCACCCATGCCGAGCTTCTGGCCGAGGGCGGCTCCTACGCCTCGGCGTGGGCCAAGCAGCAGAAGTCGATGGAGGGCGAGGCCATTGTCCAGGACGATTTCCTGGCCACCGCCGTGCCGTAATGTAGTAATACAATAAAATAAAATCATATGATTAATAATTAGGGTCAGAGTAAAAATAGTTATTTTACTCTGACCCTTATTATTGGGACGGAACACATTGTTAATCATCCGGTCTTAGGCTTGCCAACCGGGTGAATCGGGTCAGCGGCCAGAAGGTCATTGCCCCGTCAAAATCTTCGCCCGGCGAAACATGCGCCCAGCGAAGGACCCAGCGCCGACATGCGTAAGGGCCCCGCCTAAGGGCAGAAGCGCAACGGGGAAGTGGGCGATGGCTCACGAAACGTACGACGACCACCTGTCAGTGCCGGGCGGCGAAGCCGCGCCGCGGATCGCGCTGAAATCCGGGGCCGGGCGCATCAAGAAGCCGCTGTTCGGCGCGCCGTCGCGCGCAACGCCGGCGCCCGACGCCGATACGTCCGACGCCGATACATCCAGCGGGCTCGCGGCCGGCTCCGAGCAGGAGATCGCCGATGAGTCCGTTCTCGCGCGTTGGTGGCGCGAGTCCGGCAAGATCGTCGCCGGCGGTATCGTGATAACCGCTGCCTGGTCGCTCGCCTTCTCGATCTATATCACCGCCGCCATCGGCTGGCGCCAACTCTTCACCCTGCTGCCCGATCAGTTCGGCAGTTTTATGACGACGTTCATGCTGCCCCTGGCCTTCCTCTGGCTAGTCATCGCTTACCTCGATCGCGGTCGCGAACTTCGCCGCGAAAGCGCCGCCCTGCGCCACCATCTGGCGCAGCTCACCTATCCGTCCGAAACCGCAGAGAACCGAATCGCCTCGGTATCGGAATCGTTGAAAGCCCAGGCGCGCATGCTGGTGGACGCCAGCGACGTCGCGGTCAAAAATATGCAAAAGCTCCAGACCGGATTCCTGCGCGACACTGAAAAGCTCGCCAGCGTCACCGGCCAACTCGAAGCCGGCGCGGGCTCGGCCGCATCTGCTGTCACCGATCAGGTCGCCAAGCTGCAAACCGTGATCGATTCCGCCGCCGACGTGAATCTAAAGATCGAGGATGCCCTGCGCCGCCAACACGAGTTCATCCGCACTGCCAGCCAGAAGACGCTCGGCGAGGTCAACAGCATGGGCCAGACGCTGGCCGGGCACGTCAATACGCTGTCCACCGTTACCGAACGCGCGCGCGGCATGAGTGCCGCCATTGCCCAGCAGCTTGGCGAACAGGAAAAAGCCTTGGCCAAAGCCGGCGAGACCGCCAAGACCTACGCCAATGATATGGGCAAGGCGGTTGCCGCCAATGCCGAGCAGGTCGAGGACGCCGCCAAGCGCGCGGAGACCACCATCGCCGATATGGCCGATACGCTGATGGGCAAGGCCCACGGTCTCGAAGCCTTGTTCGATAAGCAGCGTGCCGAGTTGGCCGCCGCCGGTGACCGCATCGAAGACCAAGCCACCAAGGTCAATATGCGTCTCGGCCAGCAGACCGCCAACCTCGACCAGGTCATGGAACGCGTTCTGTCGCGCGTGAAAATCGTTGAAGAAGCCCTGGCCATTCAAACCAAGGAACTCAGCGCCGCCTCGGATGGCGCCGTCGCCAAGCTGCGGCTTGTCGAAGGTATGGTGAAGAAACAGGCCGAAGGCGTGAGCGAAGCCGCCGGCCGCGTCGAGACCCGCCTTGCCGTCGCCGCCGATGAATTTGGCCTACGTTCGCGCGTGGTCACGGGAAAGTTCGACCGCGCCACCGCCGCGATCTTGAGAAGGCCTCCAACGTCGCCATTGGCCGCGCCGAGGCCATGGGCGCCAACTCTGATACCGTCATCCAGAAAATCGACACCGTCGGCCTGCGGGTCCGTGAACATGCCGAGCAGCTGGCCAACTCGGCGAGCCGCGCGTCCGTTCAGGCCGATGCGATTCGAGACACGCTTCGGCGCCAGAACGACGAACTGGAAATGGCCGCCAATACACTCACCACCCACGTCAAACTCAGCGAAAGTGCCTTGGCCCAGCAGGCCCGGCAGATGGGCTCGACCTCGGAGCAAGCGCTGGCCCACGTCCGCTCGATGTCGGACATCCTCAGCCAGAATTCGTCCGAGCTTATGCAGCTTTCGGCCCGCGTGACCAAGGAGCTGGAATCGATCCGTGAGTCCCTCGAGGCCACCTCGCAGAAAGTGTCGGACACCGTTTCGCATTCGGTCGCTAAGACCAAAGATGTCAGCCGCGAGATCGGCACCGAGGTTTCGGCCCTCTCCTCGGTCGCGGCTCAAGTTTCGAAGGATATGCAGTCGGTACTCAGCACGCTCGACGAAAGCAAGGGCGCCCTGCGCTCCGCCGCCGATGCCGCCGGCGCCAGGCACAAGGACGCCTCGATCTCCTTCCACGATCAGGTCGCCTCCATCGACAAGGCGGCTTCTCACGCCACCGAAACGATGTCGTTGGTCGGCGACGGCCTCAGGCAGCGTTCGGCGGCAATCGCCGGCGCCACCGACGATGCCCAGGTACGCCTCAACGGCTTCCGCGACTCGTTGCAGAAGCTTATGCTCGACTTCGAGGACTCAACCAACCGTGGCGCGGCCAGGTCAGCGTCGCCGGCGAGAAGATGCGCCAGTCCCTGGGCGAGTTCTCCGATACTTCGGAGAAGATCGCAGGCGGCACACGCGCCACAGGCGAAGCCTTCCGCCAGTAGCTCCTCACGCTAGGAAAGTCGCCAAACGAAGCCGTCAACCGTGTCGAGGTCGTGCTAAAAACCTTGCGCAAACACTCCGAAAGCTTGGTGGAATCCAGCAACGGCATCACCGAGCAGACCGGCAAGGCCGGGCAGGCCTTCGGCCGCCAGGTCGACAACCTCATGTCCAGCGCTGCCAAGGCCGAGGAAACCGCCAAGCAATTGGAAGAAGCCCACGACAAGGCCCATACCGGCCGCTTACTCGAAGACGCCACCTAAGTCATCGAACAACTCCACAGCATGGCTGTCGATATCGCTCGCATCTTCCAGCCTTCGGTCGAGGAAGAACTGTGGAAGCGCTACTACAAGGGTGACCAGGGCGCGTTCCTGCGCCACATCACCAAGGCCCTGAGCCGCCAGAAGTTCGAGGCCATCCAACGCAAGTATCAGACCGACGAGAAATTCCGCGGCTACGTCATGCGGTACCTGAAGGAATACTCGGCTCTGGTCAAACATGCCCGCGCCACCGATCGCGCCGAGGTGCTCACCACCACCTTCTCAACCTCGGACATGGGCAAGCTTCACATGCTGCTGTCCAAGGCCATGGAAGGCGTCGCGGTTGAAGGTGCCGCCGAGTAGACGCGCATCATTGGGGCGCGCCTACAGCCATCCCGACTTCTTGAAGCGGTAATAGAGGAAGACGCAGGCGCCTGCGATCGCGAACAGCGCTAACGGGTAGCCGTAGTACCACTCCAGTTCGGGCATATGCTGGAAGTTCATGCCCCAGATGCCGGCAAAAGCAGTGGGCACGGCGAACATGCCGGCCCAGGCGGCGAGGCGCTTGGTTGTTTCATTTTCTTCGATGGTTACCATGGCCAAGTTCACCTGCATGGCGGCGGAAATAGTATCGCGGAGCGTGTCGACCGAGGAATTGAGCCGCGTTAAGTGGTCGTAAACGTCGCGGAAATACTCCTGGGAATTGACACAGACCTGCGGCACGCGGCCGCCGTAGAGCTTGCCGACGGCTTCCATCATCGGGAATACCGCGTGTTTCATGACCATGGTTTTTTGCTTAAGGGCATAGAGACGTTTCGTATTGCTGCGCGCCGACCCTTTTGAAAAGATCTGCTCTTCGATGGTCTCAAGCTCCGATTCCAGGGCGTCGATGATCGGGAAATAGCGGTCGACCACCGCATCCATCAGCGCGTAAAGCACAAACCCCGAACCCTGCTTCAACAGGTGAGGCTCGTGTTCGCAGCGGTCGCGCACGCCGACGAACTTCTGTTGACTGCGGCTGCGCACCGACAGCACGTAGTTGTGCCCGACGAAAACATCGATCTCGCCGACGTTCAATTCATGATCGACCATTTCGATCAGTCGCATCACCGCGAAAATGGAATCGCCGTATTCCTCGATCTTCGGGCGTTGGTGGCCGACCTGGGCATCTTCAACGGCTAAGTCGTGAAGATGAAACTCGGTCTTCATCTCCTCCAAGTCCTCGTGGCTCGGATCCTTGAGCGCGACCCAGACGAAACAATCGGGCGTGGCGAGGAAGGCGCTGATTTCCTGAATGGGGATGTCGGCGAGCTTATTCCCGTCCTGGTAGGCAATGCAGTTGATCAACATGGTTGGAACTCCCGCGAGGCTTAGGCAAGGGACGGGTTTCAGCCGGGTGCCGGGCGGCAGATTACGGCGCTTTGGGTGTGACCGGCCAGCCACAAAGCACTGTCCGCGGCGACCGGGGCCCTACTAATGGATCGAGCCGCCCTGCGAAGGCCGACAGGTAGCGCCCCCAGGTTTTGGGTCCATAGGGGCCTCAGTCGCGCATTAACCAAGCATTGATCAATGCTCGGCACTCTAGGCGGCCTATCAAGGAGGCTGCCGTTGAGCACCGCTGGTTCCGTCGCCCGCCCTCGGATTCCGCACGAAATAAAGGTTGAGTTATTCTCGTATCAGGAAAATTTCCTGCCGCGCATGACCCAGATCGTCAGCAAGGTCGCCGATGCCTCGGTTAAGGGAAACGAATTCGATGACGATCCCACGCCATGGCTCGAAAACGTGCAAAAATTCCTCGGGGTGGCCGCGCCATGATCGTCCACGCCCGCCTCGGCCGGACCCTCGTGGGCTTTTTGGTGCTCGATCCGGCCAAGGGCATAGCGCCGTTTTCATGGGTAGATCAGCGGTATCGCAAGTGCGGCCTGGGCGAACGATTCTACTCTTTTGCCTGCATCAACCTGGGGCGGCCCGCGCCTGAATTCACGTTCCAAAAGGACATGCTCGACGAGTACCGCAGCGTGCTGAAATCGGTAGGCCGAACGCCGACCTTGCGGAATTCCCTTTACGTCGTGCCTGAGCCGGGGACAGCGGCGGAAACGTCGGGAAACCAGGGCCAAGGCCTTGCCAATGGATCAGCGCTTAGAACCGAGGCCGCGGCCGATCACAGCAACGGCCAAACGCGGCTCGCTGGGTCGCGTGTTGTGGTCGAGGACGGTCAATGGGTGGGCTATTCCCAACACGACGCCCGCCGCCTGAAACTTCGCGTTGGACGACATCTTCGGGTTGTCGCGCCCTAATCCGGCGAGAGTCTTGCGCAAGTCCCCGAATGGAATCATATTCTTAGCTATGGCATCGGGTCCCCGGCCGGCTCCTGTATAGGCCACGGCGGATCGATCGAGTAACTTTGCGGGGCGCGCCCGGCTCCGGAAGGTTATAATTGTTTCATGGATTTGCAGGTGAATAACCGAGTGGCGCCGCCGTGGGATGACGCGGAAGCGCTGGAAATTGTCGCGCGGCACCGGCAAATGCCCGGCGCGACGCTGCCGATCCTCCATGCGCTGCAGGAGAGATTTGGCTATATCGGCCGCGCCGCGATCCCGATGGTTGCCGAGGCATTGAATCTGTCACAGGCCGAGATTCACGGCGTCGTCGCCTTCTATGATGACTTTCGCGAGCAGCCGCCTGGACGCCACACGCTACGTATGTGCCGCGCCGAGGCTTGTCAGTCCATGGGCTGCAATACTCTGGTCGAGCAAGCCGAGAAACGCTTGGGAGTGGGACTTGGCGCAACAACCGCCGACGGCAAGGTGACGCTTGAGGCGGCCTATTGTCTCGGCAACTGCGCCTGCGCGCCCGCCGCGATGCTCGACGGCGAACTGATCGGGCGGCTCGATTCAGCTCGTTTGGATCGGTTGCTCGATCGGTTGGAGAGCGCGTCGTGAGCGCGAAAATCAATACCAAGGTCTATGTGCCGCGCGATGCCGCCGCGCTCTCGGTCGGTGCCGAGGACGTGGCAGTGGCCATCATCGGCGAGGCGCGGCGCCGAAAGCTTGACGTCACCGTCGTCCGCAACGGCTCGCGCGGTCTCTTCTGGGCCGAACCGTTGGTCGAGGTGGAGACATCGCAGGGGCGCATCGCCTATGGCCGCGTTACGGCCGCCGATGTCCCGGGCTTGTTCGACGGCGCCTTCCTCAAAGGCGGTCATCACCGACTTTCGCTCGGCGTAACCGAGGACATCCCCTATCTCAAACACCAAGAACGTCTGACCTTTGCCCGCTGCGGCCTGACCGATCCGCTTTCGATTGAAGATTACCGCCGCCTCGGTGGTTTTCGCGGCCTCGCGCGCGCCCTGACCCTGGCGCCTGATTCGATTGTCGAGGAAGTCGTGGAATCCGGCCTCCGGGGTCGCGGCGGCGCCGGCTTCCCGACCGGGATCAAATGGCGCACGGTGCGCACTGCATCCGGGGCGCAGAAATACGTCGTATGTAATGCCGACGAGGGCGACAGCGGCACCTTCGCCGACCGTCTTCTGATGGAAGGCGACCCATTCCTGTTGATCGAAGGCATGATCATCGCTGGAATCGCCGTCGGCGCGACCTCAGGATACATCTATGTACGTTCCGAATATCCGCACGCTTTCCGCACGATCAAGCAGGCAATCGCCATAGCCTACAAGCGCGGTTACCTTGGGGTCGGCGTAGCGGGCGGTCCATTTGTTTTCGATCTCGACGTCCGGCTGGGCGCGGGTTCTTATATCTGCGGCGAGGAAACCGCGCTTTTGGAAAGCCTCGAGGGAAAGCGCGGCATAATCCGATATCGGCCGCCGCTGCCGGCGATCAAGGGCCTGTTTGGTCAGCCGACAATTGTCAACAATGTGCTGTCCCTGGCGGCGGTGCCCCTGATCCTCGATAAGGGAGCGACCTTCTACCGCGACTTCGGCATGGGCCGTTCACGCGGCACGCTGCCGATCCAGCTTGCGGGCAACGTGAAACGCGGCGGATTGATAGAAAAGGCGTTCGGCATCACCTTGGGCGACGTTATCGAGGAGTTTGGCGGCGGGACCGCGAGTGGCCGGCCCTTTAGAGCGGCCCAGGTTGGTGGGCCGCTCGGCGCCTATTTCCCGCGTGATTTTCTCGACACGCCGCTCGACTACGAATCCTTCACCGCACGCAAGGGCCTGCTGGGCCACGGCGGAATCGTGGTCTTCGACGATACCGTTGATCTCGCGCGCCAGGCGCGCTTCGCCATGGAATTCTGCGCGATTGAGAGCTGCGGCAAATGCACGCCCTGCCGTATCGGCTCAACCCGTGGCGTTGAGATCATCGACCGCGTCATTGCCGGGCAAGATCGCGATCGAAATCTCGAATTGCTCAATGACCTGTGCGAGCTTATGCAAGATGCGTCATTGTGTGCGCTCGGCGGGTTGACGCCCTACCCGGTGCTGAGCGCTCTCGAACACTTCCCCGAGGACTTCGATCGACCGGCTCAAAGCCTGCGCGCGGCCGAGTAGGACAGAAAGATTGCCATGGCCTTGATCAAGGAAATCGATTTCGGCACACCTCAGCGAGAGTCAGCCGGGATCGTGATGCTCGAGATCGATGGCCGTCCGGTCAGCGTGCCCGCGGGCACATCGATCATCCGCGCCGCCATCCAGTCCGGCGTCAACATACCGAAGCTGTGCTCGACCGATAGCCTTGAGGCCTTCGGTTCGTGCCGCCTTTGCTTGGTTGAAATCGACGGCCGACGGGGCACGCCGGCCTCCTGCACGACACCGGTCGAACCTGGGATGATCGTGCGGACCCAGTCGCCGAAGCTGGCCAAGCTGCGCCGTGGTGTGATGGAGCTATATATTTCCGATCATCCACTCGATTGCCTGACCTGTCCCGCCAACGGCGATTGCGAACTCCAGGATATGGCCGGCGTGGTTGGCTTGCGCGAAGTTCGCTACGGTTACGACGGCGCCAATCACCTGAGCGCGCAAAAGGACGAGTCCAATCCCTATTTCACATTCGATCCTTCGAAGTGCATCGTCTGCTCACGCTGCGTGCGCGCTTGCGAGGAAGTGCAGGGAACATTCGCCCTGACCATCGAAGGGCGCGGCTTCGAGTCCAAGGTTTCGGCCGGCGGCAAGGATTTCCTCGAGTCCGAGTGCGTCTCCTGCGGCGCTTGCGTGCAGGCCTGCCCGACCGCGACGCTCATGGAAAAGTCGGTCATCGCCAAAGGCCTGGCCGAGCACAGCGTCGTCACCACCTGCGGTTATTGCGGGGTCGGCTGCTCGTTCAAGGCCGAGATGCAAGGCAACGAGGTCGTACGCATGGTCCCTTATAAGAACGGCCAAGCCAACGAAGGCCATTCGTGCGTCAAGGGCCGTTTCGCGTGGGGCTATGCCACCCACAAGGACCGCATCACCAAGCCGATGATCCGGTCGCGCATAACCGACCCCTGGCGCGAAGTCGAATGGGCCGAGGCGATCGGCTATGTTGCCGCCGAATTCAAACGCATTCAGGCCCGGTACGGACGCGGCGCCGTCGGCGGCATTACCTCGTCGCGCTGCACCAACGAGGAGACCTTCCTGGTGCAGAAGCTGGTCCGTGCCGCTTTCGGCAATAATAACATCGATACCTGCGCGCGGGTTTGTCATTCGCCAACCGGCTACGGTCTCAAGACGACGCTCGGCACCTCCGCCGGAACTCAGGACTTTAACTCGGTCGATGACACCGACGTGATCGTCGTGATCGGCGCCAATCCCACCGATGGGCATCCGGTCTTCGCTTCGCGCATGAAGCGGCGCTTACGCGCTGGCGCGCGGCTGATTGTCATCGATCCGCGGCGCATAGATTTGGTCAGGACCCCGCATGTTGCCGCCGACCATCATCTCCAACTGCGCCCGGGCACCAATGTCGCGATCATCAACGCCCTCGCTCACGTCGTGGTCGACGAGGGCCTGGTCGACGAGGCCTATGTGGCCGAGCGCTGCGAAGTCGCCGACTTCGCTCTCTGGCGCGGTTTTATCGCCGAAAAGCGCAATGCGCCCGAGGCCACCGAAGCCATCACCGGCGTTCCCGCCGCTGAGGTGCGGGCGGCGGCGCGGCTCTATGCCAAAGGCGGCAACGCCGCGATCTATTACGGCCTCGGCGTGACTGAGCACAGCCAAGGCTCGACCATGGTCATGGGCATGGCCAATCTCGCCATGGCCACGGGCAACTTCGGCCGGCGCGGCGTCGGCGTGAACCCCCTGCGGGGCCAGAATAACGTTCAGGGCTCTTGCGATATGGGATCATTCCCCCATGAATATTCCGGCTACCGTCACGTCTCCGACGACGCCACCCGCGAAATATTCGAGCGCCTTTGGGGCGTGGAGCTCGAGCGCGAGCCGGGCCTGCGCATCTCCAACATGCTCGACGCTGCCGTGGACGGCACTTTCAAAGGACTCTACATCCAGGGCGAGGACATCGCCCAGTCGGACCCCGACATCCGCCATGTCACCGCCGGGCTCGCGGCGATGGAATGCGTGGTTGTCCAGGATTTGTTCCTGACGGAGACCGCGAGCTTCGCCCACGTTTTCCTGCCGGGGTCGTCGTTTCTGGAAAAGGACGGCACCTTTACCAATGCCGAGCGGCGCATCAACCGCGTGCGCAAGGTCACGCCCCCTGTCGGCGGCCTGGCCGACTGGGAGATCACCATGGCACTCGCGAATGCCTGCGGCTACCCCATGCACTACGACCATCCGGCGCAGATCATGGACGAAATCGCGCGCGTCACGCCCACCTTCACCGGCGTCAGCTACGACAGACTCGATAAACTCGGCAGCGTGCAATGGCCGTGCAACGATGCCGCACCGTCCGGAACCCCGATCATGCATGTTGACCGCTTCGTCCGGGGACGCGGGAGATTCATGATCACGGCGTTCGTGCCGACCGACGAGCGAAGCTCGCCGCGCTTCCCGCTTCTGTTGACCACCGGGCGTATCCTGTCGCAGTACAACGTCGGCGCCCAGACGCGGCGCACCGCCAATGTCGTCTGGCATAAGGAGGACGTACTCGACATCCATCCCCTTGACGCCGAAAATCGCGGCATTCGCGATGGCGATCTGGTCTCACTGGCAAGCCGCAAGGGCGAAACCACGCTGCGGGCCCACCTCTCGGAGCGCATGCAGCCGGGCGTCGTCTTTACCACCTTTCATTTCCCCGATACCGCCGCCAACCTCGTGACCACAGAGTACGCCGACTGGGCGACCGGATGTCCCGAATACAAAGTCACGGCGGTCCAGGTGCGAGCCACCAACCACGAGTCCGAGTGGCAGGAACGCTATCGCGCGATAAAACACGAGACCATGAGGGTTGAAGGCGGGCGCATTGAGGGCGGGAATGAAACCATCGGGTAAAAGTGTATCGACGGCGGCGTCCGGCATGGAACCCTCAACCCGTGCTAGGGCGATGCGGCTGCGCGACGGCGCGATGTCGCCGGAGCATGTGGAGATCGCCGCCGAAGTGCCGGTGGCTCTGGTCTATAACAGTATTTCTCACGTCGTGATGATGGCGACGCCGCTCGATTTGGCGGACTTCGGCCTGGGCTTCAGCCTCAGCGATCGGATCATCGAGGAGCCCGGCGAAATGCAGGCGGTTGAGATTATCGCGGACGCCCGCGGTTATCAGGTCGCCATGCGTATCCCGCCGGCGCGTTCATTCGCCTTGCGCGGACGGCGGCGAAATATTACGGGCTTGACCGGCTGCGGATTGTGCGGCGTCGAGACGCTCGATCAGGTGCACCTCTCGCTGCCGTCCATAGCCGGCGGCCCCACCGTGGATGTCGCCGCGATCCATGGCGCGCTCGCGGCCTTGCCAGCTCTGCAGCCGCTCAATCGCGCGACCGGGGCCATCCACGCTGCCGCCTGGTCCAATCTCGTCGGCGGCATCGTCATCGCGCGCGAGGACGTCGGCCGCCATAACGCGCTGGACAAACTGATCGGCGCCATGACGCGATTGAAGATTGATCCAGCCGATGGCTTTGCCGTCATCACTAGCCGGTGCAGCTTCGAGATGGCCCAAAAAGCCGTAGCTGCCCGTATCCGAGTCCTGGTGGCGATTTCCGCCCCGACCAGTCTGGCATTGGCAGTAGCCGAGCGTACCGGGCTTACGCTTGTGGCGCTGGCCCGGACCGACAGCGTAACGGTCTACGCCAATCCCGAACGCCTCTCGGGAACCGGCCTGGGCGCGGCGCCATGACGCCGGAGAAGATGGTCCATATGGCCAACCAGATCGCGCAGTTTTTCGCGCCCTACGGACGTGAACAGGCGGTCGCCGGGATAGAAGATCACCTCAGAAAATTCTGGGAGCCGCGCATGCGCGCGCAGATTACCACATATATTGCTTCTGGCGGCGAGGGCCTGCATGAATTCGCCGCCGAAGCGGTCGGCCGGCTAGCAAATAAATAACGACGCCCGGGGGGTTCGGTTCGTCGTCGGGAATCACGAGGGGGAGTGTGTCATGGGACCGTTGTCGTTTCTCGATCGCGATCACACGGTCGCGGGGCAGGGTTTCAGCCGGTGGATGGTGCCGCCGGCGGCGCTGTGCATCCATCTTTGCATCGGACAGGCTTATGCCTTCAGCGTGTTCAATTTGCCGATGAGCAGGTTGATCGGCATCACTACCGCGACGCCCGACGATTGGAAACTTACCGACCTCGGCTGGATTTTCAGTATCGCCATTGTTTTTCTAGGCCTGTCGGCGGCTTTTACCGGAACGTGGCAAGACCGCGTCGGCCCGCGCAAGGCCATGTTCGCCTCGGCGCTGTGCTTCGCCGGCGGCTTCCTGATCTCGGCGCTGGGCGTTGAACTCCATGCGCTCTGGATGATTTATCTGGGTTATGGCGTGCTCGGCGGATGCGGCCTCGGCATCGGCTATATCTCGCCGGTGAAAACCCTGATCACCTGGTTTCCCGATCGTCCGGGCATGGCGACCGGCATGGCGATCATGGGTTTCGGCGGCGGCGCCTTTATCGCTTCGCCGTTGTCGGCCTGGCTAATGCAGCGCTTCGCGACGGAAACCGACGTCGGCGTGGCGCAGACGTTCATCGTCATGGGTGTGGTCTATCTCTGCTTCATGCTGGTGGGCGCGGTGATCGTGCGCGTTCCGCCGGCTGGCTGGGCGCCGGCGGGATATGTCGCGCCAACGCACTCGCAGAAGCTAGTCACCACCTACCACGTCCATGTCGACGAAGCGTTGCGGACGCCGCAATTCTATCTGCTTTGGGGCGTGCTCTGCCTGAACGTCAGCGCCGGGATCGGGGTGCTGGGGCAGGCTTCGGCCATGAGTCAGGAGATGTTCCCGGGCAGTATTACGCCGATCGCCGCCGCCGGCTTTGTCGGTCTGCTGAGCTTGTTCAACATGATCGGCCGCTTCTTCTGGGCGTCGACCTCGGACTATATCGGGCGAAAGCCGACCTACGCGATTTTCTTCGCGCTCGGCATCGGTCTTTATGCCGCCGTTCCCACCACCGGACAGATCGGCAGTATCGCGCTCTTCGTTCTGTCCTACGCCGTGATTCTCAGCATGTACGGCGGCGGTTTCGCGACCATCCCCGCATACTTGCGCGACGTCTTCGGGATCCGCTATGTCGGCGCGATTCACGGACGCTTGCTCACGGCGTGGTCGGTTGCCGGCGTCCTCGGCCCGGTGCTGGTGAATTACATCCGCCAGTATCAGATCGACCAAGGCGTGGCGCTGAAGGATGCCTACACCATTACGATGTATATCATGGCAGCGTTGTTGGTGGTCGGTTTCGCGTGCAATTACGCGATGCGGCCGGTGGACGCCAAACACCAGATGAGTCCGAAGGAACTGGAGGACTCAAACGCAGGCCAGCCGAAGTCCAGTACCGCGGCGACCGATTATCATTCGAAGGTGAGCGGCGGCGCCAATCCCGTCAGATTGGCATTGGCCTGGGGCTTTGTCGGGATTCCATTGGTATTTGGTCTCGTTCAGACCTTAAACAATGCGCTGGCATTGTTCAAGTAATGCTCGGCTTTCCCGAGGTCCTCCGGCGAATTGATATTGAAGAAAGGATCGCCGAAGGGAGCTTCGTCCGAGCTTCGGAACTCCGCATGCGCGAGAGCGAGCGCTTCGGCGACATGTTCCATCTTGCGTAAACCGCCGGCAAATGCGGTTTCTAGACGCGCGCGACAGGCCACGCGCCAAAGGCAAAAGATCCGGTGCGGCTCACCGTTATGCATGGCGACGACGCAGTCAGTTTGACTCCCGGGAACCGAAGTGACCAAGGTCGAAACCAGATTCGGCGGGAAGAACGGCGTATCGCAGGCGTAGCTGACGACATGCGCGAAGCCCCGCGTTTCACCGTAGGTGAGACCCGCGAGAATTCCGGCGAGCGGACCTTGTTGAACGGGATCGGCGCCATCGCCGGCATCCAAAATCAATTCATGATCGAGACCGGCATAAGGTTTTGGATCACGGCCGACCGCGAGGACAACGTGGTCGACTTGAGGCCGGGCACGCGCAATCGTGCGCGCGATCAAGGTCCGGCCGCCGAGACTGGCGAAGGCCTTATCGGTGCCAAACCGCCGGCTGTTGCCGCCGGCAAGAATTACGCCAAGAATCCGTTCCACCGTGTGAGCGTAACCGGTCCTCGGCCACGCTTATATGGTCCGATTGAGGAATCATTGGCCGCAAGTTCCGTTCAGGAATGCCCGCCCACCGCGTTTATCTCGGCGTCATCATCGTTGGTGGCGTCGGCGGCCACGGTATCGGGATCGGTCAAGTAATCGATCAGGTTCCGCCCGCCCGGTCCGGCGGCACTGCCGTCGATCATCACGGTGGTGTCGAGGGAAGCCTGCTGGGTTTGAAGGGCCAGCAACAGGGCGTTGATGTTGGCGAGGCTCAAGGCCGGGTCGGCCGGCTCCCAGGCTGAGGGCAGAGCGGGCGTTTGTGGGGCGCTTGGCGCTGGATCGTCCGGGCCCGCGCGGTCGTCAGCGCCCGGCAGATTCTGCCCGCCGCCGGCCATCCAGGCCCGCCGACTTTCAGGGCCGGTATCGGTCCGCGCGCGCGCCTGCTGCTGGTGCAGAATCTGGATCAGCTGCGATTCCTGATGTGAAATCAAGTTATTAACGGTGGAAACAGTCATTTCCAACCTCCGCTTCCAAGTGCGCTGCGGGCTACGGCTTCCCAACGCCGGCCCGTGTTCGCGCGACAGGTATAGCTACGGAGTTGCAGAAAGCATGCCATCGCCAGCCAGGGATCCCCCTGGACCGGGCCCGCCGGGCCGGGCACCATCGCTCCGGCTGCCGCATGTGAGGACGCCCGATGATAATCATGCCCCCGAGAAACCAGTTTTCCGCCAGCCGCCGAAACGTGCTTGCACTCGCCAGCGCTGCCGGCGTCTACCGCTTGCTACCGGCCTACGCGGCTGCGCCGGCCGCCATGCCGATCCGGGCGATCCCCAAGGGCGGCGAGGCGCTTCCGGTCATCGGTCTCGGGTCGTCAAAGGCGGTGTCGCAGCTCGCTGCGGATGGCCCCGCGGCGCTGACCAATGTGCTGCGCACGCTCGTCGCCCACGGCGGCAAGGTCGTCGATACCTGGCCGCGCAACCCC
Organism: Rhodospirillaceae bacterium; assembly: GCA_009694245.1. Taxonomy (GTDB): domain Bacteria; phylum Pseudomonadota; class Alphaproteobacteria; order Rhodospirillales; family Rhodospirillaceae; genus SHVO01. The sequence continues at coordinate 3,139 of SHVO01000025.1, read as the reverse complement.
GAGAACGACGCCAAGTTCGGACGCATCCTCGGTGAACCCGATCTGCGCGAGCGCTTGTTCGTGACCAGCAAGATTGATCGCAGCGGAAAGGAAGCCGGCCTCGCCCAATTCCGCGAGGCCCAAAAGGCCTACAATCGAAAGGTCGTCGATCTCTTGCAAATTTTCAGCCTTACCGATCTCGCCGTGCATTGGCCGACATTGCGCGCAATCAAGGATACCGGCGAGGCGCGTTACATCGGCGCAACCGTGTCCGAGGACAAGCTTCACGATCAGCTCGAAGCCTTCCTGCAGACGGAAACGCCCGACGTCGTACAGATGAATTATTCGATCAGCGAGCGGCGGGTGGAGGCAAGACTCCTCCCCTTTGCCAGGGAGCGCGGCGTAGCGGTCTTGGTCAATCGGCCGTTCATGAACGGCGCGCTATTTAAGAAGCTCGAAGGTCGGCCGTTGCCTGAATGGGCCGCGGATTTCGACTGCAAGACTTGGGCGGAGTTCTCGCTGAAGTACATCCTCGCGCATCCGGCGGTGACCTGCGTGCTCACCGAGACTACCGACCCCCATCACATGGAGGAAAACGCCCTCGCGGCTTCGGGACGCCTGCCCGACGCCGCCCAGCGTGCGCGCATGGCGGCGTATATCGACGAGGTCTTGTAACCGAAGCATTTTATCCAAAACACGCTGAATGAATCTTTTAGAAGGAGAAGCCTATGCGCGCGGAAGTTCTCGGTTTTACCTTTCTCGCGGCAGTGATTGCCGCCAGCGCCTTTGCCCAAACCCCCGCGGCGCCCGCAGCGGCTCCCGCGTCTCCGGTGATGAAGCTGTTCGCTTCGTCCAGCGAAGTCACGGCGCTCATGGCCAAGGTGCGAGCTAGTCGCCAGGAAGGTCAGAACCTCGTGACCGCGCCAATCCTTTCGCTGGCGCCCTATCGCGCCTCGCTCGAATTCCGCCCGGCCACGGCGCCGGCATCCTTGCATGAAAAAGACGCGGAAATGTTTTACGTGATCGAAGGTACGGGAACGATTGTCACCGGCGGAAAACTGATCGACGAAACGCGGACCAATGTCGCCAATCTATCGGGGACCTCGATCGCGGGGGGCAATGCCCAGGCTTTCGCCAAGGGTGATTTCATCATTGTTCCCGAAAACACGCCGCATCAGATCACGCCGAGCGGTGGGCCGGTCTTTCTCATGGCGCTGCACGTGCCGCGCCCGACCGCATGGCCCTGAGGGGGGTGACGGCACGATGATCTAAGAGCGGGGTGATTTTAGGTTGAAGCGGTGGTGACGATAATCAGGGTCAGAGTAAAATTCCGCCCGCGGTTTGACTATTTCACGACAGCGGGCGGAATTTTACTCTGACCCTGATTATCCGGCGGATGATTCCGGCTAAAATCATCCAGCTCTAATCCGCGCACGATGCCAGCATGTCGTCCATCAGATAACCCTGAAATACTTCAACGCCCATCTCGCCGCCGACTTCCAGCGCGCTCTGGTCGTCGACGCGGTCATGACCGGCTGGATACCGCTGTCGTGCATGAATTTAATTGCCCTGGTCCGTCCCCTGAGCGCATGCGCCGCGCCGCTGGCCTAGTGAAATTTCGCCATGGTCACGCCGGCCGCCGTCCGCCACGGCGCGCAAGTCCTCGCCGAGGCCGGCTTGACCGACCAGGAAATCGCCGAACTTCGAGATGGCAAAGTGCTGATGGAGTGACGCTCGGGGAATGGCAGAAACCCCACGGCTAGAGCAAACAGCGCTAAATCGCCGGCCTATCTCAGCCCTGATCCCGGTGGCGCCCGCCCAAGGTCGCAGCCCAAGCGGCGGCAACGGCCGCTATGAGCGCGCCCGCGGAGATCAGGACGACGACGATGGCGAAAGCACCTCGCGCCGCGCCGGGTCGGCGGCCGGCTTCCGCCATGACTTGATCGACGCGGCGCTCCGCTTCGCCTTGGGTCTGGTCGGTGGCGATGGCCACGAAGCGCGCGACATAGCTGCGGTTATCGGCGCTGAGTTGGCCGCGCGTGGTTCCAAACCTGACGATGCGGGCGACTTCGCGGCGCTCGGCCTGCTGGGCGCTTTGCACATTCACTGGCGCTTCGCCCGCTGCGTCCATGGTCGAGCCGGTGCTCGATGCGCCCGGGGCCTCGCCGGTCGCTGGCGGCATCGGGCGATAGAGAGAATCCACCAAGTAATTGGCGCGCTCATTGCCGGCGCCGTTCATGGCCACCCGACGCCCAGATCCGCTGTCGACAACCACCAGGAATAAGCAAGTCACCACCACGCCCAGCGCCCAGACGCCGAGGCCATGCGCGCGGTCGTGGATCAAATTCTCATGGGCCGTGGCTGAACTCGCGCGTTTGCGCAAGCGCGCGGCGAGGTAGCCGCCGACCGCGGCGCTCGCAACACCCACAGCCACCGCCCACAGGCCAAGCCCAATTATCGCGGTAGAAGGCGGACCCCGCTCCGCATTGGAAGATACCGAAAGCCCAAGCCCGAGCCCAAAGGCAACCAGCGCCATGGCCAGCGCCGCTGCCACGACCGTGCCCAAGGTTATGGCGCGCCAGTCGATATTCCGCTCGGTTGTCATGAAGCCTTCCCCGCGTTTCGGCCCCGCGGACGCCACCACATCCGTCTAAGGATATCGTCCTTGACCACAAAGTGATGATAAAGCGCGGCGGCGACATGCAAGGCCAGCAGGGCATAGAAAGCATATTGCCCGTAATCGTGCAGGTCCCGCGAACTTGCCGAGAGGAGACGACTGCGCTCGATCAGCTGCGGCAGGTCGAATAGCCCGAAGATGCTGATGTCGCGGCCGCGGGCGGCCAGGCTGACGTAGCCGGTGACGGGAAAGGCGTACAGCGTGACGTAAAGCAGGCCATGGGTCGCCGCAGCGGCGATCTTATGGCTGCGCGGCATGGTCGCGGGTAGGGCAGGCGCTGGGTGGGTCATGCGCCAAACCAGACGGGCGAGCGCCAGGGCGAATATGAGCGTGCCGATGGATTGATGGAGGACCAGGGTGGATCGGGTCACTTCGGCGGTCTCGGCTTGGACTGAGATCAGGCCAAAGGCCAAGCACGGCACCATGGCCGCTGCGATCACCCAGTGCAGGGATATCGCCACCGGCCCGAACGTTTCCGCCGGC
>SHVO01000024.1 GCA_009694245.1 Rhodospirillaceae bacterium | reverse complement strand
GCCCCGTTCTGCCGTCAGCTTTGCTGCGCCCCCTTGGCCGTCCTTGGGGCAGGGTATGATAGTTGCGAAGGACTGGTCGGAGCGAGAGGATTCGAACCTCCGGCATCCAGCTCCCAAAGCTGGCGCTCTACCAGGCTGAGCTACGCTCCGACGGGCCATCGAGACGGCTGAACTCCTAGACTTTTTGAGGATAGGGCGCAACGCCCAAAGAGAGTGTTAACCAGAAAGCGAGGTTTCTATCCGCATAAAACGCTGGGCTTGTTGCCAACGGGTGTACCAGCGATGTTCCCCTAGGCTCTCATTTGGCGTTGCCATGGTCGGGTTACTGGCTGGCCCGCCGGCCGCCGTCGCCGCCGAAAAGGCGCTCCGCATTATCGATAGCGATACCCTGGACGCTGACGGCAGGCGCGTCCGCCTTTCGGGCATCGACGCCCCGGAACGCAGACAAACCCGCCTCCTGGACGGGCTAGCGTGGAACTGCGGCCAAGTTGCTGCAGAGAATCTGCGGGCGAAGGCTCAAGACGCGCTCCTCGATTGCGTTGAGGAGGAACGGGACCGCTATGGCCGTATCGTCGCCACTTGCTTTCTCGGTGACGGTACCGACCTCAATGGTTGGATGGTCGAGCGCGGTTGGGCGATGGCCTATCGGCAGTATTCCGAATCTTATGGAACTGAGTAGGATGACGCGCGGTCGGCTAAACGCGGGATCTGGGCGGCGGAGGTCATCTCGCCCTGGGCATGGCGGGCCGCCCAACGCGAGGCTGCTCGCGCGCGTAAGAAGGCGCGGCCGTAAAGTTCCGCTACGGATACGCCGTCGTCCAGTAGAACGCCGAGGGCAGCTGATTGTCGGCGCTGATCTTGGCCAGTACTGATCTCGTATTCAGGTCCTTGTCGTTGACCGCGATGTCCCAGCTATTGAGGCCCATCAGGTCGCCAGGCTTTTTGTCTTCCACGTAAGTGTAAAGGGCGTGGCCGCGGTACGCCCACTGCCGCGCGCCGTCTTCGCGGGTGAGGATGGTCCAGTGCCACGATGGCTGCGCGTTCTTCGGTGCCGCCAGCGGCAGCCAGGTCTTCAAGCACTCGGCCTCGCAAGCCCGCGTTCCCAGCGCCTGGCCAATGGCCGTGACGTAGGGTCCGGCGCGGACATCATCGCTGCTCTGGACGCGCTGATAGAAACTATAGCGGTAGAGCGTCTTGCCGTCGGCGGCCGCAAAGATCTTGCCGTTTGAAGGTGTCGACACGATCTTGACTTCAGCGGGCACCGGATAGCGCGCCACCAGCGCCGGCTGCCAGCGTTTGTCGACGCCGCTGCCGTTAACGTCCTCGCCGAGCATGTCGCCGGAAAATTTATAGAGCGGCCGTCCCCTGAAGGCCCATTGCCGGGTCCCGTCGGGGCGGATCGCCACCGAAAACTCGCCAACGGCCTTGGTGATCGCCGGCGCCGCGAGCACGATCCAGTTGCTGCCGCACGGCATCGCGTAGCAGGCGACGCGTTCTTGTTTGAGCGCGCCGGAATAGGCGTAAAGGGTCTTACCGTCGCTATCGACCAGCACCTGGCCGCCGGCATCGGGCAAATCGCGCAAGGTAATGCCAAAAGGATAAGCCGTGGTCTCCGGCGCTTTGACCGCGAGCACCTTCCACGCGGTATTTTCCACGCTGCCCTTTTTGTCTCCGGGCTGTTCGTCCTTAGCAAACGTGTAGACCGGCTTGCCTTTGTAGGCCCACTGCTTGGTGCCATCGCCGCGCGGCGTTAGCGACCAGGCACCGGTGGGCTTAGCGGCGGCAAGCGGCGCCGCGGCCGGCCAGGCTGTCGCGCATTCGCCGTCGCAGGTCGATTTACCTGGCTCGACATCCTTATCGTAGGTGTACAGCGTCATGCCACGCGAGTCGGCGTAGATATCGGTCGTCTTGCGGTTATTGCCAACACGCAGGATGCCGTCCTTGCCGCGGACCTCACCGAGCCCCGTAACCGTGATTCCGGCAGGTGTCGTAAACGGGACGTCGGCGATCGGTGTTGCCCGGGAGGCGGCGAAGCCCGCGTTCGGCGCAAGTCCCAATCCGATCGCGCCCACAGACAATAGAACACGGATGCGGATTTTCATGTGCGTCGCCATGCCGGGACCCCTCGCATATTTCAGGAATGCGTGCCGTCGCGCCGAGCTAATAATTGCGCGCCTTCGCGCTTAGCCGAATAATTCGCTGATCGGTTTCGACGTCTCATTTCCGTCTTTACCCCAGCTGTGAACCGGGATGCCCAAGGCCTGCTGAACCGTCAGTCCGACGCGCGCCATGGTGTCACCCGGAGCATGAACGTGAATGCCGGTCTTGATCCTGCCTCCGGCTCCGCCCGCGGTGATCATCGGGACATTGTCCGAGGTGTGCAGGCGTGCGTAGCCGTGGTCCGTCGAATACATGAGGAGCGCGCGGTCGAGCAGCGTGCCGTCACCTTCCCGGATGCCGTCCAGCGCCGCGATGAATTCCGAGAGCGCCCCGATCGCCTGTTCCTGAAACCAAGCGACGGTTGGTTGATAGCCGAGTTTCGGATCGGTCGCCTCTTCATGGGTGTGAATGTGAAAAGACTCGGCGCTCTCGGCTTTGCGCAGGCGGGAACCGCCGCCGCCGAAGTTCACGCTGAATACCTGGGTCTGGCCGCAGGCCATGGCATGGGCGATCAGGGAGGCGAAGGTGCGATGGGTGGCGCGCGCCTGATCGATGATCACGCCGGTTGACTCCTCGGCCGGCTTGGCCGGTACCGTGCAAGCGGCCAGCGGCGCGGGCTTCTGAAGCTGCAGTTCAAGCTGCTTCTCGGTCTCGCGCAGCGACGTGAAGTATTCATCCAGCCGGGCGCGATCGGTGGCTCCCAGATTCTTCAAGAGCACAGCGCGCTGCTCAGACACGGCCGAAAGGGCGCTGCGTCGGACCATGACTTCCGGGTCCGGCCTAAATTCGGCGGCGTTCGGGTCGGTAAATTCGGTCCCGAAAATGCGCGCATAGAGTGCGAGCGGAGAGGGTTCGCTGGCATTCGCGATATTGGGGCCGCGGCGACTGAAGCTTTCGGTCGATCCGTCGCAGGCGACCTCCAGCGACCGGAATCGAGACTGCGTGCCGATAACGTCGCCGATGATCGTGTCAATGGTCTTTGGAATCGTATCTTCGTAGCTCCCGGCGAAAGCCACCGCCTGGCCGATGGTATGATCCGGCGCTCGGCCGTGGGCTTTAAGCCCGGTGAAGACATTGATCTTGTGCGTGTAGGGTGAGAGCGCCCTAAACAGCTGACCCATTTCATAGCCGGCGCCGACGGTCTTCGGCTCCCAGAGCCCCGGAGCACCGCCCAATCCTTGGAACCATGTCCCGAAGCACACCGGAAGCGGCGCGCCGTTCGCGAATGCCCGGCCATTGCCGTCGAGAAAGCGGTCCAACAAAGGCAATCCAACGCTTACCGTCGTGCCGCCCAAGATTCCGCGCAGTACGGTCCTGCGGCCGCTGAAGCTCGTCTTTGAAGTCATGGCAGTCCCCCTCATTCGTTGGTTTGCGCGGCGACCCGCGCGGGCATTTCGGTGGTACTCAGCGTTGCATCTGCCTTGGTTTCACTTGTTGTGGCAGTTTGCGGTGCGTCGGCCTGGTAGAACGCCTTACTCATAGCGATTTCTTTCAGAAAATCCGGCAGCCGATAGCCTTTGGCGGCAAACCGGCCTTCGGCAAATTTCAGGTAATTTGCCTGAGTCAGCGCGGGCGCAAGGCCGGTCGCGTACGAGAACGCCCGGCTCACGAAACACGAGGTCGCGGCAGCGCTATCGTGCATGGTCTGGCCCAGGCCGGCGGCGCCGACGAATTTGACACCGGTCAGTTCGCCGCTGGTGTCGATATCCACGCCGTTTTCGGCGGTACGGAAACCGCCGGCCGAGTCAAAGTTTTCAAGCGCGAGGCCGATGGGATCGGTGATCTTGTGACAGCCGGCGCAAACCGGATTGGTGAGGTGGGCGTTGACCCGCGCGCGTACGGTTCTATGGACCGGGTTGGCGGTATCTTGAACGTCCTCGAAGCTGACGTTGCCCGGCGGCTGGGGTACTTTTTGACAAAGGAAAATCTCGCGCAGCGCCTTGCCGCGCAGCGTCGGAGAAGAGCGGCCCGGATGCGAGTGGAGGGCGACGAAGCTTGCATGGGTGAGAAGTCCGGTACGCGGATCACCCTCGGGATACTTGACCGCGACCCAGCGTTCCGGCGTATTGATCGGTCTATCCAATACCACTGGCACGGCATAGAGAATGCCGAGCGACGGCGTCAAAAAGGTCTTGCGCGTGGTAAAGATGTCCCGGTAATCGCCGCGCTCGGTCAACAAGAGATCGATGATGGTTCGCAGTGTCTGTTCCTGCGCCTGGGCGCTGAGCACGTTGGTGAACTTCGGGAAGATCACCGTGTCTTTGGTCAATGTCGTGAACTCATCAAAGCCGAGCATGTCGGTGAAAAGCGCCCGCACACCCGCCTCCAGGCGTGGTGAATTCAACAGCCGGTTCACCTGACGGGCCAAGCCTTTTTCGGTATTGAGCCCGCCGTTTTCGGCCGCACGCAACAACGCCTCGTCGGGCGCGGTGTCCCACATGAGGAAACTCAACCGCGTTGCCATCGAGAACGCATCGAGGTTGGCCTGACCGGGATGCGCCGGATCGATCGCCGGGGTTTCCTGGCGGAAGAGGAACATCGGCGAGACCAGCAAGTTGGTCAGGCTGACCCTGAGCCCGGCGTAGAAGTCCTTGAGCGAGGCGCCCGCGTCGCGGGCTACCGAGACCTGGGTTTCCAGCTCGCCTTGCGTCAACGGCCGGCGGAACAGAAGTCGCCCGGTATGTTGGAGGAACTCGCGCGCGCAAACGTCATCGGCGGCCTTCTCATCGGCCGGCTCGCAGGAGATCAAGGTCGCGCGATGGGCCTTGTCGGTGACCTGATCGGCAACTGCCCGTGCCGTCGTGTAATATTGTTCGAAACCGGTCGCGGTGACGCTGACCCGGCTCGTGCCCACCGCCAGCAGCCCGCTGACCCTGACGTCGGGCTCAAACCGGCCGCCGAGGAGGATGCCTTCGCCGAAGATGTCCTTGACGGAATTCGCATACTGGCCGGGCGTGAGGCGCCGGATCACCGCCTGGCCTCCCGTCGATGCCGGCTCGGCCGCGGCCAACGCCGGCGCATCGCAAATCGCGAGCATTCCGCAGAGCAAGACCGAATAATTACGAATTAAGCGGGTGAGCGATGTCCGGCGCAGCGATCCTTGAGTGGATGCGGTGACTAACATCATGTTCATTTCTGCCCGGTGTTGCGAACGAGGATGGCCGGGATCGCCTCGAAGCGATAGGCGGTTGAGATCGACATATTCTGGCCGGTTTTCGGATCGGGCTCGGCGTCGGCGAGGCGGCGCAGGGCGTAATAAATTCCCGGCAAGTTGAGGCCGACCATGCTTTCATAACCGTAGCCTCCGCCAGCATACATGTAATAGATCCCAAGCCAAGGCTGGTAACCGCCAAGCATGCCCTCGATGGCGCCGTCGGGCTTGGGCTTGAGGCGCAATCGGGCCTGCGTAAGTTTCATCTCCAACGGCAGGTAACCGCCGCCGGTGACAATGTGAAACGGCGCGGGATCGATCGTCACTTCGCCGTCCTTGATGTGGCCCTTAAAGATATTCTGAAAGCGCGGCGTCGGATCGGCGCGGAAGGTCTGGTCCCGCTGCGGCGTCCCCTTGGGTGTGCGGATGGGCGTCTCCAGGGCGCGCCCGAACGACACGGTCACCTCTCCGTCCTTGCTCAAGTCTTTGCCATCGATCGAAATCACCCAACCCTTGGTCCGGTCGCGGGTCGCGTCCCAGGCGTAGAACCACATCGTCGGCTGGACGGGCGGCATGGCACGGTGGCTGGAAAAACAACCCAAAGCGCGGAAATACTGATTATCGACGCCGGTCTCGTGTGTGTCGGGGTCCTCGAAGGAATCCGCCGAGTCTTTCCCGTCCAGATTAAAACCGGGGCCGATCTTGGACGCGACCGTATGAATCTTGGGATCGGGCACCGCCGTGGGATTGTCGCCGACGAACACGCGCTTGCCTTCCTCACTCCCGCGATTGCGGAGCATCTCGTGCACCGGCCCGGGACCGCCGCCGCCGTCGAACTCGGACATGAGTTCGTCGATTTCTTTGGGCGATTTGCCCATGTCGGCGAGAATTCCCTTGAACCGGACCTCGATGTTCGGCTCGACGCCGCCGGGGCAGTCGCCATCTTGCGAATAGACCGCTTGTGTAAACCAGCTGACAACGAAGCTGCGCGTTTCCGCAAAGGCCGGTGCGGCGGGGAGGCCGGCAAAGGCAATCGCGGCGAGGCTCGCCCGGGACACGCAGCGGTGAATTGCGGAATGGGGTCGAGGAATGCGGGGCGCTAAAGTAGCCATGTCGTATTTTCCCTAAACCAGGACCCCCAATCCTCAGGCATCGTCCTTGGGGGGCCGCGAGCGTGAGCCGAACAGCCGTAGCGTTGAATCTAGCAAGCAGTAACTAGTGAGGTGCTCCCCCTGGCCGCCGAGGCCGTGCCAAACACCAGTAAGGTCGGGCAGCCAAAAAAGCCCCCGGACCTCTTGGTGCCGATCATATAGAATTGGCCTTGACGCACCTAGCGGCATTTCTCGGCGGCGGGTCTATTACCAGCGTTTTCCGGCCTAGTGTGCAGCGCAACATTACGGATTATCGACAAGGCGGTCCATGCGGCTTCTACCGTGCGTCGGTTCGGCTGGTGGAGCGGGGTTGACATTCGCTACCCAGTTGGCGGCTGGAGTGAGCGGCGAATGTCAAATCCAAAGCTCGACTAGAAACAATGGTTTCCTAGTGGTCCTTATAATTCTAACATTCGCAAGACAGCCCGACGAACCGGGATGCGAATGTAAGAATCGGACCACTAGACTGGGCTGACCGCCACCGGAGCGGTGTTTTTACGAACTTTGCCAGGAGCAAGCGATCCGTGCACCGGGGTTTTTGCCATTGGTTCCTCGAGCAATTGGCGATGTACGCCGCTTACCACCGCGACCGGCGCAATCGGCTTACACACCACATTGGCGTCCCGCTGATCGTATTTTCGTTGCTGCTTGCCTTGTCCCAGGTCCCGGTCGTACGGATCGCGGAATTTTCTCTAACGGGGGCGGCGGTTGTTCTGGGGTTGCTGCTTCTGGGCTATATCGCCGCGGTTCCGTTGATCGGGGTTTTGACGGCGATTTTCTACGCCGCGGTCTACGGCCTGGTCGTGAAAATCGCTGCGGACGCGCCGCAAGCCGTCTGGACGGTGGCCGGCGCGGGATTTGTCGTCGGCTGGATTTTTCAGTTCGTGGGCCACGCATTCGAAGGCCGCCGACCAGCACTGACGGTCAACGCGTTGCAAGCCTTCATGGCGCCGCCGTTCCTGATCGCCGAAATGCTATTTGCCTTGGGCTTCGAAAGGGATTTGGAAGGTACGTTGCAGGAGCGCGCGGTCAAATATTTGCCGAAGTTGAGCTCAGCGTAAGTCCCGTCATTGCCGGTGATACGGAAGTCTAATCGCGCCGCATGGCGCGGCTCCTAACGCGCTCCGGCCGGCGCGCAGGTCAAGGCGAGAACCGCGTTGGCTGCCCGGAAGGTTGCCCCGGCGGGCGGCACATCGCCGGCTTGCACAACTTTGTCGGGGCTGCATTTGCGCTGAAAATACAGCTCTTCCGGTGTGCCGCGGTAAACATAAGTCAACATCTCGCCGCCGGGCGCGGCATCGTAGCAAAGAAACGCGAGATTGTTCGTTGTACACCGGCCCGAAACCGGCTGGCGGCCCGAATTGACGCAGCTCGTTTGCAAGCTCCGAAGCTGCACGGGATCCTGCTTGGCGGTGAATCCGGTCTCGATGCACGAGTATGTGCCGGCGGCAAGTTCTTCCGGCACATCCCGCGCGCTTGGTGCGCGCGAGCCCGCGTCCGCCGTCTGGCCACCCTGGTTTCTCATGAGTGTGGCGACCACATTGATGTTGTTGGCATTGGCATCGACGACCCGATCGTCACGGGCCTTCCGCGTGTCGCCAAGCGCCGCCAGCATACGCGCGCGCGTTCCGGCGTCCTGCTCTTGATTGGCAAAGGTTTCCAGTTGCGCGGTCTTAAGGTCGAAGGCCGCGCCCATGTCCCGTGCCAGATCCCCCTTCATGATTTGTGTGGCCGAGGCTTGAAGGCCGGCGAGGTCGTCGGCGTACTTCAATTTTTCCGACCATGAACCGGCGTCATCGACCTTGCGCTGGACGGAGGTCGACACCGGCGGAAAGAGGCTGGCCATGGCTTCGTCCAAAGCCACCTGGGGCAGGGCGAGATTGGCGGTGCGGGCCATGAAGCGCAGATCGACGAACTGGTCGAGCGTATCTTCGATCGACGATCCGCCGGTTTTTAGAGCGCTCGTAGTTGCGCGCTTCACCAGGTCGGCAAACGCCGTCGCTGCTTGCGCGGCAATCTCGGGGAGATCCTGTTGCTGCGCGGTTTCGGCGATGCCGAGCAATTCATAGGCCGGATCAAGGTCGTCACCCGTGCTGGCATCGCGGACCGCGTCTCGGAACGCACTTCGCAGGCTCTCGGCCGCGCTGCTTGCGCCGGGGCTGGCGGCGAAGGCCGTGGTCAAGACAAGCATCGCCGCGATGCCCGCAGCCAGGAGGCTTAAGGGAATCGCCTTGTGTCGGGGTTTCTGAAAGTGTGCGCTCATGCGGCTCGATGCGTGCTGAACGTTGACCTTTGTCAGCCGCGCAAGCCTATCATGGGTTGAATTTGGCTCGTAAGCACTGCGCCCGGATTCCAACGCAAATTTTTGGGGTGTGGCTTTGCAGTCACGCCGTGATGCTAAGACAGTCCGGTTTGGCTTCAAACCGCCTTTTCTTACGGCGCTTCAAGTCCCGGTTTCGATGGGCAGGCTGGCGTCGCCTCCCCATTCGATCCAACTTCCGTCATAAATGGCTGTGTCGGCCTTGCCCGCGAGGAAGGCCCCGAGGGCCAGCGCGCAGGCTGAAACGCCCGATCCGCACGTCGTCGTCAACGGTTTCGAAAGATCGATGCCGGCATCGGCGAAGGCCTTGGCGATGGCTGCCGGGTCTCGCCAGGTTTTGGTCGGACCATCGATTAGCGCCATGAACGGAAGATTTCGGCTCGCCGGGATATGGCCGGAGCGTAAGCCCACCCGTGGCTCGGGTTCGGTGCCCGCAAAACGCCCCGCCGAGCGGGCATCCAGGATCTGAAAACCGCGCCGCGTCGTGTTGGCCAATACTTCTGCTTTGCCGTAGAGGCGGCCTGGCAATTCGCGCACGCTGAAAGCGCGGGGCACCAGATCCGGCACGGTTTTGGTCAGGGGGCGGTTTTCGCCCGCCCATTTGGTTTGACCGCCGTCCAGCACGGATACTTTGTCATGGCCAAAGGCGCGGAACATGAACCAAGCCCGCGCCGCGGCGCAGGTCCCGCCGAGGCGATCGTAGGCAATGACGTGGTCCTGATTGCTTATGCCGAGCTTTCCCGCCTTATCCGCGAAAATCGCGGCAGTTGGAAACGCGTGCTCCTTGGGCTTCGATAGATCGGCGAAAGCATTGATGTCAAAAAACGCCGCGCCCGGAATATGGTCTTCGGCGTAGAGCTGACGCGCTTTCTCGACGCCCCCAGGGACGAAGTAGCTAGCGTCGATGATCCGGATGTTCGGTTCTTGCAGGTTTGCCGCCAGCCATTCCGTGCTCACGAGTACATCGGCGACAAATTTGGACATTTGCAGATCCTTCCTATTCCCCGCGCCACTTTGTCAGGATTCGTTCGCGGTTCAAGAAGAACCACTGCGCGGCGATAAGGGTGGCTGCGTTGCTCAGTTTACCCTCGTCCATCAGCGCCCGAAGCCGGCCCTCGTTCATGACGCTGACCCGAATGTGTTCGTCCTCTCCGGCGACGCCAAAAATGCCGCCGGCGCCTTCGGCCGACACGCGCCCGAGATAAAGATGGATGCTTTCCGAGGTTCCGCCGGGGCTCGCGAGATAACGTTGGATCGGCCATAAGTCGGATATCACGCGACCGGATTCCTCAACCGCCTCGCGGCGGCAGACTGCTTCCGGGGTCTCGCCGTCCTCGATAACCCCGGCGACAATTTCCAGCTGCCACGGATTCATGCCTGCCGCGTAAGCCCCGACCCGGAACTGTTCACACATGACGAAGTCTCCGCGGGCGGGGTCATAGAGCAAGGCCGCCGCGGCGTGGCCACGCTCAAAGACCTCGCGGCGAATTTCACCGCTCCAGCCGCCGTCGAAGTGGCCATGTCGCAGCCGGTAGGCGTCGACGCGGAAATAGCCCTGAAAGACCGTGGACTTCTCCAGAATGTCGATGTCGGCAGAGCCGGGAGATTGAACCATAAGTCTTCAATTTCAAGCGGACTCAAGGGCGGTGGCAGGCCATCTTAGTGCCCAGCACTGCTGGTCCGCAACATCGCGCCGCTGCGATCGAGCCGCGTACGCCGGCGCGTTGTACACTAGTCGTGAGCTTTTCATATTGGCTTCCGCCCCATATGGTGGGGTCGCACAAAGGTTTCGCGAGTGCCGATGTCCAAAAAGCCTCAGCCGGTCGATATCTTCTTCGAGATGCCACTCGACAAGTGGAGAATCTTTGACAGCAAGACCCTTGCTCAGTCCAAAATAGTTCTACTCAATGACCTGAGGCCGGTCGTCGATATGTTCAATGCCGCGGGCATTGGCATCGGCATCCGCACGGCGAGCGAGGTCATCACCGAGTTAGGTCTAAGCTCGCAAGATCGTCAGCGATTGGTCGCGCTCATAGGAGCGCGGAGCTTCGACGTGTACTCCGTACGCGCCGCCCTCAACGATTTTCTCTCGGACTCCGAGCTTGACCAGATCAAGCTTCCCGCAAAGGAGTCCGAACGTCTTCAAAGTTACATGAACAACTACTCGCGCAGCCTGCTCAGCGTGATTCTTTAGGGCACCGATATCAAGGTCACAAGCCGGTCGTCGCTTTCGGGGATACTCGATGGTGGCAATCGCGGCGCTGTTCCGAAGAACTTGATCGACATTGCCTCCCAGCTGCGCATCGAGCCGACTGAAATTGTCGGCTACATTGCCAAGCTCAGCGAGATCATCCTGGCGATTTCCTATTATCAACGCGTCTACGACGTTTTGCTCGCCGACCTGCGTGAACTGACGGCGGAAGTAAAAAAGATGAATGAGCAGGTCTCGCTCAGCGTTCGTTTTCCGGGCGTGAAGGACGAGACCAAGGAGGCGCTGAACGCCGCCCGGAACACCATCCTCACTCTGAACGGATATTTCGATCAGTTCCATAAGGTTGAAAGATTCTTCGACGTGATCACGCCTGAGAAGTTTCGCAGCATGCGCGAAAGCGTCGAGATTCACTATCGTGCCATCGGCATGATCGTGTGTTTCTGGCAGATCAAGATCAGCGAGTGGCGGCGGCGTTTTTGGGACGACCGCGGTCGTCACCGGGATTCGACATGGGAGCAGCGATATAATTTCTTCAAGGACACGGTCTATCACAACCTTTACGTCATCGAGGAAAACATCGCACTCATCAAGAACGCCAAGCTCGACCTCTAAGTCATGCCGGCCGACGCGATCACAGGATTTTGAGCACATTCTCGGGCGGCCGGCCGATCGCAGCTTTGCCGTTGTTGACGACGATCGGTCGTTCGATCACGATCGGATTTCTGAGCATCGCGGAGATCAGGGCGTCTTCGTCCATTTCTACGGGATCGATGCCGGCATCGACGGCTTCGGTCTTGCGCACAAGTTCGCGCACCGAAAGGCCGAGCATGCGGGCGAGGGCTTTCAGATCTGAAGCGCTGGGCGGGGTTTTCAGATATTCGATGATCCGCGGCTTCGCGCCGCGCTTTTCAAGCAGGGCCAAGGTTTCGCGAGACTTGCGGCATCGCGGATTGTGGTAAATCGTCGGTGCCATCTCGAACTCCGTTTGTGCCCGGCTCGCGGTCCTTCATGCGACGTTGGAACTTTCCGGCAATGGCGCGGTCCGGACAAGAAAAAACCCGGGCCGGCCCTTCTGGCCGGAACCCGGGGTGTGTTCACCTCATGAGAGGTGTGTGGTCACCTTCTTGAGCGGCCCGAACTGACTTCGGGCGGACGCTCTATTCCTTGACGATGCCGTGCACTTCGACCAGCTGGGAAGCGATGGCTTCGTTCAACTCGTTGTAGGCGGCTTCGAGTTCCTAGATCTTTACGCGCAGGTTGCGCAACTGCTCCAATTCCGCGTCCGTCATGGGCGTCCGGTTGGATGCGATTGTCAGGGTCATGCCGATATACTTGGCTTTCAATTCGGCGAGCATTTTCGCGAGGTCAATCATCTCCCGGGGGTCGATGACGTCGACGTGGCGTTTGAGCGAGCGGCGCATCTCATCCTCGATAATGTGGGTCACATGGCGGGTGAACTGGCTCGCCGTCAGCGGCGCCTGACCGTTCTTGACTTTGTCAGCGGCGGCCGAACGCGGTTCCTCGACCTTGGTATTGTCCTGGCGACGGCGGACGGCAATGAAATCGATAACAGACATGGTCTATTTCCTTATGGCTTCGGCCGCTCGTGCGGCTCTTCCGGTACTAAGGAAGCAGCATTCGTGCCGGGGCCAGGGTCCTTTAATAATTCTATATTTATCAATAGATTAGACACGTGCCCGGGGTGACGCCCAAAGGTCTTGGCATGGGCCAACCGGCGCAATGCTGCCGCGCCCAACCATCTTGCTAGGAAACCTCTGCCGAGCGCGCCTGACGCCAGTTGCGGCAGGCGGGGGCTGTCTTTAACGTTATGACCTTCGGCGGGTCGGTCCACGGGCCAATGGGGGCGAATCACATGTCGGCAGGGGCGCCAGGCGGCAATAGATTTTTCATTAAGAAATCCATCGATCAGATTCAGCGTGAAGCCACCTCGCACCATCTCAAGCGCACGCTCGGACCCATGAACCTGATTTTTCTCGGCATCGGCTGCATCATCGGCGCAGGCATCTACGTCATGACCGGCAATGCCGCGGCGAACTTCGCCGGTCCCAGCGTCATGTTGTCCTTCGTCATCGCGGGCACGGCTTGCGCGTTTGCCGGTCTGTGCTACGCCGAACTGGCATCGACCATGCCGGTGGCGGGGTCGGCCTATACCTATTCCTACGCGACCATGGGTGAGCTGGCCGCCTGGATCATGGGCTGGCTGCTGGTATTGGAATACGGCGTGGCCGCTGCCACTGTGGCCGCTGGGTGGTCCGGCTATGTCACGAGTTTTCTCAAGGATTTCGGAATCCTGGTCCGGCCCGAGTTCGCACACTCGATGATTCAGTCGGCCGCGGATTCCACCGGTCACCTGATTTTCAGCGTTACCGACAATTTCAACTTCGTCGCCACGGGCGGCATTCTGATGGTCACCGCGCTCCTGGTTATCGGCGTTTCGGAATCGGCGAAGGTGAACAACGTCATCGTCTTCATCAAGGTCGGTGTATTGATCGCCTTCATTGTCATGGGCGTGGGGTTCATCGAGCCGGCGAACTGGACGCCGTTTATACCGCCCAACCAGGGAGGATTTGTTTATGGGGTCCAGGGCGTGTTCCGGGCAGCCTCGGTGATCTTCTTCGCCTATGTCGGCTTCGAGGCGGTCTCGACGGCGGCCGCCGAAGCCAAGAACCCCAGCCGCGATATGCCGATTGGGATTCTCGGATCATTGCTGGTCTGCACGATTATTTATATTGCCGTGGCGGCGGTCCTCACCGGTGTTGTGTCGTACAAGGAGCTGGGCGTGCCCGAGCCGATCGCCGTGGCCGTGGATCGCATGGGTATGCCGTGGTTCTCGTTCCTGATTAAGGTCGGCGCGGTCGGAGGTTTGACATCGGTGATGTTGATTCTGACCTACGGCCAGTCGCGTGTGTTCTTTTCCATGGCGAGGGATGGATTGCTGCCCAAAGCCTTCGCCGTCATCCATCCGAAGTTCCGCACGCCCTGGATTGGCACGATTGTGCTCGGGATTTTGATCGCTGTGGCGTCATCGCTTCTGCCGATCACAATCCTCGGCGATCTTGTCAGTCTCGGTACCGCGCTTGCCTTCGGCATCGTCTGCCTGACCGTCATGCACCTGCGAACGACCCGGGCCGATTTACATCGGCCGTTTCGGGTTCCGCTGGGTGGCGGTTTTGTTTCGGCCCGGGCCCGGGTCCTGGTTACGGGGCTGCTCGCGTTTGCCGGCCTTGCCATTTTTAGATTCCTCATGCAATCGCCGTGGACGGATTACGGGGCTGCTGCCGTCGTCGCGGTCACGTTGATCTGGCTGGTCACGTCATGGCATGATCGCGACGGCCGCTATTGGATCGGGACCGCGCCGATGCTCGGCATGCTCTTCGCGGCGATCATGGCGGTGCCGCTGATCGAGGACATCATCCAAAAAGCCCTCGCCGGCGACACCATTCCCGCGAGCATTCTCGGGGGTTATTTGGTCCTCGGTGCGGCCATCTACCTGTTCTACGGGCTTCCCAACTCGCGGCTCGCCAAGGGTTTGGATATTTTGGACGATTCGATGTTACCCGGTCCGGTGGAGGCTTCGGTTCACGGCATCGACGAACGGCGCTGATGACAATTCCGGCGAAAGCTGGCAGCGCCGCCGGGGCCGAAATCGGCCGTGAACTGGTCATCGAGGGCCGCGCCGGGATGGGCCCGGGCGGCAGCGAGGAAGCACGCCGGCAGTTTCGCAATTCGCTTGGCCAGTTCGCCACCGGCGTCACCTGCATGACCACCTTATCGCCAACTCGCGAGCCCGTGGGCATCACCGTCAGCTCCTTCAATTCACTCTCATTGGATCCGCCCCTCATCCTTTGGAGCATTGCCGGAAATTCAACCAGCTTCGCCGGCTTCCAGGTCGACGACCCCTTCGCCGTGAATGTTCTTTCGGCGGACCAGGAAGGCCTCGCGACCAAGTACGCGAGGCCTGCAAGCGACAAATTTAGCGGCGTGAAAGTGCACACCGGACTTTCGGGCGTGCCGCTGATCGAGGGGTGCGTGGTCTACTTCGAATGCGTCGTCGCCGCCCGCTATCCCGGCGGCGATCACGACATCATTGTCGGAAGCGTGCGCCGAATCTTCAACATCGGCAAGACGCCGCTGTTGTTTCACGGTGGCGCGCTCAGGACATTCGGTTGATTTAGGCGCGCCGCGCCGAACAAATCGTCAGCTCTTAGCGCTCTCCCATTGTTTAAGTCCAATCTCCATTTCGGTGAGCACGCCGCCGAGTAGCTTGTCCTTTCTTGCCTTGGCCAAATATTTGGCCAGCTTCTTACGGCCGCCGAGCGGATCGGCGACGCCGAATCGCGGTGCGAAGGTGACCACGAAAAAGAGCGCGGGCACGGCATAACAATCCGCGATCGTGAACTTGGCCCCCGCAGCGTAGGGCTTCGCGGATATCATCTTTTCAACGATATCGAGCGCCTTGCTGAGTTCCGCCAGCTTGGCATCGACCACAGCTTGGTCGCGCTTGGCCGGGTCGATGTGGGGAAACAGCGCGAGAATCGCCGCCTGTGCGTACTCGTCAAATATCGCGCCGATCAGGCGGGCCTGCGCGCCCGCCTTGGCGGCGCTCGGCACGATGCGCTTCCTTTTATACTTCGCTTCCAGATATTCAACGATAACGGCCGATTCAAACAGAACCGTCGACCCGTCCTTCACGACCGGCATTTTGCCTAAGGGGTTCATTTTAAGAAAGGCCGGGCTCTTGATGCCGTCCTTGGGCATCAACACCTTATGCTTTATTCCTTTGAAACGTGCGGCCAACACGACGCGGGCCATGAACGGAGAGAGCATTGCGCCATAAATTTCCATTTGTTTAATCCTTGCTTTGTTAAAGGCGTGGAAAGTTACGCCAGGGCCCTTTTGAAAAGTTCGACTGTTCGTCCGTGGGCCAGTTTGCAGGCGGGCGCATCGTAATGCTTTGGATCGATGTCGCGGCAGAAGCCGTGGGCGGTGCCAGCGTAAACGTGTACCGCTATCTGCTGGTTGCCCTTAACGCCCTCTTTGATTTCCTCTTGGGCCGGGGCAGGGATGTAGTCGTCGCTGCCGGCCAGATGAATGAGTGTCGGCTTTTTGATCTTGGCGGCCTCGGCCAATTTCGTGTTGATCCCGCCACCGTAATAGCTGGCGCTGGCATCGGTATCGGTGCGGGCGGCGGCAAGATATGACAACAGGCCGCCGAGGCAGAACCCAAGGTTGCCCACTTTGCCGGTGCAGCCCGCGAGGGTCCTGAGCGTCGAAATGGTCGTCTGAATGTCTTCGACACCTTTGTCGACACTGAACTTGTTATAGTATTCGAGCCCGGTTTTGAACTCGGCCTCCTTGGTCGGGTCCAATTGGACGCCGGGTTTGATCCGCCAGAATAGGTCCAGCGCCAGGGCCATGTAGCCTTGGCTTGCGTACCAGTCGGTCACGCTGCGTACCCAAGGATTTATGCCGAAGATTTCCTGAATTACCACAACGCCGGGCCCCTTGCCGCTCCCTGGCGTCGCCAAATAGCCGCCAAACGAGCCGTCTTTCCCGGTGATAGCGATGTCCTTGCCTGCCATAAGTATCTTCCCCAAATAAATGACCCAGGATCGCCCCGCGATGGTCCTCAAGAACCAACTCGCACGCTTGTTTTAGGAAGATTCGGCGGATAAGGCTAGTATCGCGATTCCGAAATTTGCAAGATTACGCAAGAGGCAAGGGGGGCGGTCCCCAGGTATGAACGGGCGTTCCACCCTGGTTTACGGTAATTCATGACTTCACGTTCGCGTTCGATTGCCAAGACCCACTTGCCCGACGGCGGCCCCTACCGCCTGATTGTCGGGATTAGCGGCGCGTCCGGCATCGTCTATGGCGTGCGCATGCTCCAGGTGCTCCGGGATGCCGGAGTTGAGACCCATCTCGTCATGTCGAAGTCGGCCGAAGTGACCTTGGCCTACGAGACCGATTTGAAAGTCGCCGCCGTCAAGGCGCTCGCGCATACGGTCTACGCCAATACCGACATGGCCGCCGCCATATCGTCCGGTTCCTTCAAGACCGGAGGCATGATCATCGCGCCATGTTCGATCCGGACGGTATCGGAAATCGCGACCGGCGTTACGTCCTCGCTACTGTCGCGCGCCGCCGATGTTGTTTTGAAGGAGCGCCGCCGTTTGGTCCTGATGGTGCGCGAAAGCCCCCTCCACACCGGGCACCTGCGCACCTTGACCCAGGCTTCGGAGATCGGCGCCATAATCGCGCCGCCACTTCCCGGCTTTTACGCCAAGCCGGAATCCATTGAAGACCTCGTTGACCATACGGTAGGTCGGGTGTTGGATTTGTTCGACCTGGATCTGGGTCTTGTGCGCCGCTGGGGTGAACCTGGCGGCCACTTCCCGGCCGTAAAGCCACGTTTACCGAGGCGCCAGGGGTAGGCTGTGACGAACGCTGTCGTCGAGACTATCGCCAAAGGCAATCTGCTCTGGGACTTCGCCGTTTGGGCCTATGCCCAGCCAGGCGTCGAGCAGGCCTGCCTCGCTTTGCAAAATCGCCTTGGCGCCGATGTCAACATGGTGCTGTTTTGTGCCTGGCTCGCTTCCCGCGGGGCCGGCACTGCCGCTCTCGCCAAATCTCTCGATGCGGCGTTGAAACTGTCGCGGGAATGGCAGGGAACCCTCATCGCGCCCATGCGCATATGCCGCCAAAACCTCAAGGCGGTCATTGAAACTTCGGCTCTGGCGGGCTCCGACCGCGCCGCGGCATCGGCCCTCAGGGAGCGCATCAAGCAATCTGAAATCGATCTGGAGCAACTCCAGATCTTGGCGCTCCACGCGCTCGCAGCCGGCGGCGCCGACCAAAGCGTCGCGCGGCCGCCAGCCGAACAGAAAGCCGATGCTTTCAACGCCCTCACGGTCTATTTCGTGGCGGCCGGCGTAAGGCTGGATTCGCTCGGCCAGACCCACGTCGCGCGGATATTGGCGGCGGTATTCGACCGGTGACGGCGCCTACCAGAGCCGGTCTTGCACCCGTGCGTCCAGGGGTGGTCGTTTGGGCCAGGGATGCCACGATATCTGGCAATTTTCCGTCTTGCAAAATTCACGATGACTTCGCTTGGTCCGACTCAGCATTTGTGGTGGAGTCGCTGTCGCGGCACAAAAAAAGGGGGCGGCACTTGCGTACCGCCCCAAGTTTCAGGGACGCACCTCGTAAAACCGCTCTCAAGCCTGTTGAGGGCGGTTTCGTGTTTCTAGAGCGCGGCGAGCATGCAAGCCACGAGCGGATGGCGCACGACATCCACCTTCGACAACCGCACGACCGCGATATCGCTTAAAGCCTCGAGTTTTCCGGCGATGTCCGTAAGGCCCGACATGCCCGGCAAAAGGTCGGTTTGGTCAGGATCGCCAGTAATGACCATGGTCGAATGCCAGCCGAGACGCGTGAGCAGCATCTTGATCTGGGTGTAGGTGCAGTTCTGGGCTTCGTCGATCACCACAAAAGCATTGTTGAGTGTGCGCCCGCGCATATAAGCGATGGGCGCGATCTCGATGGTGCCGTCGGACATGTACTGTCTGAGGCGCTTGCTGCCAAGGCGGTCGGATAGAGCGTCGTACAGGGGCCGCAAATACGGCGACATCTTTTCTTCCATGGTGCCGGGCAAATATCCCAGGGCTTCACCGGCCTCTATGGCGGGGCGAGAGAGCACGATGCGGTCAATGCGCCCTTCATCGAGGGCCTTCACTGCGGCGGCGATCGCGAGGTAAGTTTTTCCCGTACCGGCAGGACCCAGAGCGAGCGTCAGCGCTTGGCTGTCGATCGCTTTCATGAGAAGTTGCTGGCCGTCGCTGCGAGGTTTGACATTGCGGATAAAACTTTGGTCGCGCCGATCCTCGATTGGGTCCCAACCGCCCGGGATCGCGTGGAGCTGGAAGTCAGATTTGCCGTCGCGTAATGGCTTCTTGAAACGAGCTGATCGCTTGCCCATTTGAATGTCTTGCTCCTGAAATTTGTTCTCGTTCAACGACCCGTGCCGACGGGTGCCGGACGCCGGGTATTCAACCGGATCTCTGGGACCTCCTTCGCTGCTGCTGGGGCTTGTAGAAACGACAACACCTCCCGGCGAGGGAGGCGCGTTCAGAAAAAGTGGAAGCTGGGAATCGCCAAAGCCGCGGGGGGCGTGAACCGAGGTTTGCGGCGACGGATCGAGGCTGAAGTCCTCGTTTCGATGGCCCTGATGGCGCGCTCGCGTCATGGAATATTGGTGGGTCCCCGCGTTTCTTTGGGAATCATCTCAAAGAATCCGGGCTTTGTCACGTTATTTTGTGTGTAAGCCGTCTCACACCCCCTACAGGTTGTTGCGAGAACGGCCGGCTGGGTTGAGGGTTTAGGCGTCGATACGGCGTCGAATCGGTATCCTGTGGGCGATTGGTTTCGCCCGATTGGCGCGTGTATAGAATGATCCGCGCCTCCTCAACCATTCTGCGAAGTCTGGAAACAGCGTGCCCGACCATACCCCCGCCACGCTAATGCCGGCCTCCGTAGACGACACGGCCGCCCTTCTGCGGCGCGGTGGATATGTTCCCGATCGTGCCCTGTCGACATCGCTTTACCTCGCGCTGAAGCTCAGACGCCCCCTGTTCCTTGAGGGCGAGGCGGGCGTCGGCAAGACCGAAGTCGCCAAGGTGCTGGCCTCGACCCTGGGTCGCGACCTTGTGCGCCTGCAATGCTACGAGGGGCTCGACATCGCCACCGCGGTCTATGAGTGGAACCATCCCCGCCAAATGATGGCCATTCGCTTGGCAGAGGCCGCCGGGAGAGGCCACGATGGTGCCCTCGGCCGGGACATCTACAGCGCCGAATATCTAATCCAACGCCCGCTGCTCGCCGCCCTGCAGCCGCACAGGAACGGTGCGCCTGTGCTGTTGATCGACGAGCTCGACCGCACCGATGAGCCCTTCGAGGCCTTTCTGCTGGAGGTGCTTTCCGACTACCAGATCACCATCCCCGAAATAGGGACAATGCGCGCCGTGGAGCCACCGATCGTTATCGTCACGTCCAATCGCACACGCGAGATTCACGACGCGCTAAAGCGCCGCTGCCTCTATCAGTGGCTCGACTATCCAACTGCTGAGCGCGAACGCGAAATCTTGAAGGCTCGTGTCCCCCAAGCCGGCGACAAGCTCAGCGCCCAGGTCGTGGCATTCGTCCAGATGCTGCGCGGCCTGGAATTGTTCAAGCCGCCCGGCCTCGCCGAAACCCTGGACTGGGCGCAGGCGCTCATGGTCCTCGATGCTTCCGAGCTGGATCGCGAGACAGTGGAAGCCACGCTGGGCGTCGTTCTCAAATATCAGGACGATATTTCGCGGGTGCGCGGCGAAATCACGCAACGCGGCGTCGAGCAGGCGCGCAAGGCTGCCGCCCCATGAAATCGGCTGCACAGTAATGACAGCTCTGGCCGCGAATGTGATGCAATTCGCCCGCATCCTGCGTCGCGCCGGCTTGGCCGTGGGCCCAGGCAAGGTGATCGCAGCTCTCGAGGCGCTTCAGGCCATTGACATCGCCGACCGCGAAGTCGTGTTTTATGCGCTGCATGCGGTGTTGGTCGAGCGTCACGCGCAGAGCGAACTGTTCCGTATGGCCTTTGAGCGTTTCTGGCGTGCGAACGGTGGTACCGCCCAAAGTTTTTTACTTGAGGATGCCGCCAAGGCCGAGATGCAAAACCCGATCGCCAGGCCAATGTCCCGGCGTATCGACGAGGCTTTTGCTTTACGCCGTACCCCGCACCAATCGGGGCCGCCCGGCGAAATACCGGAAATGATCGCGAGCTGGTCGGCGGCCGAGCGACTGCGGAGGCAGGATTTTGAGTCCATGAGCGCTGGCGAAATGGCGGAAGCAAAAAGGTTAATGGCGACCTTGCGCTTACCCATCCCCGATGTTCTGACGCGCCGCTATCGGACGAGCCCTTCCGGCAGCAGGGTCGATGCGCGTGCGACATTGCGGGCCATGGTCCGCGCCGGTGGCGTCATTGCTTTGCAACGCAAACGGCGCGTTGTCCGCCGTCCGCCGCTGGTCGTTCTTTGCGATATCTCCGGCTCCATGGCAGCCTATGCCCGAATGCTCTTGCACTTTCTTCATGCCGTCACCATCGATCGTGATCGGGTGCAGGTGTTCCTGTTCGGCACGCGCCTGACCAATGTGACACGCGAGATGGCGCACCGCGATCCCGATGAAGCCCTGGCGCGGGTTGCAACTTCGGTGAAGGACTGGTCTGGCGGCACGCGCATTGGCCAGACTCTGGGCGAGTTCAATCGATTGTGGTCGCGGCGGGTGTTGGGCCAGGGCGCGCTAGTCCTCCTGATTTCTGACGGGCTAGACCGCGATGGCGGCACCGGTTTGGCGGTAGAAATGCAACGATTGCACCGGTCGTGCCGACGGCTGATATGGCTTAATCCGCTTCTGCGCTACGCTGCCTTTGAGCCCAAATCGGCGGGCATCCGCGCCATGCTCCCGCATGTCGACGATTTCCGCCCGGTGCACAATCTCGACAGTTTGGCTGCCCTGATCGCGGCCTTGTCGGCGCCGCCGAAGGCAGACCGTGAGGCGGCTTGAAGAAGGGGGCGTTAATATGACGGGCGCGGTACCCGATCCTTTGAATCAACTAAGCCGTTGGCTCGCCGACGGCAAAAAAGCCGCCCTGGCCACCGTCATCGCCACTTGGGGATCGTGTCCACGGCCGGTCGGCAGCCACATGGCCGTGCTGGAAAACGGCGATTTCTCGGGCTCGGTTTCGGGCGGCTGCATCGAAGGCGCGGTGGTGGAGGCTGCTCAGGAGGTCATTGGAACGGGGCGGCCCAAACTGTTGGAATACGGCGTCAGCAATGAAGTCGCTTGGGAGGTGGGCCTGGCCTGCGGCGGCCGTGTCCAGGTTCTTGTCGAGCCCATCACGTGAGGCAGGATTTCTTGCGCCTTGTGGTCGACCGGCGGCACCAGAAGCAGCCTTTTGCCACGGTTACCGATATCCAATCGGGCCGGCAATCTCTGGTCGATGAGACTGTCGCACACGGCGATTTGTCTCTCACCGCCCCGCAGCTCAACGAGGTCCGACGTCGCGTATCCGCTAATCGGTCGGGGGTGATGGATACCGAGGTAAACGGCGGACTTTTCGTCCGGGTCTACAGTCCGCCGGCACGTATGGTTATTGTCGGCGCGGTTCATATCGCCCAGGCGCTCGCACCTATCGCAAGTCTTGCGGGATTCGATGTCGTTGTGATCGACCCGCGCGAAGCCTTCGTGCGCGCCGGACGGCTCGCGGATATCCAGGCCATCGTTGAATGGCCCGACGACGGCATGAAACAAGTTGCACCAGATGCGCGCACAGCGGTCGTCACCCTAACGCACGACCCAAAACTGGATGATCCCGCCCTGGCGGCGGCCCTGCGCTCCAAGGCCTTTTTTATCGGCGCCTTGGGCAGCCGGAAGACCCATGCCCAACGGCTCGAACGTTTAAGCGGCATGGGGTTTAGCGCCGCCGACACCGCGCGCATTCACGGCCCCGTCGGTCTTGACATCAATGCCGCGACGCCTGCCGAGATTGCCGTGTCGATCATGGCGCAAGTGATTGAAAGTTTGCGGGCGGAGGCGGAATGAAGTTCGGGCCATTCGCGACTGAGGACGCCGCCGGAATTATCCTTGCCCATACATTCCGAGCCGAGGGGCTAACCCTGAAGAAGGGTGACGTGCTCACCCAGGCCGACATCGCGGCCTTACGGGCCGCAGGCGTGAAGGACGTCATCGGTGCGCGGATCGAGGAAGGCGATGTCGCCGAGGATGTGGCAGCTGCACGCATAGCGCAACGCCTTGCCGGCGTGGACGTCGCGCCTTCAGCCGCGCGCACCGGGCGATGCAACCTGGCAGCCGCACACGACGGCGTTGTTTGCATCGACGCAGCTGCCGTCACCGCCGCCAATCTCGTTAGCGAGAGCGTGACCATCGCTTCCCTAGCGGATAAGCAGGCCGTCAAAGCCGGACAGACTGTCGCGACCGTCAAGATCATTCCCTTCGCCGTGACGAGGGATGTCTTGGCAGGCGTTGAAGGCGCGCTTGGTGGAGCGGCGGTAAGTTTGAAGCCCTTTCGCGAGCTGCGTTTTGCATTGGTGAGCACTGTCACGCCGGGACTCAAGCCTTCCGTTGTAGCGTCCACCGAGGAGATTACCCGGCAACGTATCGCCGCCCTTCGCGGAACCACGGTGAGCGCGACCCGCACCGCCCATACCGCCGCCGATGTGGCGGATGAAATTGGCTCGGCCATCGCCGGTGGTGCTGAGATTGTGCTGGTGACGGGCGCGTCGGCCACAGTCGATCGCGGCGACGTTGTGCCGGCGGGTATTGTCGCGGCCGGGGGCGTCATCGACCACTATGGGATGCCTGTTGATCCCGGCAATCTGCTGGTCTTGGGTCACATCGGCATGGTTCCGGTGCTGGTTCTGCCGGGCTGCGCGCGTTCGCCCAAATTGAACGGCGTCGACTGGGTGATGCAGCGTCTGGCTGCCGGGATCGCGGTGACTGCAAACGACATCATGGCCCTGGGCGTCGGCGGATTGCTGGTGGATACCCCGAGCCGCCCCCTACCGCGCGAAAGCGCGGTACAGATACTGACATCGCGACAAAGCGCCACCGAATCGCGCCCGGCGCCGGAAATCCGGGTCGGCGCGGTGGTGCTGGCCGCCGGCCAATCGCGCCGTATGGGTCCGGCGAACAAATTGCTCATGAAGATCGAAGGCGCGCCCCTGGTACGCCGGACTGTCGAGGCCTTGCGGGCGGCCGGGCTTGCGCAGGTCGTTGTGGTGACGGGTCATCAGGAGGATGAGGTGCGGGTGGCCCTGGCGGGGCTCGATGTGGCCCTTGTCCACAATCCACGCTACGCCGAAGGGCTGTCGACCTCGCTCAAGGTCGGCGTCGAGGCCCTGGCGCCGGACATTGCCGCCGCCGTCATCGGCCTCGGTGATATGCCCGGGGTGACGGCGGTGCACGTAAACCGGTTGATCGCCGGCTTTGACCCAGCCGCCGACCGGGCTATCGGCGTTCCTGTTCACAACGGCAAACGCGGCAATCCGGTGCTCTGGGCCCGGCGCTTTTTCGAGGATATGCGCGGGGTCTCCGGCGACGTTGGCGCGCGGCATCTGATCGGGGCTAACGAGTCCCTTGTTTACGAGGTTGAATTTGGGGACACTGGCATCCTTACTGATCTTGATACGCCGGAACAGTGGTCGGACTACCTCGCGAAGTCTGTATCGAACAAGCCTGTGTCCTGACGTTGGTTCGTTGGTCACTGTGCGCACTTGGTCTGTGTGTATGCATTCTCCGGGGAGGGAGAGACCATGCCTGACGCTGGCGGCCAGTCGCATAAGACTGACGTAATCATTATCGGCGGCGGCCCTGTGGGCCTGTTCGCGGTGTTCGAACTCGGCCTTTTGGGGCTCGCGGCTCACGTCGTCGACATTCTCGACCGTCCCGGCGGCCAATGCGCGGAGCTGTATCCCGAAAAAGCAATTCTCGATATTCCGAGCCGTATGAAGGTCAATGGCCAAGAATTGACCAACGACCTGATGGCACAGATCGCGCCCTTCAAGCCAATCTTCCACTTTCAGCAGATGGCGGAAAAAATTGAGCGGCTCGACAACAGCCATTGGCGCATGGTCACCGATATCGGCACCGTGATCGAGGCGCCGGTGGTGGTGATCGCCGGCGGCGGCGGCAGTTTTATGCCGAAGAAGCCCAAACTCGAGCGGCTGGAGGAGTTCGAGGGCAAATCGCTCTTTTATGCCGTTCGCAAGATGGAACAGTTCCGCGGTAAGAACGTGCTGATCGCCGGCGGCGGTGATTCGGCCTTGGACTGGACCGTGAATCTCAATCCGGTCGTCGCCGGCATGTCGCTGGTGCACAGGCGCAACGAGTTCCGCGGCGTGCAGGCTACCGTCGACCAGATGTACGCTCTGGTCAAAGAGGGCAAGGTCAACCTGGCCATCGGCGATATTCTGCGCATGAACGGCGAGAACGGGCAACTCCGCTCGGTAACGCTGAAAAGCTCCGAAAAGGGCGAATTCGACGTACCCTGCGACGCTATGTTGGCCTTCTACGGCCTGACGATGAAGTTGGGTCCGATCGCCGATTGGGGCATCAACCTGGAAAATAACCGCGTGCCGGTGTCGACGGAAAGCTTCGAGACCAGCACGCCGGGCATTTTCTGCATCGGCGACATGTGCTCCTACCCTGGGAAATTGAAGCTCATCTTGTCCGGTTTCCACGAATCGGCCTTGATGGCCCATGCCTGTTTCCATTATGCAAGGCCCAACCAAAAGCTGAGGTTCGAACACACGACCTCAAGCTCCGCCATCCAGGCCAAACTGGGCGTTTCGTAGCAATTTGCCGTCGCGATCCGTTGGCCCTGGAACCGCTTAGAAGGGCCTTCATGAAGATCGTTGTTACGCTGCCGGATAATGCCGTCCACGAGGTCACGGCGGGGTCCGCGAGTTCGCTCATGGAAACCTTGCGCAACGCGGGATTGCCGATCCGCGCCGAATGCGGCGGCGCCATGGCTTGCGCGACTTGTCATGTCGCCATCGACCCCGGCTGGATGGACAAGGTGGGTCGGCCCGGCGGCGAGGAATCGGATTTGCTGGACAACTCCGACTACCGCATGGAGTTTTCGCGTCTGGCCTGCCAGATCAAAGTGAAGGAAACGCTCGACGGTTTGCGCGTGACGCTACAGCTCGATGCGTTTGAAGGTTAGGAAATGACAAGCCTTCAAGAACAAATCGCCCGGCGGCGGACTTTTGCGATCATCTCGCATCCTGATGCCGGTAAGACCACGCTCACCGAGAAACTGCTGCTGTTCGGTGGCGCCATTCAGCTGGCCGGCGCGGTCAAGGCCAAGGGCGAGCGCCGCCGCGCGCGCTCCGATTGGATGAAGGTCGAGCAAGAGCGTGGAATTTCGGTAACATCGGCGGTCATGACCTATGACTACGACGGTCACACCTTCAATCTTCTCGATACGCCTGGGCACGAAGATTTCAGCGAAGACACTTACCGCACGCTGACGGCCGTCGACTCCGCCGTGATGGTGCTGGATTGCGCCAAGGGCATCGAAGCTCAGACTCTGAAGTTGTTCCAGGTCTGCCGGCTTCGCGACATGCCCATTGCCACCTTCATCAACAAACTTGATCGCGAGGGACAAGATCCATTCTCGCTGCTGGAGGAGATCGAACACCGCTTGGCTCTCGACGTTTCCCCGCTAAGCTGGCCCATCGGCATGGGCAGGGATTTTCTGGGGTGTTACGACCTCGTCCATGACCGTTTGATCCTGATGGCGCGTAGCAAGGGTGAGAAGGTAGGTGAGGGGGTAGAGTGCAACGGCCTTGACGACCCGAAGCTCGACGAGTTGCTGCCTTTGAGCGCCGTCAAGAAGCTGCGCGAGGACGTGGGCATGGTGCGCGGCCTGTGTCGGCCTTTCGACCGCCACGCCTACCTCGAAGGGCATATGACACCGGTCTATTTCGGAAGCGCATTGAACAATTTCGGTGTGCGCGAGCTTATGCGGGGCGTAGCCGAGTTGGCGCCTCCGCCGCAGCCACAGGCCGCGCAGGAGCGCGAAGTTGATCCCGAGGAAGCCAAGGTCTCCGGATTCGTATTCAAGATCCAAGCGAACATGGATCCCAAGCACCGCGACCGGATCGCCTTTGTGCGCCTCTCGTCGGGTCACTTCAGGCGTGGCGCCAAGCTGTTGCACGTGCGCTCGGGGAAAACGCTCAACATCGCCAGCCCGCAATTGTTCATGGCCCAGGACCGCCAGACGGCTGAAGACGCCTGGCCCGGCGATATTATCGGCATTCCCAACCACGGTAACTTGCGGATCGGCGATACCCTGACCGAGGGCGAGACGCTGCATTTCACCGGCATCCCGGCGTTTGCTCCGGAACTCTTGCAAACCGTGCGGCCCTCGGACCCGCTCAAGGCCAAGCACTTGGGCCGCGCGCTCCAGCAACTTGCTGAAGAAGGCGCGGCCAGCGTGTTCAAGCCCCGCTTTGGCACCGACTGGATCGTCGGCGTGGTCGGCAGCTTGCAGTTTGACGTGCTCGCCGACCGCATCCGTACGGAGTACGAGGTCGCCGTGCGATTCGAGAAATCGGAACTCCATACCGCGCGCTGGCTCCGCGCGGCGGACGCAGCGACTCTCAAGAAGTTCATGGACACGAACCGCGTTGCCGTCGCCGATGACCACGACAATGCGCCGGTTTTTCTCGCGCGCAACGCCTGGCACCTGAATCGAACGATTGAAGACAATCCCCAGATTGCGTTCTTGAAAACCCGGGAGCTGGTACAGTAGCGGCCCCATGCATCGTCCTCGGATCAATGCGGGGTAGGTTGAAAATCAAATGAGGAGAGAATTGATGACCACAATTCAACGTTTCGATACCGGACCCCGCATGAGCCAGGCGGTGGTCCACGGCGACACGATTTATCTCGCCGGTCAGGTCAATAAGGATGTCGCCAACGTTACGGGCCAGACGGTCGCGATCCTGAAACAGATTGACGATCTTCTGGCGCGCGCTGGATCAGCCAAGCAGAAAACTCTATCCGCCACGATCTACCTCGCCGACATCAAGTCTTTCCCCGACATGAACAAGGCCTGGGACGCTTGGGTGCCGGCAGGCCATTGTCCCGCGCGTACGACCGTGGAGGCCAAGCTGGCGGCGCCGGAATATTTGGTCGAGATCACGGTGGTGGCGGGGAAGTGAACGCCGCCACTGCATCAGCCATTGAGGTTTGCGTCGCGTCATGCGAGTTTTCATGCGAAAGTCTCCGTAGTCATCGTTCACCTGCGTAGATATTTCTTCCAGTCACGGTTTACCCGGGCGTTCAATGAAATTTCGCTGCGCTGTCTTGCCAATCGCACTGTTGTCGATCGGAACCGCAGAATCCCCGCGCGCGCAGACCACGGCAACGCCGGCCCCGGACTTCTCGGGAGCCGGGGCAAGCGGAAACATGGATCACAGCGCTCACGAAGGGCATGACATGAGCGCCATGGACCACGATATGGACCACGACATTGCCATGGAGGGCGCTTTGGGGCCATACGACATGGCGCGTGAAGCCTCTGGCACGTCCTGGCAACCCGATACCTCGGCTCATGGCGGTCTTCAGTTTATGAGCGGCGATTGGATGCTGATGGGGCACGCGCTTCTGAATAGCGTCTATGATCGGCAAGAGGGCCCGCGGGGCGGTAAGAAGACCTTTGTCTCGGGCATGATCATGGCTATGGCGCAGCGTAGCTTGGACTCCGGCGACACCCTGCAATTCCGCGCCATGATCAGCCCCGATCCCTTTATGGGCAAATCTGGGCTGCCGCTGTTGCTGGCGTCGGGCGAATCTGCCGATGGGTTGACGCCGCTGATCGACCGACAGCACCCGCACGACCTGATCATGGAAGCCTCAGCCTCTTACAGTCATCGCTTGAACGACACCCAGAGTCTTTTTGTTTATGCAGGCCTCCCCGGCGAGCCGGCCTTCGGCCCACCGGCATTCATGCACCGTCAGTCCATCAGCGACAGCCCCGAGCCGCCGATCAGCCATCACTGGCTAGATTCGACCCATATCACCTTCGGTGTGGTGACGGCGGGCTACGTCCACGACGCGTGGAAGTTCGAAGCGTCGCGGTTTCACGGTCGCGAGCCGGACGAAAACCGCTATGACGTTGAGACCGGCGCGCTCGACTCAACTGCTGCTCGCTTATCCTGGAACCCAGCCGCCGCGTGGTCATTGCAGGCGTCCTGGGCGCACGTGCTGAGCCCTGAAGC
>SHVO01000023.1 GCA_009694245.1 Rhodospirillaceae bacterium | reverse complement strand
CACGGCGGGCAGAACGCGGGGTTTCAAGTGCCCGATCAGCATGGGCGCGTGATGGTGAACGTTGACGACCGCCCGGCCGACACCGGCCGCGGCTAGTTGATCGAGGGTCCAATCGATCAGGCATTTGCCTGCGACCTTGATCAACGGCTTGGGCGTCGTGTCGGTCAAGGGCCGCATGCGCGTGCCGAGACCCGCCGCGAGCAGCATGGCGACCTTGGGCGTCACGCCGACAATACCCTGAGGGCGGGCGGCACATACACGTCAAGCCATGCCTTCAAGTCCGCGAGTGCCGGGTGTTCGAGGCACTTGTCCATGTGGCGCCAAAGCCGGGGCAGATGCTGAAGGTAGTGCGGCTTGTGATCGCGGAGCTTGAGGCGGGCGAAGGTGCCGATGATGCGCATGTGGCGCTGGGCGGCCATGACCGCCCACGACGTTTTGAAATCCTCGGCGTGTAGGGACGGAAAGGCGGCGAGGTAGCGCTCTTTCAGCTCGGCGACCAGCGCCGGATCGACATCGCGCCGGGCGTCTTCCAGCAGCGACATGAGGTCATAGGTGATGGGGCCGGCCACGGCATCTTGGAAATCCAGGATACCGCAGGCTTTAATGCCCGTCCGCCCCGGAACCAGCATGAGATTGTCGACGTGGTAATCGAACAGCGTGAGCGAGGCCGGCGCCTTCCAGGCCAAGGGCAAAGCCTCGCGCCAAATCGCCTCAAATGAATCGCGGTGCAGAGTCCCAAGCGCCGGCGCGCCGATGAGCGGGAAATACCAGGTATGAAGGCGGCCGACCTCTTCGAGCAGGCGTGGAAGGCCATAGGCGATGACGCCATCGGGGACGACGTCAGGCCGGCGATGCAGCGCGATCAGTGCGTCGATGGCCAGGACGTAGAGCTCGCGCTCGCTGTGGCCCCGCGCGAGCAGGCGGGTATAAGTATCGTCACCCAAATCCTCGAGCAGCAGCAGACCGGCGTCGGCATCCTCGGCCAGAACGGTCGGCGCCGAAAACCCGTGGGCCGTGAGGTGGCGGGCGATGCGCACAAACGGGCGCACGTCCTCTTGGGGCGGCGGCGCGTCCATCAAAACGACTCTGCCCCGGTGATCTTCCAGCCGGTCGTATTTCCGAAACGATGCGTCACCGGCCAAGCGGCCGCGCTTGGCCAGCTCCCAACCGTGGCGTCCCAGGAAACCGGCGATTAAGGCTTCACGTTCCGCTGACATGCTCTCTCACCGCCGCCATCCGTTCTGTCCACTCTGGGCCCCCCGAGAGTCGTGCTTGGCGACCATCGCCTGCGATCGACAGCGTCACCTCCAGGCGCGAAGCCGGCAAGAATTCGCCCAAACGCTCAGGCCACTCCACCAGACTGATAGCCGTCACCAAGGCCTCCTCAAACCCCAATTCGAGCGCGTCTTCGGGCTTGTTCAAACGATAGAGGTCAAAATGCCATATGGGCGCGCCCGGTGTTTCGTAAATCTGGACAAGCGTGAACGTCGGGCTGACGATTTCCTCATCGCTCTCCGACATTTTCTGAATAAATCCCCGCGCAAGCGTTGTCTTGCCGGCGCCCAAAGGGCCCGAGAGCGCAATGACGTCGCCACGGCGGGCGCGGGTCGCCAGTGCAGCTCCCAAGGCGCGCGTGTCCTGTTCCGAAGCCAGCCGAAACATCTACTGTCCAGCCGCCGCGATGCCCGAATGGCCGCCGGCGCGGCCCGGTGAATTGCCCGCCGGAAGCCGGCAGGCGACGACTGTGTCGCCGTCTTCGGCGCTGATTTCAAGGGTGCCGCCGTGCAATTCAACCATGCGCTGGGCGAGATACACGCCCAATCCCGCGCCGTAGCCTTCGCCGGCGGCATGGCGGATCGCGAAGGTCACGTCCCCGGAGGCAGCGCGTTCTACCGATAGCTCGATGGTGTCGCCGGTCAGGTTTTTCAAGGCGCCGGTGACAACATGATAGAGCGTCTGTTTGATGCGGGCGGCGTCACCGATCATCCAGCCGGCGCCGTCGGGGCAGGTCAGCCGCAACGCCACGCCGCGGCGTTTTACCGCCTCGCGGGTCATGGAGCCAACGCGATCGATCACGTCGCGGATGTCGAAAGAATCGAGATGCAGGGTATGCTGTCCGGCTTCGACCCCGGTCAAATCGCGGACATCTTCGATCAAAGTCTTCAACGCGTGGGCCGCCGCCAGGATTTCCTTGATCGCCGCCTGGGCGCCGCCCTTGGTCGGTTGGCGTTGGCGCGCCGGATCGGCGTTGGAGCCCTCCAGCTGCGAGGCCAGGGCGGAAATAGTCGAGACCGGGACTTCTAATTCCGCCGCGACATTGGTGATGAATTCGATGCGGAGTTTGTCGGTGGCGGTGAGCGCCTCGGCGCGTCCGCGCAAGGCTTGCGCCACGCGCTCGGGCGCCGAAACGTCGTTATAGCAAAACAGAACGCCGCCGTCGGGCAGCGGGACCGAGATGAACTCCAAGACCGATCCATCGCGGCGCACGACGCGCCCTTGTTGCGCCGTGCGTTCGCGGTCGGCCGCCAAGGCGGCCAACATGACCGCGCGGTGGCGTGTCCAGATCGCGGGATCTTCGAAGAAATCGCGGAAGGCTTCGATGACCGCGCTCATGGTGGGGCCTTCGCGCAACGCATCCAGGCTCAACCGCCACAATCCGGCGAAAGCCGGGTTGGCGAGGCGCAAGCGGCCGTCGGCTCCGAACACCGCCACCGACTCCTGCAAGTTGTCGATGGTCTCGCGTTGGACAGCGATCAGCGTGTTGTAGGAGCGCTCGAGGGCGAGCTTGTCGGTAACATCCTCGTAGGTCGTCAGCAGGCCGCCCATGGGATGCGGCGCGATCACCCGGCGCAAGGTGCCGCCATCGGGCAGGTGCAAAACATCTTCCAAGGGCTCGATCAGCGAGTTGAAGCGCGCCAGTTCCTTTTCCTTATAGGCGGGGAAGTCGGCGACCTCGGGCAATTTGCGTTCGCCGCGCAAGGCATCCAGCAAGTTGGCGTAGTTCGGGCCGTCGAGGAGCCAGGCCGCGTCGATCCGCCACAGCCGCGAAAAGGCGGTATTGAAGAAAACCAGCCGCGTGTCGGGACCGAAGATCGCGATCGCGGTCGTCAGCCGCTCGAGCACCTCGGCGTGGGCGGCGGCCTCGCGTTTGACCCGCGTTTCCAATTCTTCCTGACGGGTAATGTCATAGGCAAAGCCCGAGGTCAGGCGTCCGCTGCCGTCGGAGAATAGCGGCGCTGCGGCCTCCCCGCCGTTCGACGGGTTTCCAGCACTGGCTTCGACCGGCGATTCCGTGACTTCCATCAGCCGGCGGCTGCCGTCGATGACCATGTGGAAGGGTGCCCGCCGGGTTTCCGCCGCGGCCCGGGCCGCCGCCGCCAGGGCGCGGGCTTCGCGCACGGCGACGCGGGGCGCCAGCTCGCGGCCGCGCGCGACGACGTCACCGGCGCTTTTTGCGTCGACGGCCCTGACATAGGCGGCGTTGCAATAGATCAGCGACAGGTCATCGTCACGCAGCCAAACCGGTTCGGCAATGCCGTCGAGGGCGGCCTTGAGCAAATATCGCTCGCGGCTGAGGGCCGCGGTTTCCTGTGTGAGCGTATCGACGGCGGCAACGCCCTCGGTAACGTCGCTCATCCACACCATGTCGGCCATGGAACGGCCCTGATCATCGACGGCCCTGACACCCCGGGCCTGGATTCGCCGGCCGGTGGCGGTGTGGGTCAAATCAAGCTGAAATCCGTGGCCGGCGCCGCGCAGTTCGGCGATGACCGATTGAAGCCGGATGCGGGAGTCAGGCTCGAAGCCCTCGCAGACCTCGGCGAAGCTCGCCTCAAGCCCGCGAAACTGGTCGAGCAGCACCGCCAGTCGCCGCGAACAGCGGCCGCCGTCGCGGAATGTGGGAAGGTCGAGGAGGTCGCCTTCGTCGTCGCCGCCGGGTTGGTGGAACCAGGCGAAATAGCCCTCGGGCGCGGTCTCGAGGGCAGCCCGCACGGCGTCGCTGGTGTATTGGGCCTGCCCGGCGGCGCGTTCGGCCCGACGCCAATGGCGGTGCTGGCGCCACAACGCGACGCCCGCCGGCGGAACCAGCAGTAAAACCGCAATCAGTCCGGTGATAACCGCCGGCGTCAGCAGCTCCGCAATCTCACTGGGCACCGTATCCCTCTATAAATCCTCAGGCTGGTTCCGAATGTACTGCCTTCGGACTCAGGCCGCAAAGGCCATCGAATCATGGGCGGACGATCGTGGCGGCAGGGTTCGGCCGGCCGGGAGCCCCCGAAAAAATTAACTTTCCAATACGCGCCGGCCCGATCGAAAGTTGTATGATTGGTATGGGCCAAGTGCGGTGGAGTTCGCCGCTGGGATCATCGGCCGTTTCTCAGACCTGGTGCAGGTCCGAAAAGCGTTGGGTCGTATTCCCGTGAAAGAGAAAGGGCCCTTCATGTGTCAGTTTGCTCTTGAGATCGATCCAGATTTCACCGCCGATATCCCGCCAGCGCTTGCAAAACGCATAGTCTTCGCTCATGTAGTGGCCGGTTGACGGATCGATCATACAGTCATACAGCGCATAGAGATTCTCGCGCGGCGGCTGGGACGGCTTCGGTGCATCGAGGTATTTGAATTTGGTCTGCGGATAGGCTTCGGTCATTCGCTCAAAAACGCAGCGTTTAATCAGGAGGAAGCCGGTCGCCGCGTACTCGGCTGTCGCAAAGTCGTTTTCGACGCGCAAGTCAACGCCAGTGCACTGCCTAGCCGTATAAATTAGCCCGGCTTCGCTCAGAGGCTCGCCTTGCCGGACTCGGCCGCCGATTTTTTCCCAGAAGATGTTTTTGACCGGGTACATGGCGGCAGTCATGTCCTTGTCGAAATTCACTAGCCGCAATAGCTGATCTGGGCTGAAGGAAATATCCGCATCGATAAAGAGGAGGTGGGTGGCATCGCCCTTATCAAGAAAGTCTGCAGTAATGTGACTGCGCGCCCGCGTAATCAGCGCGTCGCCCCCGAGGAGATTGATCTTCAGGTGGATGCCAGCTTGCATGCAGGCAAAACTCGCGTGCAACAGCGACGCCACATAGCCTCGCGTTACAAGCCCGCCGTAACACGGGGTTCCGATCACGATAACCGGCTTTGACATACGTACTCCACGCATTGCGTCTAAATTTTCGTGTCGGCGCGGGATCGGCGAGCGTGCAGGCGAGGGCCTGGGGTGCCTTGCGTGAAGCGCCCCAGGGTTAATAGCGGCCCGCCTAATACCTATAGGTCTCGGGCTTGAAGGGACCGGTGGGCGGAACGCCGATGTAGGCCGCCTGCCTCGGACTCAGCTTGGTCAGCGTGGCGCCGACCTTGGCGAGATGAAGCTCAGCAACCTTCTCGTCCAGGTGCTTCGGCAGGACATAGACCTGCTTTCCGTACTTGGCGCCGTTGGTCCACAGCTCGATCTGGGCCAGAACTTGGTTGCTGAACGAGGCGCTCATGACGAAGCTGGGATGGCCCGTCGCGCATCCGAGATTCACCAATCGCCCTTCCGCTAACAGGATGATTCGTTTGCCGTCGGGAAACTCGATTTCGTCGACCTGCGGCTTGACATTGTGCCACTTGAAATTCTTGAGACCTTCCACCTGAATTTCGGTGTCGAAGTGGCCGATATTACAGACGATGGCCCGGTCCTTCATTTTGCGAGCGTGATCGACCGTGATGACATCGAGGTTGCCCGTGGCGGTGACGAAGATATCGCCCACGGCCGCGGCATCGTCCATGGTCACGACCTGATAGCCTTCCATTGCGGCCTGGAGCGCGCAGATCGGATCGATCTCGGTCACCATCACGCGGCAGCCGGCTTGGCGCAACGAGGCCGCCGAGCCCTTGCCAACGTCGCCGAAGCCGTTCACGACCGCTACCTTGCCGGCCATCATCACGTCGGTCGCGCGGCGAATGCCGTCGACCAGGCTTTCGCGGCAGCCGTAGATGTTGTCGAACTTCGATTTGGTCACGCAGTCGTTGACGTTGATACCGGGGAACGGTAGGCGGCCGTCCTTGGCCATCTGATACAGGCGATGCACGCCGGTCGTGGTTTCCTCGCTCACGCCCTTGATCGCCGCCAGCACTTTCGAATACCAGCCGGGCTGCGCCTTCGAGCGCGCCTTAATGGCGGCATAGAGCACGGTTTCTTCTTCATTGTTCGGCTTGCCCACGACCGACGGATCCTTTTCGGCCTGGGCGCCAAGCACGATCAGCAACGTAGCGTCGCCGCCGTCATCGAGGATCAGGTTCGGCGTGCCGCCGTCGGCCCACTCGAAAATCTTATGGGTGTAGTCCCAGTATTCTTCCAGGCTCTCACCCTTATGGGCGAATACCGGAATTCCGACCGCTGCGATGGCCGAGGCGGCGTGGTCCTGGGTCGAGAAGATGTTGCACGAGGCCCAGCGGATATCGGCGCCGAGATGCTTCAAAGTCTCAATCAGCACGGCCGTCTGGATGGTCATGTGCAGCGATCCGGCGATGCGGGCACCCTTCAAGGGGCGGGTCGCGCCGAACTCGGCGCGCAGCGCCATCAGGCCGGGCATCTCGGTTTCGGCGATGGCCATTTCCTTGCGGCCCCAGGCGGCCAAGGCGATGTCCTTGACCTTGTAATCGACTGCACTCATCGGGCGTGTCTCCAATTGCGGTTGGGTGTGTATTCCCAAGCCTGTTGCGACCGGGCCAAGTATCGGAGCCCATTTATAGCGACCGGGATCAGCGGCCCGGCGGAACGGATTCGTGGGCCGTATAGCAGCCCGGGTGGGGTGCGGGCAACGGTTGCGGGCTTACCCGGTCTTGCACAGGTCATCGATCAGCGCTTGGACCTGGACGGGGTCGGACTCGGTGGTGATCCGGCGAACGCGACCGCTGATGGCCGCCAGGGAGAGGTCCAGGATGCGTTTTTTGACGCGCGGTAGGCTATTGGGCGACATCGAGAGCTCGGTAATCCCAAAGCCCAGCAGGATCGGCGTCATGCGGTCATCGCCGGCCATTTCGCCGCACACCGATACCGGAATACCCGCCGCGAGGGCGGCCTCGGCCGAGAACTGGATCAAGCGCAGCACCGCCGGGTGCAAGGGATTGTAAAGGTAGGCCACCTGTTCGTCCGAACGATCGATGGCCAGCGTATATTGCGTCAGGTCGTTGGTGCCGATAGCGAAGAAGTCGGCTTCGGCGGCCAGGGCATCGGCCGCCAGGGCCGCGCCTGGAATCTCGATCATGATCCCGAGCGGCGGGGGCGGATCGGAAATCTTGACCCGGCGGCGTTTGAGCTGGGCAATCAGGCGGTTCATCATGCGCCGGACCTCGCGCACCTCGTCGACGATGCAGACCATCGGCAGGAGAACCCGTACCGGGCCAAAGGCGCTGGCGCGCAGGATCGCCGACAACTGAACCAACATGAGCTTGCGGCGGCTTAAGGAAAAGCGAATGGCGCGCAAACCCAGCGCCGGGTTCGGGCCGGGCTTCATGCCGAAGACATCGCCCAATTTGTCGGCGCCCACGTCCAGGGTGCGGATCGTCACGGGCCGGCCGTTCATTTGCTTGACGACCTTGCAGATTTCCGCGAACTGCTCTTCCTCGCCCGGGAGATCACCGCGGTTCATGAACATGAACTCGCTGCGGAAAAGGCCTACGCCTTCGGCACCGGCGGCCAGCGCGGTATCGACGTCGGCGGGAAGCTCGATATTGGCTTGAAGCCCGATGCGGCAGCCGTCGCGCGTCACGGCCGGGACGGACCTGAGTTTTTTCAGAGATTGCTGCGACTTGGCTAACCCCGCCCGTTTGCGCCGGTAGCGTGCGAGCGTCGCGGTGGTCGGGTCGATGATGACGATACCGCTCGCCCCATCGACAATGATGGTCAAACCGTTGGCGGCATCATCGAGCAGGCCGGCGGCGGCGACAACGGCGGGCAGCCCCAGCGAGCGGGCGACAATCGCGGTATGACTCTCCACGCCGCCCAATATCGTGACCAGGCCCGATACGCGGCGGGGATCGAGAAGTGCGGTATCGGCCGGCGTGAGCTCGTCGGCAACGATAACGGCATGAGCCGGCAGATCGTCGAAGTCTCCTTCCTCTTCCTTTCCAAGGCTTTCCACCAGGCGGCGGCCGACTTCACGAATATCGGCCATGCGCGCGGCCAGATAGGGATCGGACATGGCCGCGAAAGCCTCGGCCATCAGCCCGATTTCTTTCATCACCGCGGCCTCGGCGTTTATGCGATCCTCGGCGATGCGTTTTTGCACGCCGCGCACCAGCCGCGAGCCGCCCAGCATTTGTTGATAGGCCTCGAGGATATAGCCGAGCTCTTCGCCGGCGGGGCCGGTCATGCGGCGGGCCTGAGTCTGCAGCGTCCCGATACGGCCGACCGCTTCGGCCGCGGCTTCGAGAACGCGGTGCTGCTCGGCCCGCACTTTAGTCACGGGAATGCGCCGTTCGCGCACCTGAACGACCGCGCGCGAATCATGGCGGTAGATCGTGCCGACGGCCACACCGGCGCCAACTGGGATGCCTTCGAAGACCTTCTCGCGGCCGCTGCCGCCAGGCCGGCTCTTATTTTTCATCGAATTTATTAGCGACCAGGTTGCATAGAGCGTCCATCGCTGCGGCGGCGTCGGGACCCGCGGTCCTGATTTCAATGACCGTGCCCATCGAAGCTGCCAGCATCATCAGTCCCATGATCGACCCGCCGGCCACCTCGGTCTCGCCGCGCTTGACGTTGATCTCGGCGTCGAATTGACCGGCCATTTTGCAAAACTTGGCGGCCGCCCGGGCATGCAGCCCTTTGCCATTGAGGATTTCGGCGGTGCGGCGCAGGTGTTCGCTCATGGTCACGTCCCGTCTCGAATGTGGTCGACTCGATCGGAGTCGCGGTCACGCTCTAAATTGCCATTTGGCAGCCGTTTGGAGCGCCGGGAAGGGTTCTCGCGGTCGGCTACTTGAGTATTTTGGTTTTTTGATTTTCTTGAGCCAGGAGAGCCGAGGCAACATTAATATACTTGCGCCCGGCATCCTGAGCCTGAATGGCGGCATTTTGCAGCACTTCCGTACCGCGCACCGACGCCAACTTGATCAACATCGGCAAGTTTACGCCGGCGATCACTTCGACCGGTGCGGTCTCCATAATCGAGATCGCAAGATTTGACGGTGTGCCGCCGAACATGTCGGTGAGCACGACGACGCCGGAACCCGCGTTCACGGTTTCGACAGCTTTGACGATGTCGGCGCGCCGCTGTTCCATATCGTCCTCGGGGCCAATACAAACCGTCGCGACTTGGGTCTGGGGGCCAACGACATGCTCCATCGCGGCGACTAACTCGAAAGCCAGCCGACCATGGGTGACGAGCACGAGTCCGATCAACGGTTTAGATTGCGCCATGAACGTAGGTTGGTCCTGACTTTAAGGGACGGCCGGGCAGGCCCTCGGAAAGAGTTTTTGACGCCTTGGCCTTTGGGCGGCGCAGCATAACCAATCGTCGCGCCGGATGCGACCCCCGGCATTAGAGCATTTTAGTGTCAACTTTACAATGGGTTATACCTGGTCCCGGCGCTTCCCGGCGCCGCGGTTGGCGTCGATATCGCGATGGCGCAGGTCGAACGCGGCGGCCTTGCTCGTGAGCCATGCCTGGAGGCGTTCGACCACGTAGACCGAGCGGTGCTGCCCGCCCGTGCAGCCGATGGCGATGGTCAAGTAGCTTTTGCCTTCGGCTTCAAAGAGCGGCAACAGCGGCTCAAGAAACTGGGTAAGCCGGTCGAGGAAGGGCGCTAAGGCGGCATCGCCCGCGATGAATGCCCCGACGGCGTCGTCCATGCCCGTTCGCGCTCTGAGCTCGGGGACATAGTGGGGGTTCTTCAAGAAGCGAACGTCGAAGACCAAGTCAGCGTCGCGCGGCAACCCATAGCGATATCCGAATGACATCAGAAATACGCGCAAAGGCCGCTGCGCCGTACCGCCGTACTGACCCAGGAGGATGCGTTTGAGGTCCGCGGGCGCGAGACGCGAGGTATCGATCAACATCTCAGCCTGTTCATGCAGCAGCGCCAATAGGCGGCGTTCGGTTTCGATGCCGACGGCGATCGGCAGATCGTCGGCCAGCGGATGGGGCCGCCGCGTCTCCGTATAGCGCCGGCCCAGGACCTCGCTGTCGCAATCGAGAAAAACGATGCCGATGGCCAAGGCGGGGTTTTTCCGCAAGCGACCGAGGGCGTCCAGCAGCCCCGCGGCGTCAAAGTCGCGTGTGCGCACGTCGATCCCGATGGCCAGTGGTCCGGCGCCGACAGTCGCGACGGCGCCGAGGAGCGTTACCGGAAGATTGTCGACGGTCTCAAAACCGGAATCCCCCAGAGCGCGCAAGGCCGAACTCTTGCCGGCGCCCGACATGCCGGAAACCACAACCACGCGGCGCGGCCCGACCGGGGGTGCGTTTGAAGCCGTGCCTTTCAAGGCATTCTCCCCAGCACGGCGCGGATTTTCGCCTCGGCTGAGGCGGTGAACGCGTCCACCGTCAAGCGCGGGACGGTCACCCCGGCGATCCCACATGTGGGCGTTTCAGGCATGCGCTCGATCTCGGCCTCCGGCATCACGTCCACGACCAAAGCCACATGGGCTTCCTTGCGAAACGGAAGATCGACGATGCCGTAGCCCCGCACCTCGATCTTGCCGGCGAGATTTGCCGGCGCGGTGGCGACGAGTTGCCCGTCCCTCACGACAATATCGCAACAATCGTCGGCCACCAATTCCGCCCCGGCGTCGATCAGCCGTAGCGCAAGATCCGATTTGCCCGCGCCCGACGGTCCGCGAATGACAACCCCGGACCCGGCGATCGCGACACAACTGGCATGAATCAGGCTCATGGCCACGATCTTATGCGGGGTCTCGGGACCTGATAAGGGCTATGTCGCACGTTTGAGCTTTCGCCGCCGATGCCGCTATAGTGCGCCGGCATGCTCCAGCAGATTTTCACCGTCATCGCGCCCGTCCTGTTGATCGCCCTTTTGGGTTATGTCTGGGAGCGCCGCCGCCTGCCCTTCGACGCCCAAATGATGTCGCTCCTATGCAGCTATGTCGGGGGCCCTTGCCTGATGTTGCACACCCTGTTGAATTCCAAGGCCGACCTTTCGGCGGCCCCGCGGATCGTGGCTGCGGCCGCGCTGATGATCGCGATCATGGGCGTGATCGGCTGGGTCGTGGTGCGGGTTATGAAATTGCCCGTGCGGGTCTATTTGCCGGCAATGATGTTTCCGAATTCCGGCAACATGGGCTTGCCGCTGTGTCTATTTGCCTTTGGCGAGTCCGGCCTCGCCCCCGGAGTGACGTTCTTCGCGACCATGGCCGGGCTGCAGTTCAGCCTCGGCATCAGCATCGCCAGCGGCAGTGTTTCAGTGCGGAGTCTGGTGACAAATCCGATGGTCGTCGCCGTCGCTTTGGCGGGCGCCTTGGTAGCGGCCGACGTGACGCCGCCCTTGTGGATCGCCAACGTGCTCGAGGTGCTGGGAAACACGCTGATTCCGCTGATGCTTATGTCGCTCGGCGCCTCGCTTGCCAAGCTGCAGGTCGTGGAGTTTGGCCGCAGCCTCGGCTTTTCAGCGCTCCGGCTGGGCGGCGGCTTCGTCGTCGCGCTAGGCCTGACCCAGGTGCTCGGCCTCGAGGGCGCCGCGCGCGGTTCGGTGATCATTCAATCAGCCATGCCGGTCGCGGTTTTCAGCTACTTGTTCGCGCTCCGCTACGACAATCAGCCGGCGGAAGTCGCCGCGATGGTCTTTCTCTCGACCGTCTTGTCCTTCTTAACGTTGCCCTTGCTTATGGGCTTTGTCCTTAATCTCTAGCCGATCGGCCTAAGGCGCCGGCAATCGCACGATGAGCCGAGCGCCCATGACCGCGCCGTCGTCGCCGATGATATTCTCGGCGGTTATCGCGCCGCGGTGGGCCTCGACGATTTGTCTCGAGATCGAGAGGCCGAGGCCCGAATGCGTGCCGAATTTTTCGCCCTCCGGCCGCGCGGTATAGAAGCGGTTGAAGATATCCTCTTCTTTACCGGCATGAATTCCGGGTCCTCGATCCTCGACCATAATCCGCACATGGCGGCGATCGCGTTTGATGCGGATTGTTATGTCGCCGCCGGTCGGGCTAAAGGACACGGCGTTGCTTATTAGGTTGCGGAAGACCTGCCCGAGGCGGGTTTCTATACCCGGCACGACGAGATCAACGGCTGACGCGCCCTCTGGCAGCTTCGCCTGGCCGGATTCTGCGACGATATGCACTTTAGGCGCCGCCGGATTGTCGTTGGCATTGTGAATTTCGGCCAGCGCTTCGACAAGGCGCCCGACGTTCACGGGCTGCAGCTCCGCGCGCGACAGCTCCGCATCCAGGCGCGAAGCGTCCGAGATTTCAGAAATCAAGCGGTCGAGCCGCGTCACGTCCTCCATGATAATCGACATCAATTTCTTTTGCTGTTCGGGGTCCTTCAC
This sequence comes from Rhodospirillaceae bacterium, assembly GCA_009694245.1. Lineage (GTDB taxonomy): Bacteria > Pseudomonadota > Alphaproteobacteria > Rhodospirillales > Rhodospirillaceae > SHVO01. The sequence continues at coordinate 16,997 of SHVO01000023.1, read as the reverse complement.
CCGCGCGACGGTTTCCACGGCGCTCCGCAACGAGGTCAGCGGGTTCTTGATTTCGTGGGCGACATCGGCGGCGAAGTGTTCAATGGCATCCAGGCGCTGCCATAGGGATTCAGTCATGTCGCGAAGCGCCGCCGACAGTTCACCGATCTCGTCGGAACGGCGCGTCAAATCGGGGATGGGGTAGCGGCGGTTCTTCGCCAGGCGCACCTGCATCGCGGCCTCGGCCAAACGTCGCACCGGGCGTGCGATCGTGCTAGCAAGATAGATCGAAGTCAGGACGGTCAAGGCAAGAATCCAGGCGAACATCTCAAGGATCGAGCCGCGCACCGCGAACAGGCGATCGTCGACGGTGCTGCCGTCGCGCGACACCAGAAGCGCACCGACGATCTGTTTATAAAACTGGACCGGCACCGCCACCGACAGAATTTTCTGCCGGTCGGCGCGCAACCGAACCATGCTATTGGCCTGCCCGGCACCGAGCGCGAGGGCGATCTCGCGATAATCCGTCGCCGTGGCTTTGGGCCGCTCGACGTAAGCCTCAAGGTTGCGGTCGTGAGCGTAACGGCCGATGCTCGCTTCGTAGAGGTCGCGGACAATGCGCACGAGTGGACCCGCATCCAAAGGCGGCAGGTCGAGGACTTGAACTTCGCCGCCAGGGCCCCGCAGCAACCGTGTGTCGGCCACCAGCATCCCGTCGGGATCGAACAATTGGGCACGCAGGTGGGCGAGAGCCGACAGATTTCGCAAGAGCTGCCGGGCCGATTCCCGGTCGATAACACGGCGCGCCCCGGTTGGGCCCAAGTCCAATGCCATGTCGTCATCGCCCGCGTTTCTGTCCCGGTTTCTTGGAACGACGACGGCGTCTTCACCAATCGCCGCGGCGATCAGTTGACCTTGCGTCTGCAAGGCTTCCAATTCCGTTGCGATCAGCGTGTCTTGATATTCGTCGAGGAAGAGCAGCCCGAGAACCAGGAGCACCGGCGCCGTCAGATTGACAGCGAGAAAGCGTAAGGTGAGGGGCGACAACAGCCGTGGCCGCCAGCCGCCTTGGCCGGGATCGGCGAACCCGCGGCCACCGTTCGATGCCGTGTTGGACGGTTTGACGCGCAGGTCGTCGAGCGAGGGGCTTGCCTTATTGCGCACCGCGAGGCCTTTCACCGCCCGGAAGATTCAAGCGGCCGGGGCGAGCGCCGACGACGGACGTTATGCGGCGTTCGCTTCGTTATATTTGTAGCCTACGCCGTACAAGGTTTCGATATGCGAGAAATCCTTATCGACCTCGCGAAATTTCTTCCGCAGCCGCTTGATATGGCTGTCGATCGTGCGGTCGTCGACGTAGATGTGCTCGCCGTAGGCCGCGTCGATGAGCTGGTCGCGGCTTTTGACGTGCCCCGGCCGCTGCGCCAAGGCTTGGATGAGTAAGAACTCGGTGACCGTGAGGCCTACCGGCAGGGTCTTCCACAGGCAGAGGTGCTGGGCGGGGTCCAAGACAAGGTCGCCACGGGCCACCGATGTTGCCGAAGCGCCCGTGCCGTGAGCCTTCTGCGATTCAACGCGGCGGAAGATCGAGCGCACCCGTTCGATCAAGAGGCGTTGGGAGAACGGCTTCTTGATGTAATCGTCGGCGCCCATGCGCAGGCCCAGGAGTTCATCGGACTCGTCATCCTTCGAGGTCAGGAAGATCACCGGCATGGCGCTTTTCTCGCGAAGCCGTTGCAGCAGCTCAATGCCGTCCATGCGCGGCATCTTGATGTCGAGGATCGCCATGTCGGGTGGCTCGGCGGTCAGTCCGCGCAGGGCTTCGGCACCATCGCGGTAGGTGGTGACCTTGAACCCTTCAGCCTCGAGGACCATCGACACCGAGGTCAGAATGTTGCGGTCGTCGTCAACAAGCGCGATGCGGTATGCCACAGTTAACCCCCAATTCGCTCAAGGTCGCCAGCAAACAGTCTTCGTCATATCACCGGTTCATATCACTCGTTCATATCGCCCGAGCATATCACTGCCGCATTATGGCAAAAATACCGCAAAGCTATGTCGTGCTGAAGGCGCGTAAAGGTACATTGCGCCAAAGGCGAGCCCAATTCCCGCCGAACTACCGCGGCTTAGACTCGTCGGCATGGGGCGCGAGGCGCGCCAATTCGGCGCGGGCCCCGGCATATTCGGTATAGCGCGTCATGCCGGTCGTGAGGGCCGCCTTGAACAGCTTGATGGCCTCGGGAGCGTTGTTCAGAATTATCGCCGCTTGACCAAGATAGAAGTAGGCCTCGCACAGCCGCCCGGGCCGTTCTTTGGGATCCTGGGCCGCCGCCGCCAGCACCGCGTCCCCCGACACCGACCCCAAGTAATAGTCCATGACCGGCGCCGGCCACTCCCGGCTCGCGACTTTCTGAGCGGCCTCCGCCAAAGCAGCCTCAGCCTTTTGCCCGCCGCGGGTCTCGGCGATGAAGCGCCACAGTGCCAACTCGGGCGGGGCGTCCGGCAGCGCCATGGCCATGGCCAGGTCGCTCACCGCGCCGGCGTATTCGCCGCGCATGACGCGCAGGTAGCCGCGGCGCGCGCGCGGCTCGGCGGCCGCGGGCGCCTTAACGAGAAGCGTGCTGAAATCCGCTTCAGCGCCCTCCGTGTCGCCGCTGGATTGCCGCGCGAGTCCGCGGCCCATGAGGGCTTCGCTGTCGCCGGGATGGTTTTTAAGAAAGTCGCTGAAGTCCTCGGTAGCCCCGGGGGCGTCGCCGTTTTGGAGCTTGGCATTGGCGCGGAAGAAGACCGCTCCGCCGTCGCCCGGGCGAAGCGCCGTAAGCGCGGAAAAATCGGCGATGGCGGCGGCCAAGGCGCCGCCTTGCAAGGCCGCCATGCCGCGACCCTCAAGGGCCGCTATGTCGCCGGAGTCGAGGTTCAGGGCGGCGCTGAAGTCGGCGACGGCGGCAGGGTAATTTTGCGCGCGCGCATAGGCCGTGGCGCGCCCGCGCAGGGCCGAAGCGTCCCTTGGGTTTACCGCCAGCGCGGCGGCATAGCTCGCGACGGCATCGGCCGTCTGGCCGGCCTTTAGCTGCGCCGCCGCCAATTGGGTTTGGACTTCGGCGTCTCCCGGGTTTAACCGACGTGCCTCGCCGAGGTCGGCAATGCCGTCCTCACTGGCGCGACGCTTCAGGCGCAAGGCGCCGCGCAGGCCGTAGGCTTCGGCCAATGCCGGGTCCTCGGCGATGGCGGCGGAAAAATCCGCCTCGGCCCGCGCCGCATTTCCCGTTGCGTCCGAGAGCTTGCCCCGCGCCAAGAGCGCCGCCGCGTCGCCCGGCGCGATCAGCAGCGCGGCGTCGATGTCGGCGAGAGCGCTTGCGTTATCTCCCGACGCTTTGAGCGCCTCAGCGCGGGCGAACAACGCCAGCGCGCGCGTTGCCGCGGGCAAGCTCGCGCCTCCAAGCATTTTTGAGCAGGCGGCGATCTTCGCGGGGGGGCCGGGCGCGGGAGCGAAGCAGTCAAGAGTCGCGGTCTGGGCCAGCGCCGACGGCGCGGTCAGCATCGAGAGCCCATAGAGCATCCGGCGCATGATCATGGGCGACAGTATGGCGAATTGACCAAGCCGAAGGAACCGGGAGAAACGCCCGACACCTAGTGTGCTTCAGCCCAAGTTGTACCAACGCCGACATCGACCGTGAGCGGAACGTCGAGATGGGCGGCGGATTCCATGACCGACTTGACGACCGCTGTGGTTTTCGCGATCTCGCCCTCGGCCACCTCGAAGACCAATTCGTCGTGAACTTGCAAGAGCATCAGCGCCGAAAGGCCGGCATCGCCGAGGGCGGCGGGCAATCGGACCATCGCGCGTTTGATGATGTCGGCGGCGCCGCCTTGTATCGGTGCGTTGATGGCGGCGCGCTCGGCAAAACCGCGCATGTTGGGGTTCTTGTCGCCGATCCCGGGGATATAACAACGCCGCCCGAAAAGAGTGGTGACGTAGCCCCGCTTCCTGGCCTCGATTTTGGTGGTTTCCATGTAGTCGCGAATTTCGGGAAACTTGGCGAAATAGGCGTTGATGTAGTCCTGGGCCTCGCCGCGCGGGATGCCGAGCTGGCGCGCAAGCCCGAACCCCGAAATGCCGTAGATGATCCCGAAATTGATGGCTTTCGCTTTTCTTCGGATCATCGGGTCCATGCCCTTGATCGGCACATTGAACATCTCCGAGGCCGTGGCGGCATGAATGTCCTCGCCGTTCTTGAACGCTCGTTTCAGGGCTTTGACATCGGCGACATGGGCGACGAGCCGCAATTCAATCTGGCTGTAATCGGCCGAGAGCAATTTTTTACCCTTGGGCGCCGTGAAGGCGGTGCGGATCTTCCGCCCTTCTTCGGTTCGGATGGGGATGTTCTGCAAGTTCGGATCGATCGAGGACAGCCGCCCCGTGGAGGCGATGGTCTGCGCGAAGCTGGTATGGACGCGGCCGGTGTCGGGATTGACTTCCTCCATCAGCGCATCGGTGTAGGTGCTCTTGAGTTTGGCGAGTTGGCGGTAATCAAGCACACGCGCCGGCAGGTCGTGGCCTTGCGACGCCAGCTCATCGAGCACATCGGCGCCGGTGGCATAGGCGCCGGTCTTGCCCTTTTTCCCGCCCGGAAGACTCATGCGCTCGAACAGAATCTCGCCGAGTTGTTTGGGTGAGTTGACGTTGAACGGCTCGCCCGCCAGCTTGTGAATCTCGATCTCCAACGTTGCCATGCGCCCGGCGAAATCGCGACTCAGGTCCGCCAGCACTTTCTTGTCCACCAGGATTCCGCGCGCTTCCATGTCCTTGAGAATGGTGATCAGCGGCCGGTCCATGGTTTCGTAAATCGCAACCAGGCGTTCTTCCCGAAGGCGCGGCTTGAGAAGGCCGTGGAGCCGCCACGTCACATCGGCATCCTCGGCGGCATAGGCCGTGGCCTTATCCAGCGGCACGCGGTCGAAGGTGATTTGGTTTTTTCCGCTACCGCAAACGTCGGCGAATTTTATGGTCTGGTGATCGAGGTGCAAGGTCGCGAGTTCATCCATGCCGTGGCCGTGGCCGGCGCCCTCAAGGATATAGGATATCACCATGGTGTCATCGACCGGCGCGACCGTGATGCCTTCGCGCGCGAAGACGTGCATGTCGAACTTGATGTTGTGCCCGATTTTTAGCACCGCAGGATCCTCCAGCAGCGGCTTCAAGAGATTGATCGCGGCCTTCACCGCGATCTGCGGCGGGGCCTCCTTGCTGCCGCTCTCGCCGCCGAAATCAAGCGTGCCCTGCCCGGCGCTGCTGACATGGCGGAGTGGGATGTAACAACCCAATCCGGAGGTCATCGACAAGGACACACCCACCATTCTCGCGCGCAAGGGATCAAGGCCGTCGGTTTCGGTATCCACCGCAACCCAGCCATGAACTGTCGCGGCCTTGACCCAGCGTTCCAGATTCGCCGTTGTTTGAATGGTTTCATAGACGCGGGGCCCCGCCGTCAAGTCTTGAGCAGCGGGCGAAGCCGGGGTCGAAGGTGGCGGCGCACCTTCCATGGGAATCGATGCCAGCGAGTGGGATGTTCCACCCAACTTCGCGGTTACTTTCGGAATCAGGCTTTTGAAGCCCTGGGCGGTGATGAAGGCGATGAGGGTGTCGGGATCGGGCTCCCGCCATTTTAAATCCGCGAGCGGCACGGTCACCGGTACGTCGTCCTTCAGCGTTACCAGCCGTTTGGAGATGCGCGCCAGTTCGGCGTTGGCGAGCAAGTTCTCGCGGCGTTTGGGCTGCTTGATCTCGCCGGCTTTCGCGAGCACGGTTTCCAAATCGCCGTAGTGCAGGATCAATTCGGCGGCGGTCTTGATGCCAATTCCGGGCACTCCCGGGACGTTGTCACTGGAATCGCCCGCCAGCGCTTGCACCTCGATGACCTTATCGGGACCGACACCGAATTTTTCCCGCACCTGCTCAGGACCGATGGCGCGGTTCTTCATGGGATCGAACATGGTGATGCCGGGGCGGATCAGTTGCATCAAATCCTTGTCGGCGGAGATGACGACCACGTCGACCCCGGCGGCTTCGGCGTGTCTCGCGTAGGTCGCGATCAGGTCGTCCGCCTCGAAGCCTTCCATCTCGATGCACGGCACGTTAAAGGCCCGGGTGGCATCGCGGATGATGGCGAATTGCGGCACCAATTCCTCGGGCGCCGCGGGCCGGTGCGCCTTGTATTCCTTGTAAATTTCATTGCGGAAGGTCAGGCGCTTGGCATCGAAGACCACGGCGATGAGCTCCTCGACGCTGTGGTCGCGCAGATCGTCCAACAGCTTCATGAGCATATTGGCAAAGCCGTAGACCGCATTCACCGGCGTGCCGTCGGGGCGAGTCATCGGTGGCAGGGCGTGAAAGGCGCGGAAGATGTAACCCGATCCGTCGATCAGGTAGAGCCGCTTGGGCGTGGGTGATGGGCCTGCCATTTCGCGGGGGGTAGGTGAACCAGGGCGCCGGGGGATCGTCCCGCGCCCGCTCAGTGACCGCCGGCCTGGGCGCGGGCGTCCTCGGTAAGGACATAGCGCCGGCTGCAGTAGGGGCATTCGATGGCGCCGACTTCGGGCTTGATCTGGAGGTAAACCCGCGGATGACCGAGCGCGCCGCCGCCGCCGTCGCAATTGACCGCGGTGGACTCGGCTTTGATGGTCTCGAAGGGCTCGGCCATGGTGGGGTTCCCGTCTCCTGTACCCGCCGCCTCAAGCGGCCTTCTCGCCACCGTTTATGCGGCTGGGACGTAAGGATTTCAAGGGGCAGCGGGTTAGGTCATTGACCGGCGATTTCACCGGGTGATACCCAACAGCCATGAGCAATCCATCCGCCGCTGCCGCCCTGCCGGACCTGGCTGTCGAAATTCGGGGGCTCAACAAGATTTATCGGGGCGGCGGTAAGCGAGCGCCCAAACAGGCCCTGGCGGATTTTTCCCTGGAGGTACCGCGCGGCTCGTTCTTTGGGCTGCTCGGCCCCAACGGCGCCGGCAAATCCACGATGATCAATATTTTGGCCGGGCTGGTGCAAAAGACCTCCGGAACGGTGCGCGTCTGGGACTACGATATCAAGCGCGAGGAGCGCCAGGCGCGTTGCGCCATCGGCGTCGTGCCGCAAGAACTGAATCTCGACCCATTTTTCACGCCGCAGGAACTGCTGGAGGTTCAGGCGGGACTTTACGGCGTCCCCAAGGCCGAGCGGCGTACCCAGGAAATTCTTGAAATCGTCGGGCTGGCCGACAAGGCTCATGCCTACGCCCGGGCGCTGTCCGGCGGCATGCGCCGGCGATTGTTGATCGCCAAGGCGCTCGTTCATACCCCGCCCATCGTCGTGCTCGACGAGCCGACAGCCGGCGTTGACGTTGAGTTGCGCCAGCACTTGTGGCGGCACCTCAAGGAGCTGAACAAGCGCGGCACCACGATTCTATTGACCACGCACTACCTGGAAGAAGCCGAAGCCCTGTGCGACCGCGTGGCCATCATCAATCACGGACGCTTGGTGGCCTGCGATACCACCCAGGCGCTCTTGAAACGCATCGACAACAAGGCGGTGATCCTGACCTTGGCCCAGCCGCTCGCCGAGATCCCGCCGCCACTGGCCCGGTTTCGCGCGACGCTGCCGTTGCCGAATGAGCTGCATATAAATTACCGCCCGAGCGACCACGCTATGCAAGAGATTTTGGACGCGGTGCGGGCGGCGAATCTGGCGGTCGCCGATCTCCGCACCGATGAAGTTGACCTTGAGGATATTTTCCTTCAACTCACGGCCGGAAGTTCGGCGGTCTCGGTGTAGTAGGTTGTGGCCACGATGAAACATGCGCAAAATCACACCGGCTGCGCGCTATCGGCACTGATTCTCGCGGCCGGGCTCGCCGCCTGCGCGCCGGTGATCGCTCCATCCGGTCCGGGGCCGGCCACGCCGCGCCTCGCCGACACATCTTTTCTAACGTCGGACGGATTGGAGTTGGCCGTTCGCCGGTGGCTGCCCGCCGGGTTGGGGGATGTTAGCCCGCCGCGGGCGGTGGTTCTCGCGGTCCACGGGTTCAACGATTACAGCAAAGCCTTCGACAAAGTACCGGGATCGCCCGGCGTCGGCCCTTATCTCGCAGCGCGCGGCATCGCCGTCTATGCCTATGACCAGCGCGGCTTCGGGGCTTCGCCGCATTTTGGCATGTGGCCCGGCCGTAAGGTGATGGTGCGCGATTTCGTGGATTTCGTGGCCGTGCTCAAGGGTCTCTATCCCGACACACCCTTGTATGGGTTGGGCGAAAGCATGGGCGGCGCCGTGATGATGGCGGCGCTCGCCAGGCCAGAGCCACCGCCCCTGACCGGCGCAGTACTTGCCGCGCCCGCGGTATGGGCGCGCTCGACCATGCCGCTCGCCTATCGCGGGGCGCTGTGGTTGACCACTCACTTTGCGCCGGGGTGGAAACCCACTGGGCAAAGTCTGGGCCGCATGGCCAGTGACAATCTTGAGATGCTGCGCGACAACACCCGCGATCCGCTGTTCATCAAGAAGACACGCATCGATGCCGTCAACGGCCTCAGCGACTTGATGGACGAGGCCTTGGCGGCATCGCCCCTAATCAAGCTGCCGGTGCTCTATCTCTATGGCCGCAACGACCAGATCATTCCCAAGGCACCGACACGCCAAGCGCTCGCGGCCCTGACGGCGGCCGGCGCATCGACCCGCCCGGCCTACTACGCGGGCGGCTGGCACATGATTTTGCGCGGCAAGGAATCGGGATTAGTTTTGGAGGATGTGGCGGCCTATCTCAGCAATCCAGCGGCCCCGCTGCCTTCAGGCGCCGACGTCGATGCCGTGGCGCGGTTGGAGGCGGCCAAAGATTAGGTCATATTAGCCGAACCGGTTCCCACTTCGGCCAAAATGCTCTAGGTTGCCGCCGCAGTCAGTGACACCGCGCGCCCGTAGCTCAGCTGGATAGAGCGCTACCCTCCGGAGGTAGAGGTCAGGGGTTCGAATCCCTTCGGGCGCGCCAATTTTTCAAGGGGTTAGTGTGCGGGGCGTTTTCCGCCTCTACGATTCCCCATCGTATCCCCACAACACCGCCAGCGATTCACATATCAAGCGGCGCTGGGACCAAGTTTCAGGCCATGGAGACTTGGACCATCAACAGCCTATTCCCCGATCCGAGAACCAGGCAACAGTAAAAACGCTGCCTAGGCGTCAAGTCGGAGATCGGCTGCCCTGGTACCAACTGACTTCACTTCGTCGCTCATGGACTCGCTAATTGATTTGTGGCCGGGAAAAGGGGGTCGGGCATGGGCCATAGTGGGGGGTGGGGGATGGGTATGTTGTTTGGATGTTCTACAAATTTCAATTTTTCAAACGTTAACTACCGAAGTTGAATCAAAGCCCGGCCAGCACGCAAAAATATGGCGTTAACAACCGATCCGCAGATGCGGCGGGATTTAGGAGGGCAGCCTGGTAAGCGCCGCTTGTGAAAAGGAAAAATGCTCCGGCGTAGTTAACGGAGCAACGCGGGCATACACACGGCTCAGAGTCGCGCGTTTACGCCAAATTGTGAACTAGGCGTGACGAAGACTTTTTGACGTGGTGTTATAGTGGAACTCAGTTCGGGGCATCCAGCTTTCTTGGCCCAATCGAATTGGAGCACGAGAACCATGTGGCGTCGCCGGGTGGCGGTTTTATCGATTGGGCTTATTGGCGCGGGCTTGGTTCTTTGGCGTGGGTATGCTTCGCCTGGGGAAAGCAGTCATCCTCCGATCATCGTGAAAGCTTCGGAGGGTCCGTACAAAGTCAAAGGCGTTGATGATAGCTCTATGCGATCACCGTGTTTTTCGCGGCGCCATTCTTGCTGTTTTGGCTTTCTCGATATCCCCGGATAACTGAATTTTTGTATTTTTCGGGGGTGTTTGGTCTAATGGCTTTCGTCCTTCTGTCACATCATTTCATCATAATTGTCCCTCTCGAAAAGAAGCTGGACGCAGTTTGCGATTACGACGTTGCGTTATGGGTTCCGATTCAATCCTACTTAAGTCAATTTGGCGTAGGAGTGCGTAACGTAGGCCGTGGTTACCCGAGGCCCGGCGGAATCTTTGGCCATTTGAAGGACGATTTTTCTCATTTTGCATACTTCACAAACTCACGGCAAAAGATTGACGAAAGTTATTTCCTTTCGCAAGGCGAAGGCCTCCAATTCAAAGACGGCCCGCCAGATGACATCGAGTATGTGCGGCTCAAATTCAAAGCATCTGACTTCATAAGCGATTTGATAGCGTGAGCCACCTGTTCGATTGCGCTTATAGTGACCCTGTATAGTGCCGGATCGCTACGTGCTCCCGCGCTGCGGCCACAATGGTGAGAGTGGTCATGCTGCCTCCCGTGCCTGGACGGCAGGCGCTTTATTGATTGCAGCGTGCAGGTCTGCTGGCGATTTAAGTTCCCTGTGCCCGGCGCTTGTCCGTCGGATCACTCCAAGAGAATGACTGACGCCCAGCCGTTTGCCAGTCACTGCGCCTTGAGGACCTTTCCTGTCATCGATTCCGATTAATTCTCCTAACGGCCGCCACTTGCCATCCAGGACAACGCATTGTACAGCAATGTGAATGATAGGAATCCCGGGGATATGATCGGCAACGACGTCTACGAATATCTGATCAGCGACGATGGCAACGTTCCCGCCGACACTACGCTGCCAATCAGCATGACCTGGCACGTCGCATTTCCCTAGAGGGGGATAGGCTTACAATTGACACGGTGTTGAGATCAGCAATCAGATTTTCCTTCGTGAACAAGAGTTATATCTCTCTTGTCCTTTTCCAATCCGGAGTAGGTCGTTAGTGCAAAGCTGATTGGCTGGTGCTCACCGGCAGTTTGTTATTGCTCCGGACTCGATATTCTTCGCGACGATCATTGATAGAGCCTACGCGCAGGTTGGGATGAGTAGGACGGGGGGATGGCCCAATTTTCTAAGTCCCGGGGCCAATCAAGTTCCACTGTCTATTGATATAGTTTTCGGTTCAACCAGGGGGGCGACATGCATTCAATTAAAGCATCCAACGTTTACCGCGGCAGTGCTTACGGTTCGTCGTATAGATTTCAATCTTTTAGTTCGCGGTCGCTGACAACGGTAAGCGCGCTGGCGCTAGCAACGAGTTGGTTTGTTGCGATGCCCCATGCCTACGCGCAAGGCGCGGCGTCGGCTCAATCGTCCCAAAGGTCCGCTCAATCGTCCGAAGCCGCAATTGAAGAGCTGGTCATCACCGGTTCGCGCATTATTCGCGAAGGCTATCAGGCGCCGACTCCGTTGTCGGTCGTTTCCACAGAAGCGCTTCAGGCTGCGCCAACCTCGAATATCGCCACATTCCTCAATACCATGCCGGTCTTCTCGGGCAGTACGCAGCCCGTCAATGGCCAGATGAACGTCGGCCCTGGCACGTCCGGCGCCAACGTCCTAAATCTGAGAGGCTTGGGCACGGTCAGAACGCTGGTGCTGCTCGACGGGCAACGCTCCGTCGGATCGCTCAACAACGGTGGCGTCGATATCGGCGGATTGCCGCAGCAATTGATCAACCGTGTGGACGTGGTCACCGGCGGCGCCTCCTCGGTGTACGGCTCCGACGCGGTGGCCGGCGTGGTGAACTTTATTCTCGATCGGCAGTTCACTGGCGTCAAAGGCGAAGTCTCCGGCGGCGTTACCTCCTACGGCGACCAGAAGAATTGGAAAGTCGCGCTGTCGGCTGGTCTGCCCTTTGCCGGCGATCGCGGTCATCTGCTGCTCTCGGGCGAGCTTTCCAATGATGACGGCGTGGTCAAGGGCACCAATGGTCGCGATTGGAACTCGGTCGGCTACCAGGACATGCTCAACCCGGCTTATGGCACTGGCCCCGGCCAGAGCACATCCGTGCCGCACCACCTGATACTCAGCGGTGTCGGCGCCGCGAGCGCGACCTTCGGCGGTGTCATTCTATCGGGTCCCTTGAAAGGAACGGCTTTCGGTCCGGGCGGGGTGCCTTACCAGTATCACTACGGCGACCTTGTAAGTTATCCGTTCATGCGTGGCGGCGATTGGAAGTCGTCCGAAGTCCAACTCAATCCTGACCTCGCCCAGCTGTGGCCGGCTGAATCGCGTCAGAACGTCTTCGCGCGCGCGGCCTACGATGTGACCGACGATTTAAACGTGTTTCTGCAGGTTTCTTGGGCCTCGGCGTATACGCTCGGGACGTGCTGCCCGATCTTCATGCCCGGCAACGGCCCAACCATCAAAGCCGACAACGCCTTCATTCCGGCCTCGGTAAAGGCGCAAATGACGGCGTTGGGCGTGACTCAGTTCCAAATCGGCACCAACAATCTGGATCTGGGCGCTATCCGCTCCGAAAACCGCAAAATGACCAATCGTCAGGTTATTGGTGCGAACGGTGGGTTCAATGCTGTCGACACGAGGTGGACCTGGGATGCTTACTTTCAATACAGCTACAGCAGAAACTCGACAAATGGGCTGAATAATATCAGGCGGCCGGAGTACTTCTTGGCGACCGATGCCGTCGTTGCCCCTGCCGGCATCGCGGGCATTACGCCTGGAGCCATTGTCTGCCGCTCCTCACTCGCAAATCCTAGGAACGGTTGCATCGCTTGGAATCCCCTGGGCATCGGCGTGAATAACTTGGCGGCGTCGGAGTACCTACATGGCGCTTCTCATACCAACACCCATATGGACCAGCTCGTCTGGGCCGCATCGGTCCAGGGCGAACCGGTGTCGAACTGGGCGGGGCCGGTGTCCGTCTCGGCAAACCTTGAGCACCGTCTTGAAAAGATCAACGCCGTCGTCGATCCAGTGGGCGTGGCGCAGGGTTGGTTCGCGGGAAATTTCGCCGCCGTTGTCGGCAAATACAACGTGACCGAAGGCGCGCTCGAAACCATTGTTCCTATAGCTAACGACAAGAGCTGGGCCGATTCCTGGGATCTGAACGCGGCGGTGCGTTTCACCGACTACAGCACTTCAGGTTTTGTCACGACCTGGAAGGTCGGCACGACCTACGTTCCGGTCCCGGACATCAAGTTCCGCATTACCCGGTCACGCGACATCCGCGCGCCCAACTTGAATGACTTGTATTCACAAGGCTCGATCGGTATGGGCAATACCTTCGATCCGTTCACCAACACCACGCCGAATATCCGCACGGTTACTAAGGGCAATCCGCTCCTGAAGCCGGAGAAGGCGAATACCACGGGCATCGGCGTTGTGTTCCAGCCGACTTTCTTTCCGGGATTCAGCGCGTCGGTCGATTATTGGGACGTGTACATGAAAGGGGCCATCGCGACGGTCGGTATCGCGCAGGCGATTGATCTTTGCTTCAGGGGTAATACGTCGTACTGCGGCGCATTCGTGCGCAACGCCGCTGGAGTTATCACCGACGGCGTGTCCGTGGGCTACAACCAAGCGGTTCAAGACGTGAAGGGTCTTGATATCGAAGCCAGCTACCGCACGGACATGGAAAACCTGATTGCAGGGGCGCCGGGAACGATCTCGCTGCATGGCAACATGACGCGGTACTTGCGTAACTATAATAACAACGGCCTTTCCCCTCCGACCAACAATGTCGGCGCCAGTCCGCGGTATTGGATCCAGACGACGACGCTGACGTACGAATTCAGCCCTTATAGAATATCGCTGATTGGCCGTGCGGTTAGTGGCGGACCTTTTAACGCCAATGCCATCCAGTGCACATCGGGCTGCCCCGTCTCGATTGCTCCAAAATTGACGTATAATTATAATCACCTGCCCGGGACGTTCTACCTGGATACGGCAATTAACTATGCCCTCGTGGTAAACGACGTCCAGGGCGATCTCTTCCTGAACATCAAGAATATCATGAACAAGGATCCCGCTCCCGTTCCGAATCCCGGCATCGAATATCAAATACGCACGCAACAGGGCACCTATGACGTGCTTGGCCGCGTCTTTCGGGCGGGGCTGCGCTTTAAGATGTAGGCGGACTCAAGATCGATGAAATTGAAAGGCGAGAGCGGGCGAAGTCCCGCTCTCGTTTGAGATCGGAGTGTTAAGTTTTATATTCGTTGGGTGGACAACATAGGAGGGGACCATGTCAAAAATCGTGAAATCCTTGTCGCAGGCGCGGGACGGTGTGGTCGCGCTCGGGCGACGCGCGCTGTTGCGGCGTTCGCTGTTCGGTGGGGCAGCTCTTGCCGCCGGTGCCCTGGCGGCACCGGAAGCGGGCGCGGCTGAATCCCCCAATGCCTTCGACCCGGCAACCGAAGGCTTCCGCCGCGTCGTCGTCGGCAATACCAAGGACGGGAAGTCCGTGGTTCTGAAGGATGAGAAGATCAAGCGCGGCGGCGACATCTGGCGCTCCAACCCGTTGGAGCCCCTGGGCGCCAACGGTCCCAACGATCTAACGACCGTGATGCCGGCCAGTCCTCCGCCCAGAGCTGGCGAGCCCACCACCGGCACACGCTGGTTCTATGCCACCATTGCGCCTTCCAAGGCGCCGCTCGACCGCGCGACCATCAAAGGCTGGCACCGGGTGTCGTCCATATCCTATGTCACCATCACCAATGGCGAGCTCACGTTGTTGATGGAGGAGGGCCAAGTGACATTGCGCGGCGGCGATCTATTGGTGATGCGCAACGCCATGCATACCTGGCATAACGCCACCGCCGCACCCGTCGGCATGCTGATTACGCAGATTCTGGTGTCTTAGTCGCGGCGTGGTTAAGACCGGCGCGGGCGATCTTGGCTTAGATGCTAGCACGGCTGGTAATTTCTCGGCGGCGTGGATGGGTACGAACGTCAGGACGCCCAATCCAGTCAGCACCGTGAGAGCGATCAAGCTGATGGCTCGTCGATCAGTGTGCAAACGACTGTCTCGCGCCATTAAGTGGCCTATCCAAGTATCGTACACCCTCGATAAACGTTAACCCGTCTCGGTACGAGCAATGTCGCCATCGCGCTTATTGCGGTGGACTGGTTAGCGCCGGTGAGAAAGTGGTAGAGTTCGACACGGTACATTCTTACCCCATCACCCCTAACTTCTCTGCCCATAATCGCAGAGTCTGCACAAAGGCTTGCGCCATGATCTGCGCCGCTTTGTCTGATAGTAGTTAGGGCTCCAAAAACTCAAAATAGTATCGGCTAGGTATATAATATCCCCATAGGGTGGCATGGCCCTTGCGCCCCCGCCCCTTTCATGGCCAGGGATTCAATTAGAGAGTCCCCAGGCGCTGAGGCGAACCTCGCTGCTACCCTGGGCAGCGGGAGCGGCCTTGAATCCCAGTGAGCGTTTTTACCGTTGCGCAATTCCATCGCCACGTTCCACAGACCCTATCCCCCCTCCCGATAAAACTTCTTTCAAAGGCACGCCTCCTCTGACCGGCGACCGAGACGTGAAGGGCATTGCATGTAGTACGAACAGTGTTACGATTCTGACTGTAGGAACCAATCTCGGGCCACAAGAAAGCCTGATTTCCTGGGCTTAGGGATTTTGGCGTCCCCTCCCTTCGGGCGCGCCAATTTTTCGTCGCCGCTGATCGAACGTTCACAAACGCTTGAGGCACCTCATCACCTGATCTGTAGCCATTCCGAATTTTGCGTCCCCCACGTTAAGATGATGGGAGCTGTCCAAAGTTGGCGCTGATTTGAGGACCAAATGCCGCTTGAAATTGAAGTTGCCAGCCCCTCCATGCAGACCTGGGCCAAAGGCACCTTCGACCGCCTTCGCGGCGCGGCCGTGATTGCTCCGGCCGACATGGGCGCACCGTCGGACGCGGCGCCCGCGATTGTCCCGGCCTCCGGGGCCGCCGCCGCATCGCCGCAGTAGTGCCGATCGCGGAATGAGCCTTTTCACGACCGCCGGCCCATCGTTGCTGGTGCCTCTTGGGGCTCTGGGCTTGGTCTTTGGAAGTTTTGTCACGGCCTTGTCCTATCGTTTGCCGCGCGGCGAAAGCATCACCCGCGGGCGCTCGCGCTGCCCGGCCTGCGGCCACGTACTGACGATTCCCGACCTGGTGCCGGTTCTCTCGTGGGTCGTGCAAGGCGGAGCCTGCCGCCATTGTCGCGCCAAAGTATCCTGGCGCTACCCCGCCATCGAAGCCGTGACCATGGCGCTGTTTATCGCCGCCGGCCTGTCGGTCGACGATCTCACGCACTTGGTCTTGCTTCTGGCCATGACGCCGGCGATGGTCGCGCTGGCGGTCATCGACCTGGAATATCAGCGGCTGCCCAATAGCCTCTCGATCCTGCTGGCTGCGTTGGCGCTGGCTTGGCGCTGGCAAGGGGACGGCGATATCCTGGCGGGACTAACGGCGGCCGCGGCCGTCGGCGTCGTGGGCGTTTTGCTCGATGTCGGGTTCAGAAAGCTCGCGGGCAGGCCGGGCCTGGGTATGGGCGACACAAAACCATTCGCACTGGCCGGGCTCGCCCTGCCCTTGGGTGCTTTCCTGCTCTTTTTGACAATCGCCGGCGTTCTTGGGGTCATTTATGGGCGGGTGTGGCGGTGGCGCCTGAGAATCAGCCATTTTCCCTATGCCCCGGCGATCCTCGCCGCCTTTTGGCTCTGTCTCGTGGCGGGCGAACCCCTTCTCCAGCGCCTGGTCAGTTTACGCATCGGGTGAATCGGCGTTAGCCTAACCGGGCCTCGGACTGACTGTGGAAAAACTCCCGCCCGCTCTGCTATGGTTGGGCGTCTAACGGCGTGTTATGCCTTGCGAAAGCAGGCGAACTGGTCCGCGACGATACCTATTTCTTTAAGGGGCCTTGAGAATATGTCCGCGACTGCCTCTTCCTTGGTCTCGAAGAATCGCCCCTCGCCATTGATGTTGATCGTCCAGGGCCAAGCCATAAGTTGCCCGTTGGCCCCGCCGGAGCGTCCGGCCTCGACAAACGAAATCGCAGTCAGCAGACCCTGAGGAATGCGCATGCCGCGTTCGTAGCTCTGCAGGTAGCGCAGACACTGCAAACCCGGCGCCACATCCGCTTCCTGCGTGAGGGCCGGGC
>SHVO01000022.1 GCA_009694245.1 Rhodospirillaceae bacterium | reverse complement strand
GTCCTCATGCCAGTCGGTCGTGAATTCCACCGCCGCGTGGCGCCCGTCGCAGGCCGTGTCGCGGCGCAATGTCGTGATCTCGAAGGTTTCGCCGGCCGCCAGCGCCAGAATAGTGCCATGGTCGAGACCGGTCGGAACCGCCTTGAGACCGGCGCTATCGAGTCGATAAATGACTTTCGTAGGGATTTCGGGTGTCGCCAGGTCGATCTCGCCCACCGGCAAACCCATGACTGTGTTGCGCACGGCGCCGCCGACAAACCGCACGTCCACGCGCTTCTTGGGGCCATCCAGCGCCCCCAGAGCGCGGAGCACCCTGGTAACTGCGTCCGCGGTCATCCACCGCTCGATGCGCCATTGATGTTCTGAACCGGGCATCAATCCCAGTCCTACGGCGTTTTGGGTTCAAGATGGCCAGGAACCATCTGACCATTCTCGAGATACGGCGGCACATAAGTTGCGTCCGGGGAGCCGCCGCGCATCAATGCCGCCCCGGCCAAAACGGCGAAGGCCAGCACGGCACCAATAAATAGCAGCAACGGCCACGGTCCCTGTTCGAGTCGGGGGGCCTCGCCGCCGTGGCGCGCGACGTAGCCCGTGCGATACCAGACCCAGGCGGCGTAGACCGCGGCCGGAAGCAGGAACGGAACGATATATGTGAACACAATCCGCGACATCGCCCGGCCCTCAACTCTTTTCGGCGCGTACCGTCAGCACCTCATAGAGATTGACCAGCATACCCGCGGTCGCGCCCCAGATATAGCGATCCCCGTAAGGCAGGGCGTAATAGGCGCGCCGCACACCTTCAGCGACGACGCGGCTGTGGCGCTGATGATTGACCGGGTCGAGCAGAAACGCGAGCGGCACCTCAAAAATTTCAGCGACTTCGAGCGGATCCGGCTTCAGGTCAAGGGGCGGCGTCACGGCGCCAACGACGGGCGTAATTTCATAGCCGGTGACGGTCATGTAAGGATCCAACTGACCGAGGATCTCGATCTGTGAGGCTGCAAGACCGATTTCCTCCACAGTCTCGCGCAGGGCGGCGGCGTTGGCATCGGTGTCGGAACTCTCCAGGCGACCGCCGGGGAATGAAATCTGACCGGCATGGGTCTTCAAATCGGCGGTGCGCTGCGTAAACAGAACTGAAAATCCCCAACCGTGTTCGATCAGCGGTATCAGGACGGCGGCCGGAATCGACGGTTCGGCTTCATGCCCGGCGGGCCGGTAGAACGTACCCGGCATAAGTAAGGTCGAAACCTGGGCCCGGTCAGATGGTTCGACGCCACCGGCTTCGCTCAGGCGCGCGGCCGTGGCGGCGTCACCGCCTCGCCCGGCCCCCCGCGGGGCGGCCAAGCGCGCGCGCAAAACCGCGCGACTCAGCCCCGATGTCAGCCCGGACTCGGATGCCCTTGGCTTGAAAGTCATATGGTTTCGCCAATCACCGGACCCAAGGTGAAGAAGCTGCCCGCGCTCCAGACGCCAAAGGTGGCGCCCGCGCCCGCGCCCAATTCGACCAAGTGGTAGTAGACCGCCCGGGCGAGCCGAGCCTCTAGTCCATTGCGTATATTTACATAAGGCCTCGGTTCTCCGCTCAAGGGGTCGTGGACCACTCGCAGGCCGTGTTCGGCGTCCAATGTCACGACATCGTCGACGTTGGTGCGGAGCCGAATTATTTGGTTGCGTCCAGCGCCCTCCACGATAAGTTCCACGCCCATAAAGGGGGCGTCCTCGACCGCGATCCGGCCGTTTTCGACTGGCGTCGTCAGCCAGTAAATTCCGTCAGCATCGCGCCGCAAGACCGAGGAGAACAGTTTTACCAGAGCAAGTCGGCCGATCGGCGAGCCGCGGCAATACCAGGTTCCGTTGCGGTCAATCCGCATGCTAAGGTCGCCGCACAAACCTGGGAATGCCGCGGTTTGGCCTTCGCCAGCGTTTGCCGTTGCGGTTGGGGATCCTGCCTCCCCGGCGTGCGTTTTGGGTTCCATTTTTATCGTGACAATTCGTTCAAGCCTTTGAAATCCGAACCGTTGAAAATTTAAGTGTGGGGTCAGTCTGTGAGCGCAACGATAGCACAAACGAGTGGCGGCGTGACCCGGGGCGCGGCGCAAAGCGCTGTCGCCGACATGGAACGGATTGCCGGACTTATCAAAGAGTCTAAAGCCGCGGTTGAACGAATCATCTACGGCCAAGGTTTGGTCGTAGAGGAGTGCCTGATCACTATTCTGGCCGGCGGCCACGTGCTGCTGATCGGCGTACCCGGCCTGGCCAAGACCAAGCTTGTGCAAACCCTCGGCACCGTGCTCGGTCTCGACGACAAGCGCGTACAGTTCACGCCCGACCTCATGCCTGCCGATATTATCGGTTCGGAAGTACTCGAAGAGGACGCCGAGGGCCGGCGGTTTTTCCGCTTCATCCAGGGACCGGTTTTCTGCCAGCTCCTGATGGCCGACGAAATTAACCGCGCCAGCCCGCGCACCCAGTCAGCGCTCTTGCAAGCGATGCAGGAAGGCCACGTCTCGGTGGCTGGCCAGCAACACCCGCTGCCGCAGCCCTTCCACGTGCTCGCCACCCAGAACCCGGTCGAACAGGAAGGCACGTATCCGCTTCCGGAAGCGCAGCTCGATCGCTTCCTGATGCAGGTCGACATTCACTATCCCAGTTTCGAGGCGGAACGGCAGATTATTCTGCACACGACGGGCAACGACGCTCCGGTGGCACGCCCGGCTCTGAACAGCGCCGATCTGATGGCCGCGCAAAGGTTGGTCCGGCAAGTGCCGGTTGGTGAAAGCGTCGTCAATGCCATCTTGAAGCTGGTGCGCTCGGGACGCCCCGAAACCACCGACCTTCAAGAAGTGAAGGACCGCGTCGCCTGGGGTCCCGGCCCGCGCGCGAGCCAAGCGTTGATGCAATCGTCGCGCGCGCGCGCGTTGCTCCAGGGACGTTTGTCGCCTTCCGTGGACGACGTTCTGGCGCTGGCCCGTCCGGTGTTGCAGCACCGCATGGCCCTGAACTTCAGCGCACGCGCCGATGGCCATACGCTCCCCGCCTTGATCGATCTGCTTTGCAAACGTGTGGATGCTGGCTAACCGGTGGTGGCGCCGCGTAGCTTCCAATAGGCGATCGAAATGAACGTGTCCGCTAAACGCGAACAAAGCCATAACCTGCGCGTGCGGGCGGACGCGATTTCAGCCGCGTTGCCGTCGCTGCTGGTATCAGCGCGCAGGATCGCCGCCTCGGTAACGCTTGGCAGCCATGGCCGCAGACGCGCCGGTGTTGGCGATAGCTTCTGGCAGTTCCGCCCCTATTCCAAGGACGACACGCCGCAGGCCATCGACTGGCGCCAGTCTGGCAAATTCGACACGGTATTTGTGCGCGAGCGCGAATGGGTGGCGGCGCAGACCGCCGTACTGTGGTGCGACACGTCACCCTCGATGCGCTATCGCTCGTCGCCCAACTTGATCACCAAGGCCGAGCGCGCCGCCGTCATGATGCTGGCCATGGCCGAGCTACTGGTCGATGGCGGTGAACGCGTCCTGCGCCTCGACGGCGAGGGGCGCCCGCAGCGCGCTGCGGCGGCCGGGCGTATCGCCGTCGCCCAGATCGGCGATGCCGTTGCCGCCGAGTTGATTTCCGACGAGCGCCCGGAGAGCGCGTCGACCATGCCGATTTTTTCTGCGGCCCTGCCGCGTTACGCCTCAATCGTCCTACTCAGCGATTTCCTCGCGCCACTCGAGGACATCGCGAATTCAGTGCGCGCGCTCGCGCGCTGGGGAATCGGGGGTCATCTGGTTCAAGTGCTGGATCCCGCCGAGGAAACCTTGCCGTTTTCGGGTCGCGTGCGCTTTGTCGGCCTCGAAGAGGAGGGAGCTACCGTGATCGATCGCGCTGAGGAAGCGCGGACCGGCTACGTCAGCAAACTGATGGCGCACCGCCAGGGCTTGAAGGCGCTGGCGACATCCGTTGGCTGGAGTTTCGGCCTGCATCACACCGATCATTCGCCGCTGCCGGCGACGGCCGCGCTGCACAACGCCATCACCGGCTTTCGGCGATGACGCCTTAAGATGAGTCCTCTATGCTGAGCCTTGGCTTCATTTCTTTCGCCACACCTTGGGCGCTTGCGGCGGCGGCGGCTTTGCCGCTGGTCTGGCTATTGCTGCGACTCACGCCGCCTAGCGTGCGCCAGATCAATTTTCCGGCTGCCCGTTTGCTGTTCGACCTTGCCCCGACAAAACGCTCGGCCGCACATACCCCGCCCTGGCTGATGCTTTTGCGCATCACCGTTTTGATGCTGGTGCTCATCGGCTTGGCCGATCCCATTCTCAACGTCCGCCAGAGCAGCGAAGATGGTCCGTTGATCGTCGTGCTGGACAATGGCTGGGCGGCTGCGACCGCTTGGGATGATCGGGTGACGGCGGTGAGAGCGCTACTCGAAAGCGCCGATCGCCGAAGCCAACCTGCAGTGCTGGTAACGACCGCGCCTCTACCAACAGACGCCCCGCCCTTGCGAATGATGCCGGCCCGCGAAGTCTTGGCTCAAGTTTTGCAGACGTCACCGCTGGCGTGGCCGACTAACCGCGCGGCCGCCGCCGAGCGCGTCGGCGCATTGAAAGTCAGCGGCGACGCCACAGTAACCTGGATCAGCGATGGCGTTGATGATCCAGGCGTCGCTGACCTGGCGGCGACTTTGCAGAAATTCGGTAAGCTGACCGTCATCGAAGCCGGCGCGCTCATCTCGCCGTTGGTTCAGCATCCGCCTGAACGCGCCTTCGGAAACAGCGGCGCCGCCAAGAGCAGTGTAGCCGGCACAAGTAACGGCATTGGCCTGAAACTCTCGCGTGTCGCAACCGCCGGCAGTCCCGAAATCGCCCAGACCGTCCGTGCGATGGACGCCGACGGCCAAGTCCTAGCGCGCACGTTGGTGAGCATTGCCGGCGGCAAGGCCAGCGGCACGGCCACCATGGCCATGCCGTCGGAACTCGCGAACCGCATTGCCCGCTTCGACGTCGAAGGCTTGGCAACCGCGGCAACGACAATTCTCGCCGACGATCAGTGGCAACGCCGGCCCGTTGGCATCGCCAGCGCCACGGCCGCGGGCATCACCGTGCCGCTGCTGGAAGACGCCTACTATCTGAGCGAAGCCCTCGCACCTTTTGCTGAACTGCGCAGCGGCACACTCGAGGAGTTATTGGGCCGTCCCTTGGCCGTGTTGGTCATGGCCGGCGGCGGCAAGATCCTGGACGCCGAGTTGGCCCGCGTTTCCGCCTGGGTGGACAGCGGGGGACTGCTGATGCGCTTCGCCGGCCCGCGTCTTGACGCCAATCTCGATCCTTTGCTGCCCGTTAAGTTGCGCACCGGTGGTCGCGCCCTCGGCGGCACCATGTCGTGGAACGTCCCGGTGGCCCTGGCGCCGTTCCCCGAAACCTCGCCCTTCAAGGGTATGGTCGTTCCTGAAGACGTCACCGTCTCATCGCAAGTGCTCGCTGAACCCGCGGCCGATCTGGCCGGTAAAACCTGGGCACGGCTTGGCGACGGTACGCCACTGGTAACTGCGGAGCGCCGCGGCAAGGGCTGGGTGGTGCTGTTCCACGTCACGGCCACACCCGAGTGGTCGAAGCTGCCGCTTTCGGGATTGTTCGTTGATATGCTGCGGCGCCTGGTCGATGTCAGCCAAGGTGTGCCGGCCGATGGTTCCAACGAGGTCGCGGGAGCCTTGGAGCCGCACTCCGTTCTCGACGGTCGCGGTCGCTTGGGCCAACCCGGACCGACCGTGCGCCCGATCGCGGGGCCGGAGTTCGCCAATGCCAAAGCCACGCCCGCCACGCCGCCGGGCCTCTACGGACCCCCGGGGGCGACGCGCGCTCTGAACTTGGCGGCGCACCTCGCCGAATTGCAGCCCCTGGCCGGACTTCCCGCCAGCGCCGCACGCCAAACCTTCGCCGCGATTTCCCGCGAGCGTAACTTCAAGCCCTGGCTGCTCAGCGCGGCCTTGATGCTGTTGCTCGCCGACCTCGTCGTTAGCTTCGTCTTGCGCCGCCTGGTTCCGCAGTCGTTGCGCTTCAACCCCAATGCGTTGAGCAAGGCCGGTACGGCGGCGGTCGTTCTGCTTTGTCTGGGTACCGGTCATCTGATTCCTAGTGCCTTGGCTGCCGATGCCGTTACCCGACAAACCGAGATCGATACGGCCACGCGTGCCGCCGTTTTGGAAACCCGCCTCGCCTATGTCGCGACCGGCTCGGTGGAAATCGACCGCATCGCGGCTTCGGGCCTTGAGGCGCTGACGCGCATCCTTTACGACCGAACCGCGGCCGAGTTGGCACAGCCGGCGCGCCTTGATCTAAGGTCGCCGACCCTGACCGCCGACATGCAGTTGCCGTATCCGATCATCTACTGGCGGATTACGCTGACGCAAGCGCTTCCGCCGGATCGCGCGTTTTCGGCGCTCAACGACTATATGCGTCGCGGCGGTATGGTGATCTTCGATGCGCCCGGGCAAGCCGGCGCTTTGGGCGGCGGCGTGACACAGGAACGCCTCGACGACATTCTCGGCCGGCTCGACATTCCGCAAGTCGTTGAACTGGGGGCCGACCACGTCCTCAACCGTAGCTTTTATCTCATGCGTGGCTTGCCGGGACGCTACGCCAACGCGCCGGTGATGGTCGAGCGCGATGCCACCGCCCACGACGGCGTTTCTTCGGTTGTCATCAGCGGCAACGACTGGGCCGCTGCCTGGGCCAAGGATGTCGATGGCGTGCCGATGTATGCCGTGATCCCCGGCGGGGAACAGCAGCGTGAAATGGCCTATCGTGCCGGTGTCAATCTGGTCATGTATGCCCTTACCGGAAACTACAAAGCCGACCAGGTCCACGTACCTTCCATCCTGCAGCGGCTGAGCCAATGAGATTGATGCTATGACCGGATTGACGTTCTCGCCGCTTGTTCCCGTGCCATTCATTCTTGCGACGTGCGGCGTGGCCCTCGTGCTGATCGCCTACGGCATTTGGCATCGGGCCAAGGGGGCTCTGCTGCGCGGGCTGCCCGTGGCCGCACTGATCGTGGCAATCGCCGATCCTGAACTGGTGCGAGAGAACCAGTCGGCGCTAAAGGACGTTGCCGTCATTGTCGTTGACGAAAGCGCCAGCCAGAAATTGGGTCAACGTGAGAGCCGCGCGGCCAAGGCCTTGGAAAAACTCACCGCTGACCTCGGTGCCATCGGCGACCTTGAAGTGCGCACCGTCCTTACGGGCCGCGATGACCCGGCCGTCGGCGGCCAGGACGGCACGCGACTGTTCGAGACTTTATCCAGCGCCTTGAGTGACGTGCCGGCGCAGCGCTTGGCGGGTTCAATCCTGATATCCGACGGCCAGATCCACGATGCCTTGGCCCCCGAGCGGGCCGCGCAGAACCATGCTGCTTACCTGAATGCCCCTGTGCATTTGTTGATTACCGGCGAACGCAAGGAATTTGACCGGCGCATTCGGCTCGAGAGCGCCCCGGACTTTGGCCTCGTTGGCCAGCCGGCGACGGTTCGCTTGCGGGCCGAGGACACGATGGCCGCGGCCGGCACGCCGATCCCAGTGACCATCAAGCGTAACGGCGGCGCGGCGCGGCAGATGAACTTGCCGGCGGGCACCACGGTCGACGTGCCGATGCCGCTGGATAATAGCGGCGTCAATGTCTTCGAAGTGGAGGTGGCCGCCGCCGCAGACGAGATTTCCACGGTCAACAATAAGACGCTGGTGTCGATTAACGGGATCCGCGAGCGCACACGCGTTTTACTGGTCTCGGGTCAACCGCATGTCGGTGAGCGCGCCTGGCGCAACCTTCTCAAATCGGACCCCAGTGTAGATCTTGTCCATTTCACGATCCTGCGCCCGCTGACCAAGGACGACGGCACGCCTCTCAATGAACTGGCGCTGATCGCCTTCCCGATCCGCGAGCTGTTCGAAGAGCAGCTCAAGGAATTCGACCTGATCATTTTTGATCGCTATAGCCAGAAAGGTCTCATTCCCTTCCAGTACATGACTAACGTCGCGAATTACGTTCGCCACGGCGGTGCGGTCATGTTGGCTGTCGGCCCGGAATACGCCGACAGCTACTCGCTCTTTGGCGGTCCTTTGCAGAACGTTCTGCCGGCGGAACCAACCGGGCGCGTATTCAACGGCGCCTTCCGACCGCACCTCAGCGAGGTTGGCCAACGCCATCCGGTGACGGCATCACTCGAAGGCGCTGCGGGTAGCCGCACCGCCGGCGGCGGCCCCGATTGGGGACGGTGGCTGCGGCAAATCCAGGTGAGTAGCCCCGAAGGCACGTCCGTGATGATGGGCCTGGAGAAGGAGCCGCTCCTGATCCTTAACCGCGTCGGCGAAGGTCGCGTTGCCCTGCTTCTCAGCGATACCGCCTGGCTGTGGGGCAAGGGTTTCGACGGCGGCGGGCCGCAGACCGAACTCCTGCGTCGGGTTTCCCATTGGCTGATGAAAGAGCCGGAGCTCGAAGAAGAATCGCTGACGGCAGACGTAAGCAACGGCGGCCTCGAGGTCATCCGTCACAGCCTTTCAGCGCAAGAACGGCCGGTAAAGGTCAAGGCGCCCGATGGCAGCGAACAAACCGTGATGCCAAAAGCCGGTACCGGCGGCCAGTTCAGCGCCCGCGTCGGGGTCTCCGAGCCGGGACTCTATAGCTTGACCGATGGCAAGACCACGACCATCGCTGCCGTGGGAACGCTTAATCCGCTGGAAAGCTATGACGTCGTCGCCACTGAGGCCAAAGTCGGGCCGCTGGCCGAGGCAAGCGGCGGCGGCGTGTTCTGGCTGGAAGACGCGATCGCTCCTGCGATCCGAAGGGTTGTGCCGGGACGCGTCGCTCATGGCTCGACCTGGATGGGTCTCAAGGCCAACAAACAAGTCGCTGTTACCGGCGTGACGCAAACGCCGCTCTCGCCGGTGGCGCTGATTTTGTTGCTGATCATGGCCGGCGCCATGCTGGCTTGGTGGCGCGAAGGCAAATAGCCGTCTGGCGCGCTGCTCTAGACGGCGACGCCCAGCTCGGCGCGCACCTTTTGGCGAAAGGCGTCGATCGCCACTAGGTTATTGCCCAATTTCACGTGCCAGAAGGTCCAGCCGTTGCAGGCCGGTGCACCTTGCACCGCGGCACCGACCTGATGGATTGAACCGCGATGTGTCGCCGAGATCAGGGTTCCATCGGCGCGCACCTTGGCGGTGAAACGCCCGGAGGGATCCGACAATACCGTGCCTGGCGGCAATAGCCCGCGCTCAACCACCGTGCCGAAGGGAATCCGTGTCTCAGTCCGCTTGCTCGGCGTGATCAGCAGTTTCTCATCGGCGAGGGGCTCGACAAGAGCGAGGCGTTCGCGCGCGGCGGCGATGTAGTCGGCGTCACGCTCGATACCGATGTACTTGCGGCCCAAGAACTTCGCGACCGCGCCGGTGGTTCCGGTGCCGAAGAAAGGATCAAGCACGACATCGCCCGGTTTGGTCGCTGCCATCAACACTCGAAAGAGCAGCGATTCCGGCTTCTGGGTCGGGTGAAGTTTCGCGCCGTCGGCACCCTTGATGCGTTCCTCGCCCGTGCACAGCGGCAGCATCCAATCGCTGCGCATTTGCAATCCTTCGTTGAGGTTCTTCATGGCGTCGTAATTGAAGGTGTATTTGGCGCCCTTGTCCTTGGCGCACCAGATCAGGGTTTCATGGGCGTTGGTGAACCGCGTGCCGCGGAAATTTGGCATGGGGTTGGATTTGCGCCAAACGATGTCGTTCAACATCCAGAATCCGATGTCCTGAAGGATCGAGCCGACGCGGAAAATATTGTGATAAGAGCCGATCACCCACAGCGAGCCGGTGCTTTTCAGAATCCGGCGCGCGGCCGCAAGCCAGCGGCGCGTAAAATCGTCGTAGGCGGCAAAGCTGTCGAAATGGTCCCAGGCGTCGTCAACGCCATCGACCCGCGAATTGTCCGGCCGGTGGAGTTCACCGCCGAGCTGAAGATTGTAGGGCGGATCGGCGAAAATCAGATCGACGCTGTTTTCCGGCAGACGTGCCATGGCAGCGATGCAGTCCCCGCCGTAAATCACATTGGTTCTGAGAATGGTGGTGGAAGCCGGTTTCGCTGAGTCCTGGGCCGCTCGCATGCTGTACCATCCCGCCTGCTGTACGATTTCGCCTGTGCGAAGAGCGCGCGGAGTCCGAGAAGGGAAAATCCCTTGAGAACTCCGCGCGTCTTCAGGTGTCTGTGCGCCCCGAGACTTGGGGGCGGTTACCCTCCCCACCCCGCAACCCCTGAGCCAAGTAGCGTCGGCCGGAAATTGAGGCGGGCCCATTGCAGGCTCCGTTTTTGAGGCGCCGTCACTCAGGACAGCGGGGGCCTGTTCAGAAGAATCATAAGCATCAAAGCCTTATGATTGCTTAAGACGGCGGGAGGGAGGCGGCCCAAAAACCCTAGATGTGGAGTCCCGTCGAATCGGCGACTCAACCCCTAGCGCGCGCCGCGAGCGCGCATAAAAAATTCAGATTAAATCGATCTGCACCGATCCGCGATCGAGCCGCGACCGCACCGGCGCGAACGACCGGCGGTGATGGGGCGTAAGTCCGAGCCGCTCGATGGCTTCGCAGTGCGCGGCCGTGCCATAGCCCATGTTGCTCTCCCAGCCGTAACCGGGATGCGCGCGGGCAAGCCCGGTCATCAGCCGGTCGCGGGTCACCTTGGCGATGATCGACGCCGCGGCGATCGACAGACTCTTGGCGTCCCCGCCGATGATGGTTCTTACCTCGCAATCCAGGCGCGGCGCGCGGTTGCCGTCCACCAGCGCGACCGTCACCCGCAGCTTCAGGCTCGCGACGGCCCGGGCCATGGCGAGGTGCGCGGCATTGAGAATATTCAAGCTGTCGACTTCGCCTACATCGGCCTGACCGATGCCGATCACGGCGGCGTCGGATGCGAAGAGCGCGCCGTAAAATTCTTCGCGGCGGGCCGGCGAAAGTTTCTTGGAGTCGTCGAGACCGCGTCGCAGCCTCAAAGATGTATTCTTGATATCGAGAATCACAGCCGCCGCGACCACCGGACCCGCGAGCGGCCCGCATCCAGCCTCGTCGACACCGGCGACAATGGCGCCGGGTAGCCGCTTCAAGACCGCCCGCTCAAACGAAAAATTCGGCCGGGGCATGCGTGCCTTTACGGCGGACTCGGTTGAACCGTCGCTTTCCGAGCCTCATGCCATTTCTTGACTGCCGCCGTGGTGTTGGTGACGTGTTTCTCGGGACTCAGCAAAGCCGTATAGGAATAAATAATCTTCCCGTCCGGGGCGATGACATAAGACGTGCGGCGGGCGTAGGACATCAACATCACCGCGCCGTAGGCCTTCATAATCTTGCGATCACGGTCGGCGCCAACCGGAAACTTGCTCTGACAGGCGCTAACTGAAAACCGGTTGAGCGTTTCGATTGTGTCTCCGGAAATGCCGATGATCGTGGCGCCGAAGGCCTTAAACTCGCCGGCCGCTTCGGCGAAGTCATGGGCCTGGACCGTGCAGCCGCTGGTGAACGCCTTGGGATAGAAAAACAAGACGACCGGCCCGGTCTTCAGGGCCTCGGTGAGCGAGTAGGTAAATTCCTTGCCGGCCAAAGACGCCTGCGTCGTGAACGCCGGCGCGGCCACGCCTGTTGTCAGCTCGGCCTGGGCCGGGAGCGCGAAAAGGCCGGCCGCTAGTGTGTATAATAGGCCGCATTTCATCCCAGATGTTCCTTCAAGCGCGGCATAAGGTCGACAAAGTTGCAAGGCTTGTTGCGGATATCGAGTTGATACTTGAGGATTTCGTCCCAGCCATCCTTAACCGCCCCGGACGAGCCGGGTAGCGCAAAAAGATAAGTGCCATTGGCCACGCCCGCGGTCGCGCGGGATTGCACGGTCGAGGTGCCGATGCTCTTAAGACTGATCCATCGGAACAATTCGCCAAAACCCGGGATCTCCTTCTCGTAGACCTTGGCGAATGCTTCCGGCGTCACGTCACGGCCGGTCACGCCGGTTCCGCCCGACGTGATCACGCAGTCGATGTGCGGGTCGCCGATCCACTGCCTGAGCTTGGCCACGATCAGGTTGACGTCATCTTTAATAATGACGCGATCAGCGAGCTTGTGCCCGGCCGTGGTCAGGCGTTCGACGAGCATCGCCCCCGAGGTGTCGGTCTCGGCCGTGCGCGTGTCGGAGACCGTCATGATCGCGATATTGATCGGGACGAAGGACTTTTCGAGATCGATGCTCATTAGAATTCCCCAAGCCGGCTCATACGGCTACTGTCTTAGGCGGCACTGCGCGCGATGTTAGTCTTGGGGCGGCGCATCGGGGCCGCCCCTTAGCTTCTGCTTGATCGCTAACAAGTCGCGCCAGGCGTAGCGCTTTTGCTGTGGCGAGCGCAACAGGTAGGCAGGATGGAACAGCGCCATGGCCGGCACTGGGCGCGCGAGACCCGGGGTTTCGTAGTCATACCAACGCCCGCGCAGCTTGGTGATACCCACCGGGTTGGCCAAGAGCGTCTTCGCCGCGAGGCCGCCGACGAACACCAGAACGGCTGGATCGACCAACTCGATATGCCGCGTGACGAACGGCAGGCAGGACGCGATTTCCTCATCGTTCGGTAGGCGGTTGCCGGGCGGTCGCCAGAATACAACGTTCGTAATATAGGCATTGTCGGCACGAGACAGACCGACCGAAGCGAGCATGCGGTCGAGCAGTTTGCCTGACTCACCAACGAAAGGCAGGCCCTGGCGATCTTCGTCGGCACCCGGCGCTTCGCCAATGAACATGACGGGAGCGCACGGATTGCCGTCGGCAAATACCGTCCGGCTGGCGAACTGTTTTAGCCCACAGCCGGTATAGGCCTCTACCGCGGCCTTCAATTCATCGACTGTGCGGGCCCCTTGGGCAGCGTGGGCGGCGGCGCCGTCGCTGAGCGGTGCGGACTGGGGGGACGCGGCTCTTGCCGGAACGGGTGTACGCGGGGCCGTGGGCGGACCCGCCGCTTGGGAATCCGCCGCCAGGTGCGAAGCAAGCTGGGGCGTGCGGACGGCGGTGAAGCGGTCCACCGCCTGGTTGCCAATGGCCTCGTCCACGCCGGCGTCGATATACCACCGCAGCAACCCCGCTGGATCAGACATGAGATCATGCGAAGACGGGACGTCGGTGGGCAGAGTCATGGCATTCGAGGTCAGATCAGCCGACGCGCGGTCAGCTCGTCCTTCAGATAGGCATAGTAGATCGGAGCGGCGATGAGTCCGGGAATGCCGAAGGCGGCTTCCATGACCAACATCGCCATCAACAGCTCCCAAGCTCGGGCGCGAATTCTCGCGCCGATGATCCGCGCATTGACGAAGTATTCGAGTTTATGGATGACCACGAGAAACGCCAGCGAGCCAAGCGCCACGTAGGGGGAAACGCTCAGGCTGACAATAACGATCATGGTATTGGAGATCAGGTTGCCGAGGATCGGGATCAAGCTGACAAGAAACGTCACCGCAATCATGGTCTTGACCAACGGTAGATCGACGTTGAACAACGGAAGCACGCCCGCAAGATAGATCGCCGTCAGGGTGGTATTGAGCGCTGATATGCGCACCTGGGAAAACACGACATTGCGAAATGCCCCGCTCATCACCGAAGCGCGCGCGCCCAGGGCGCGGGCCAGCGGGCGTGCGTCGCCGTCGCCCAAGCCGCGGTAAAAGGCAACGATACCGCCGATGATCATGCCAAGCACGGTATGGAACAGGAACTTGCCGAAATCCTGACCGAGCACGCCGACCTGCCCGGCATGCTCGCGCAACCAGACTGCCGCCGCGCTTTCAAGCTCCTGCGTGCTCGACGGGAAATACTCTTGTGCCCAGACGGGTGTGCGTTCGCGGGCGGTGCTGATGACATCGGCCATCTGCTGCAGGAGCGCGCCGAGATTGTCGGAGCCGGCCGTGAGGAGCGTGATCGACTTGATTACGCCCAAAGCCAAAGCCACGACAATTGTTGTCGCAAAGAGCACGAGCGCCAGCGTCTTGCCAACGCGCCGCGTCAGACCCAAAACGCGGAACACCGGAATCGCGGACTGGACGACCAGATAAATTAGAAGGCCCGACAGCAGCGCCGACAACAAGCCAAGCTTGAGAACACCAACCAGCGTCAGGCCGGCAATAATGAGCGAGGCCGCATCGATCCAGCGATCGCCGGCGATCTCGCCGGGAGGCGTTTGGAGGAGGGGATCAGCCGTTGTCCACATGACCAATGATACTCAAGCAAGGCCGAAGAACGCGGGGTCGGCGCCGGGCCGACTCCAGCTTACTCGAAAATCGCCGTTACCGGGACGTGTTCAAACCGCGGGCGACGAAGATGACTTGGCGTCGGCTGCCGCTTCTTGCGCCGTCAATACGCGCTCGGCTGCCAAGGCCTTGCGATAAAACCAAACACTAAACCACAGCACGGCCGGCACGCTGAGCGCCCCTGCCAATTCGAGCAGGACGATGACATTGTTCTCACCCCAGCGGACCGGCAGCACACCCAGGGCTTCCATCATTTCCTCGAAGACGCGAATGATTCCGAAGCCGGCAACCGCGATCAGAACGCCCAGAGTTCCCGCGAAGAGCACGGTGGTGAGAAGGGCGATTACGACGGGGTTCTTGCTCACAGCATATCCTTGAAGGGACTCGGCCTAAATGCGCAGGGGTGGGGTTGATTGGATCCCGGGGTTTTGCCCCAGTCGGCAGGCCTAGGCAAGGGGCGAGGGGCGAGGTCACCATGGGCCACCGATATATGGCCCCAGGGTACCGGAAACAACCCCCGGAAAGTACTGAAGTTCTTGGAGAACCCGAGACGGAGAGGTATACCTAAACCCTTGCCACACCGGGGGAATGACCGGTTGTCGGGCGTTGGTGAAAACGCGTAGTCGGGGCCGATCCGGCCAAGCAGGGTGGGATGAGCGAACGCGAAGCCATGGAATTCGACGTCGTGATCGTGGGTGGCGGTCCCGCCGGTCTCAGCGCCGCCATCCGCCTCAAACAACTCGCCACCGCCAACGATCATGACATTTCGGTCTGCGTGATCGAGAAAGGTTCGGAAATCGGCGCCCACATCCTCTCGGGCGCCGTGATCGACCCAATTGCCCTCAATGAACTGATCCCCGACTGGAAGGCAAAAGGGGCCCCGCTCAACACGGCGGTGAGCGAAGATAATTTTCTTTATCTGACCGAGACTGGTTCGCTGCGCTTTCCAAATATATTTATGCCGCCGTTGATGAATAATCACGGCAACTACATCATCAGTCTCGGCAATCTCTGCCGCTGGCTCGCGACCCAGGCCGAAGGCATGGGCATCGAAATCTATCCCGGCTTCGCGGCGACGGAAGTGCTGTATGACGGCAACGGTGCTGTGCGCGGGGTTGCCACCGGCGACATGGGTGTCGGCCGCGACGGCGAAAAGACCGACCACTATGAGCCGGGCATCGAGCTGCATGCCAAATACACGTTGATCGCCGAAGGCGTGCGCGGTTCGCTGGCAAAAACCTTGATCGCAAAGTTCGATCTGGCCAAGGCGAGCGACGTGCCAAAATTCGCAATCGGCATCAAAGAGCTGTGGGAAATCGATCCGGTGAAACACAAGCCCGGCGCGGTGACCCATACCATGGGCTGGCCCCTGGACAATTCCACCGGCGGCGGATCGTTCGTTTATCATCTTGAGAACAATCAAGTCGCCATCGGCTTCGTGCTGCACCTGAATTACAAGAATCCATACCTTTCGCCATTCGACGAGTTCCAGCGATTCAAACACCATCCGGCGATCAAACCCACCTTGGAAGGCGGGCGCCGCATATCGTATGGCGCGCGCGCCATCACTGAAGGCGGATTTCAGTCGGTACCGAAGCTGACATTCCCGGGCGGCGCGCTGATCGGCTGCGCGGCGGGGTTTGTAAACTTGCCGCGAATCAAGGGCAGCCACAACGCCATGAAGACCGGCATGCTCGCCGCCGAAGCCGCCTTCACCGCCGTGAAGGTCGGGCGACACCACGATGAATTGACCGCGTATTCCGACGCTTACCGTAAGAGCTGGGTCTATACGGACTTGAAACGCGTGCGCAATGTTAATCCGCTATGGAGCCGATTCGGTTTGCATGTCGGGCTCATGCTCGGTGGCATCGACATGTGGATGAACCAGCTCGGCATCGGCCTGCCGATCACCCTGAAGCACGGCAAGCCCGACGACGCAACGCTTCTGGCTGCGGCCAAGGCCAAGGCCATCACCTATCCCAAGCCGGACGGTAAAATCTCGTTCGACAAGTTATCCTCGGTGTTCATCTCGAACACCAATCACGAAGAAAATCAGCCGATTCACCTCAAGCTCACCGACCCGACCCTACCCATCGCGGTCAACCTGCCGCTGTGGGCCGAGCCCGCGCAGCGCTATTGCCCGGCCGGGGTCTACGAGGTGATCGCCGATGACGCCGGCGATGGAAAACGCTTTCAAATCAACGCTCAGAACTGCGTCCACTGCAAGACCTGCGATATTAAAGACCCCAGCCTCAACATCACGTGGACCGTGCCGCAGGGCGGCGGAGGCCCTAACTATCCAAATATGTAATCTCGCCGGCGGGCTTTGACCCTACGTCAGGGGTTTCCGGGGCACGCTAGCCCCAGCTAAACTCGATAACCGTTTTTTGGCCGCCCGACTCTTTGGCCGCACGGTCCGGCGGCGGGTCGATCTTATTCGCTGCGGAATTTTCCGGCTGAACTATAGCATGATCCGGAAAAGTGGAGGCCGGTTTTCCGAAAAGATCATGCTTAAACAAGAAGCTAGAGCGCGATTCCGATACAACTTGAAGCAAACGCGCTCTAGCCGCGTGAACCGCGCGCGCGTCGTCAAATCGATGGATTTTGACGGTACGCTGATAACTATCTAAGTGAACTGCTTGGCAGTTTCATGGCCAGCGTGAAGGGATATGATAGCGCTATGACCGATACCCCCATTCGTCAATCAATAGACGCGTTGATCAAACCCATCGGCTGGCCCTTGACCCTGGCCATCGGGGCAGTACTCGCTGCCGCCCTGGCGGCCGCCATCGGTGTTGGCACCTCCGCGATCGCCGTGGGTGGGGATCAAGCAAAAGCCCCGGCCGCGGCCGCACCGCCGGCGCCCGCGGATTCCGGACTCGCTGCGGCCTTCCTGGCCGGGCGCCACGCCGAGTCAAATTCCGAAGCCAACACGGCGGTGGATTTCTACAACCGCGTGACCGAGCTCGACCCCGAGAATTCCGGACTCCTCCAGAACACCTATTTCCTCGCCGCGCAAAGCGGCGACTTCGCGACCGCGATCCCCGCCGCCCGCAAAGCTTTCGAGACCGCGCCGCGCCGGGGCATGGCACCGGTGATCATCGCCATCGATCATTTCAAAAAGCGGGAATACGACAAGGCGGCCACCTATCTTGAGAAGACAACCGGGCAGACCATGAACAGCTTCGCGTTGCCGGTCATGCGGCCTTGGGCTCTGGCGCCGGTGAAGTCGGCGGAAGTCGCGCTTGCGGAGGTCGCGCCGCTCAAAAGCTTTCAGGACACCGCCGAGTTGGTCGATGTCATGGGTGGACTGCTGAATGAGTTTTATGGCCGCAAGGACGAGGCGCTCGCACACTACGACACCCTGGCCGCCGATATCGAGAAGCAGCGCTTCTCGGTCCTGCGACTAGTGGCTGAGGGTTACGTCCGCCTTGGCAAGAAGGACAAGGTCAAAGAGTTGTTCGACCGCTTCCTGAAAACCCACAGAACTTCGCTGACATTCGAAGCCTACGCCGCCGCCATCCCGAAAATGACCGCGGATAAGATCACCGCCGACGAAGGCATGGCCGAGGGGCTGTTCGCGGCGGCCGAACTCTTGTTGATGAACGACCCCAATGAAATCCGGGCGCAAGTCTCAACCGCCTATGCCCAGGCCGCGATCTATCTTAATCCGGATTTGGACATTGCCCGCCGATTCATCGGCAGCACGCTTTCGGCGCGCGGAAAATTCGCCGAATCAAACGCGATCCTCACGAAATTGAAGAAGTCGGCGCCGGGTTACTTAGACGTGCAAATGCAGGTCTCCGAAAATTTGACGCGCATGAGCCAGCCCGACGCAGCACTGGCGGTCCTGAAAGACGTGCTCAAGGAAAGGCCGCAGTGGACCGACGCCCACGTTGCCATGGCCGATATATTACGCCAGGAGAAGAAATACGCTGACGCCGTCACCGCCTATAACAGTGGACTTAAATTCGCGGGCGAAGGCAACACCGGGGTTTGGGCGATTCACTATTCGCGTGGCATCGCGCTTGAGCGCGCCAAGGATTGGGATGCGGCTGAAAAAGACTTCAGAAAAGCGTTGGAACTGCAGCCCAACAATCCCGGCGTTCTGAATTATCTGGGCTATTCCTATTTGGATCGCGGTGTGAAGCTCGATGAAGCCCGCCGGCTGATTGAAAATGCCTTTAAGCAGCGCCCGAACGACGGCTACATAATTGATAGTTTCGGCTGGGCGCTGTTCATGAACGGCGAATACGAGCAGGCCGTGCAAAACCTGGAAAAGGCCGTCGAATCGACGCCGGCCGACGGCACCATCAATGAACACTTGGGCGACGCCTACTGGAAAGTGGGCCGGCGCAACGAGGCGCGCTTCCAGTGGCAGCGCGCCCTCTTGAGCACGGAAATTGAGGAGACTCAGCGCACCGTGATCAACACCAAGCTCGAGCGCGGTCTGGCGCAGAAATAGCCGGGCCACTCGGCGCTCGCGCGGTCCCCCGCGGATAGGTTCGACCCATGGCGGCATCCGCGGCAAGGACCGAAGCAATTGTCGCGACGGCCCCGGCCAAGATAAATTTTTCCCTGCACATCTGCGGACGGCGCGCGGACGGCTATCACTTGCTGGACTCGCTTGTGGTATTTGCCGGCATTGGCGACCGCATTACGGTCTCCCCGGCCGACGAGCTTCGCCTGACGATTGAAGGGCCTTTTGCGGGCGCGCTCGCAGCGCAGCCGGACAATCTTGCCCTGCGCGCCGCGCGGCTGCTAGCGGACACTTCATCGGGCGCGCCGGCCAA
Source organism: Rhodospirillaceae bacterium (assembly GCA_009694245.1). GTDB lineage: Bacteria > Pseudomonadota > Alphaproteobacteria > Rhodospirillales > Rhodospirillaceae > SHVO01. The sequence goes on along the minus strand of SHVO01000022.1, from coordinate 10,732 downwards.
AAGCCGGTATCTATTCGATGCGCGCCTTACCGGCGCGCCGGGCGCTCACATCGTGCTTGAGAAAAACTTGCCGGTGGCCTCGGGCATCGGCGGCGGGTCGGCCGATGCGGCGGCCACCCTCGTCGCCTGCGGCCGCCTCTGGAACATCGATCCGATGAGGCTCGCCGACAGAGAGATCGCGGCGAAACTTGGCGCGGACGTACCGGTCTGCCTGCGCGGTGTGCCGGCATTCATGAGCGGCATCGGCGAAACCATTACGCCGGCGCCACGTCTGCCCCAGGTTTCGCTGGTCTTGGTGAATCCGGGCGGACCACTAGCGACCAAAGCGGTGTTCGCCGCATTGCGCGGCCGCATGTCGAAGGCGCCGCCCCGCGATAGCGTTGCCGGCCTTACCGATGCGGCCGCATTGGCCGCGGCGCTTGCGCACTTCCGCAACGATCTGACGGCGCCGGCCCTGGAACTCTTGCCCGCCATCGGATCGGTACTGGCCGCCCTCGAACAAACCCCAGGCTGCCTCCTGGCCCGCCTCTCCGGTAGCGGCCCTACCTGCTTTGGACTGTTTGCTGACGAGGCTGCGGCCGGAAGGGCAGCTGCGGCCCTGACCGCGAACAAGCCTGGGTGGTGGATCGCTGCCGCTCCCGTCCTCGCGCCCCGGCAAGCCGGCGTCTAGGCCCAATATTTTGACTTGTCGCGGCGGTGCACGCGGAAATGTGAGTTGATTCCAATGTCCTCCGGCCTCATGTTCGCCGCCATGAAAGCGCTTTTCCGGCTTGCCATTATATGCTCGGCGATCTTCGCCGCCGTCAACGGCGCGGCTAGCCCGGCCATGGCCGATACGGTCGTGCAGACCGAGCAGATTCGCGCCGAGTTGACGTCCGAGCGGGCGGTTGTCGCGCCCGGGGAAAGCCTGTGGGTCGCGCTTACCTTCACCATCAAGCCTAGCTGGCACACGTATTGGCGCACGCCTGGCGATTCCGGCTTACCCGCCGAAATCCGCTGGACCTTGCCCGGTGGCGTCACCGCCGGCGCCATACAATGGCCGGCGCCCGAACGTCTGCCCTACGGCGATTTCATGAACTTTGGCTTTAGCGATCGGGTCATGATGCTGACCGAGCTAAAAGTCGCGCCCACCGTGGCGCCGGCGGATATCACCCTCCTTGCCGATGCAACCTGGCTGGTCTGCGCCGAGGTGTGCATCCCCGAGGATGGAAGTTTCACGCTGCCGATCAAGATCGGAACCGAAGGCGCGCGCATGAATACGCGGGTCGGAGGCGCCATCGCCTCGGCACGCCTACAGTTGCCGCAGCCGGCACCCTGGCCCGTCAGCTTCGAGCGCAAGGGCACGGCGCTGACACTGACGGCCGGCCCTAACGTCGGCGAACCTGAGCTTTCCAGCGTGGCGTTCTTTCCCTTCGACGAAGGCGTCCTGACCAACACCGCGCCGCAAACCGTCGCCTTCGAAAACGGCGTCATGCGCCTGGCCATGACGATAGGCAAAGCTGCGCCCAGCGACATCTCCGGCGTCTTGGTGTTTTACGTCGACAAGTTGCGTACCGGATTTACGGTCACCTCGGCCGTTACCGGCACGGCCACGGACGCGGCCGCTTTCGACTCCGCTACTGCCACGGCGGCGATGCCGTTGGTCTTCGCGATGGTTTTGGCGTTGTTCGGCGGGATCATCCTCAACGTCATGCCCTGTGTACTTCCGGTGCTGGTGATGAAGGCCATGACCTTCATGTCGCGCGGCACCGTCGACCCGGCGGCGTTACGGCGCGACGGCCTGGCCTATACCGCCGGTGTGCTCACGGCCTTTGCAGCCCTGGCCGGGTTGCTTCTCGCTTTACGAGCCGCTGGCGATGCCGTGGGCTGGGGCTTTCAATTGCAATCGCCGGTCTTCGTGGCCGCACTCGCTTACGTGATGCTGGCCATGGGTCTCAACCTTTCCGGCGTCTTCAATATCGGCGGCACCATCGGCGTCGGCCAGGAATTGACCTCGCGCGGCGGCTTCACCGGCTCGTTCTTCACCGGCGCCCTCGCCGTCGTCGTGGCGACACCTTGCACGGCGCCGTTTATGGGAACGGCCATCGGATTTGCCCTGACCCAATCACCCTTAGAGGCGATCTTGATTTTTGAGGCGCTGGCGCTGGGTTTGGCCCTGCCCTATCTGGTCTTGTGTTTCGTGCCGGGCGCCGCGCGCAAACTGCCGCGTCCAGGCGTGTGGATGGATCGCGTCAAACAGGTTCTGGCGTTCCCCTTGTACGGCGCGGCGGCATGGTTGGTGTGGGTGCTCGCCCAGCAACTGAGCTCGACCGCCCTGGCGAGCGCCTTTGCCGGCGTCGTGCTGGTCGGCTTCGTCGGCTGGCTGTGGGGCACGGCGCAAAGGACTACCAGCGCATCCGGTCGCGGCTGGGCCTTGGCGACAGCAGGACTCGCACTCGCGGCCACGATCTTGCTGACGGCGACACTCGGCGCCCAATCGGCGCCGGCAACGGCAACATCGGCCGGCCTGATCAGCGAACCCTACTCCGAAGTGCGGCTTGCGGCCCTGCGCGCCGAAGGCCGCCCGGTGTTCGTCAATTTCACCGCCGCGTGGTGCATTACCTGCAAGGTCAACGAGCGCATCGCCCTATCCAAGACCACGGTCGAAGATGCCTTCACCCGCGGCAAAGTCGCTTATCTCAAGGGCGATTGGACCAACCGCAACGCCGAGATCAGCGCCGCGCTGAAGGCGGTGGGTCGCGATGGCGTGCCGCTCTATCTCTATTACCAGCCCGGAGCAGATGAACCGCAGATCCTGCCGCAGGTACTGACGCCCTCATCGGTGATCGCCGCCATCGGCGGCGGGTGATTCCGCCGGCTAAATCCATCGCGTGAACTTTCTTCGTTGCGAGCCCGGCTCATATTCCCTAATGTCCGCGCCGCCCACCTTCGGGAAGTCATGGGGCGTCGCCAAGCGGTAAGGCAGCGGTTTTTGGTACCGCCATCCCAGGTTCGAATCCTGGCGCCCCAGCCACACCAAAGCTTTTCTATGAGCGAAGCGAATTAGAAAAGCTGGTGCCCGCGGCCTCGTGGCCGTTGTCCCTTCGACGAACCCCCAATGTAAATTCCAGGTGCGGCGCAAATCGGGTACCTTGCGGCAGCAAAAATGGGAGGGCCTATGGAAACCACCGAACGGTTTGCTTGCGTCGCCGTGCTTGGCCTTTCGCTGACCGCGTGCTCCCTAGCCGAGCCGACGTATCCGGTCGCGGACAAACCGCTGACCGACATCGCAGCGGATCTGGACGCGGGGCGGGTAAGCTCCGAAGCGGTTACTTTGAGCTATCTCGCGCGGATCAAAATTGAAGATCCGAAAGTGCGCGCGGTCCTTGCGCTCAATCCAAGGGCCCTTGATGGCGCGCGGGCGGCCGATACGCGCCGCGCCGCGGGCGGTCGCCGTGGGCCTCTGGACGGCATGCCCATCCTGATCAAAGACAACATCGATCTTGCCGGCATGCCGACCACGGCCGGTTCGTTGGCGCTCGTCGAGAACCTGCCGGCGGCGGACTCGCCCGTCGTCCGGAGGCTGACGGGTGCCGGCGCGGTCATTCTCGGCAAAACCAACCTCTCGGAATGGGCCAACTTCCGTTCGAATTGGTCGATTTCGGGCTGGAGCGGCGTCGGCGGACTCACCCGCAACCCTTACGACCCCGCCCGCAGCCCCTGCGGTTCCAGTTCCGGGTCCGGCGCGGCGGCGACCATGAGCTTGGCCGCGGCGGCGATCGGCACGGAGACCAACGGTTCGATCACCTGCCCCTCGGCCATGAACGGCCTGGTCGGCCTGAAGCCGACGGTCGGGTTGGTGTCGCGCAGCGGCATCGTGCCCATCAGTCATAACCAGGATACGGCGGGACCAATGGCGCGCAGCGTCGCGGACGCGGCGGCCGTGTTGACAGCGATCGCCGGCAGCGATCCAGCCGATCCGGCAACGGGCGAGGCCGACGCGCACAAGACCGACTATCTCAAGGGATTGGACCCGAACGCCCTTAAAGGCACGCGGATCGGCGTCATGCGCTTCGTGACCGGCTATTCACCAAAATTGAATGCAGTGTTCGAAATCGCGCTCGCGGCCCTGAAAGCGCAAGGCGCCGAGCTGATCGATATCAACAGTTTCGGGGCGGAAAATTATTCGAAATACAGCCAGGTAATACTGAACACCGATTTTAAGGTCGACCTCAACGCCTATTTGGCCAAGATGCCGCCGGCGGTGAAGACGCGGACGCTCGCCGATCTCATCGCCTTCAATAACGCCGAGCCGCGCGAGACCGTGTTATTCGCCCAGGACCGGTTCGAGATGGCGGAAGCAACCAACGGATTCGATGATCCCATCTATAAGCAGGCCGTTGAAACCGCCCAGCGCATCACCGGCCCCGAAGGCATCGATCGCGCCTTGCAGGAAAACAATGTCGCCGCCCTGGTCACGCCGACCGCCGAGCCCGCGTTTCTCGACGATCCGGCAACCGGCTTGGACGCCGGCGGTCAGTCCGCCAGCAGCATTCCCGCCATCGCCGGATATCCGCACCTCACGGTGCCCATGGGCGCGGTGGCTGGATTGCCGGTGGGTATCTCATTCATCGGCCCCCGCTGGTCGGAGCAGCTGTTGCTGTCTCTGGGCCACGCCTTCGAACAGTCCACCCATGCCCGACGCCCGCCCGACGGAAACGCCGGCAAAGTCCGATTCTAGCCCGTGAATAAATATGATTAATTAGGGTCAGAGTAAAATTAATAACTTTACTCTGACCCTAATTAATGCGGGGAACTTGCTCCCGCCGTTGCTGGTTGCGCTCAAGAATGGCTACTGTGTTGGGGCCGGAACAAGTTGGGGGGCGCCATGAGCCTGCGCGGCATTTTTCTTCGGGGAGGCCTGGGCCTTGCGCTCTGCTCAGGCCTTGGAACGACGGCAGCCCTGGCCGCGGACAACGGCGCGCCGCCGACGGCCCGGCGTCCGGTGACCGACAGTATCCAGGGCGTCCAAGTCCAAGACCCTTATCGCTGGCTGGAGAATGCCATCGACCCGGAAGTCGACGCCTGGGGCGATGCACAAACCGCCCGCGCCCGAAAAATCCTCGGCGACGTTCCGAATTATGCCGCCGTCAAAGCCCGGCTGACCGAACTGACCACGGCAACATCGAGTGCCCACTACGACTTGCAGGCGGCGGGCGGCAAACTCTTTGCCATGTTCAACGATCCGGCAATGCAGCAGCCGCAGCTGGTGGTGATGGAGGCTTCGGCCGACCCGACGACACAAGTCGCGGTTCTCGATCCCAATGCTATCGACGCCAAAGGCGGAACCGCGATCGACTGGTACGCGCCGTCGCCGGACGGCAAGCTGATCGCCGTCTCCATGTCCGTTGGCGGCAGCGAGGACGGCACGCTCCATATCTATGACGTCGCCACCCGCAAAGAGGTCGAAACGCCGATCCCCAAAGTCCAGTATCCGACGGCCGGCGGCGGCGTGGCCTGGGCTATGGACAGTAAGGGCTTCTGGTACACGCGCTTTCCGGGCAAGGAGCGCAACCAGGACGATCAGCACTTCTACCAGCAGGCCTATTTCCACCGCCTTGGAACCGCGGCGGCCAAGGACGCGCTAATTCTAGGCGAGAAAGACAGCTTGCCGCGCATCGCCGAGATTCTCTTCGACAACCGCTACAGCAAGAATTACGTGCTCGCCAGCGTGCAGCTGGGCGATGGCGGCAAATTCGCCCACTGGCTGTTGAAGGCCGACGGCACAAAGGTGCAACTCGCCAAGTTCGACGACGGAGCGGTCGCCGCGGTCATCGGCCATGACGACATGGTCTATCTGATCTCGCGCGCCAATGCGCCCAAGGGTAAGATCCTCAAACTTTCGCCGCTCGATCCCGTCCTTGCCCATGCCAAGGTCATCGTGCCCGAGGGTGACAATGCCATTGTTTCGGCCGACTGGTCGCACTCGCTGACCCTCACCAAGGATCGCCTATTTGTGCAGGATATTATTGGCGGGCCGAGCCAAGTGCGCCTGTTCGATCTCGACGGCGCGGCCAAAGGGACGTTGCCGCTGCCGGATGTCTCGTCGGTCGGCGAGATCGAGGCCCTGCCCAATGGCGACGTGCTTTATGACGTCGTCACATACCTGCGCCCGCGTTATTACGCGCGCTGGACGGCGGCCACCGGCAAAAGCGCCGAGACCAGCCTTAAAATCACTAGCCCGGCCGCCTTCGACGATACCGAAGTTCTGCGCGATTTCGCCGTCTCGAAGGACGGCACACGCATTCCCGTCAGCATTATGCGGCGCAAGGGCACAGTGATGAACAGTGATAATCCAACCTTGCTTTATGGCTATGGTGGATACGGACTGAGCCAGACCCCCCATTTTCTTGGGCCCCGCTGGCGGTTATGGCTGGATGCGGGCGGGATTTATGTCGAGGCCAATATCCGTGGCGGCAGCGAGTACGGCGAGGATTGGCATTTGCAGGGCAACCTCACCAAGAAACAGAACGTGTTCGACGATTTCGCCGCCGCGGCCAGCATGCTCATCGACCGCAAATACACCAAGCCGGAAAAACTGGCATTGATGGGCGGCTCCAATGGCGGCCTCTTGATGGGGGCGATGGTCACCCAGAATCCGGGAATGGCGCGGGCCGTGATTGCTTCGGTGGGCATCTACGACATGCTGCGGGTCGAGCTCGACCCGAACGGCAGCTTCAATACCACCGAGTTCGGCACGGTCAAGGACCCGGACCAGTTCAAGGCGCTGTACGCCTATTCGCCCTATCACCACATCACAGCCGGAACCAGCTATCCCGCGGTAATGATGACCACCGGCGCCAACGACGGCAGGGTAAATCCCATGCAGTCCAAGAAGTTCTCCGCGGCGCTGCAGGCCGCGACCTCGTCGGACTTGCCGATCCTGCTCAGCATCAGCAAGTCCGCAGGCCACGGCCAGGGCAGCGCGCTGGCCGAACGCATCGAGCAGCAGACCGATGTTCTGGCATTCCTATATCGTCAGTTGGGCATGAAGACGCCCGGCACGGGCACAACGAACTAAACGGGAGATCATCCATGGCGATCGCGGACGCAACTTCACTTCCAGCCGGGGCGCGGGCCAAGGCCGCTGAAGACCAAATGCCGCCGGGTATTCCATTCATCATCGCCAACGAATTCGCCGAGCGGTTCTGCTTTTACGGCATCAACGCGATTCTCGCGGTTTACATGACCCAGAATCTGCACTTCGGCCAGGCTCAAGCCACCGAGTGGCAGTCGCTGTTCAAGTTCGCGGCCTATTTCTTTCCGCTGATCGGCGCAATTCTCGCCGACGTTTTCTGGGGCAAGTTCCGCACCATCATGGTGTTGGCGGCGGTTTATTGCGCGGGCTGTATTGTGATCGCCTTGGACCGCGGGCCGACCACGCTCGCGCTGGGTCTTTTGCTGATGGCCTTCGGCACGGGCGGCATCAAACCTTGTGTCTCCACTAATGTCGGCGACCAGTTCACCACCAAGAATCAACATCTGATCGAACGGGCCTTCAGCTACTTCTATCTGTCGATCAACGCCGGGTCTTCGATTTCGATCTACTTTTGCCCCGTTTGGCTGGAGTCCTATGGACCCGCCATGGCGTTTGGCATACCGGCAGCCATGATGTTCCTCGCGACCTTGGTCTTCTGGCTGGGACGGCACAGATTTGTCGTAGTTCCGCCCGCCATGACCCAAGGGGCCAACCGCGGCTTGGCGATGTTCGCGCTGGCCCTTGTGCCCGTGCTCGGGCTTGCCGTATGGGTTTTCAACACCGCCAGTCCGGATTACCGGACGATCGCGGCGCTTTTGACCGTCATGTCGCTGCTGGTCTTGATGATCTTCCTGAGCCTCAAGTCGGGACTGCGCAACGCGCTGCCGGCGGAGTTGCGGGTGTGGATGGAGGAAGTCTTCACCGGCGCGGCGCTCAAGCAAATATTGAGCCTCGCGGGAATCTATTACGTCTTCATCGCGGTTTTCTGGTCCCTGTGGGATCAGTCCAATGGCCAGACCTGGACGTTGCAGGCCACGTCGGATCTCATGGACAAACACCTCTTCGGCTTCTTGGCCGGCGTGCCGGTGCTGGGCGCGCTCGCCTCCTACGAGATGCTGCCCTCGCAGGTCCAGGTCGTCAACGGATTGCTGGTGCTCGTGCTGGTGCCGATCTACACCTTCGTTCTTTATCCCGCGATCGGAAAATTATTTCCGCTGACGCCGTTGCGCAAGATCGGCATCGGCCTATGGCTGATTTCCGGCTCCTTCATCATCGTCGCCGTGGCCGAGGACCGCATCATGCGCGGCGAAACCGTCAGCCTCTGGTGGCAGATCCTGGCCTATGTCGTGCTCACGGCGTCCGAGGTCATGATTTCGATCACGGCCTTGGAGTTCTCTTACAATCAGGCACCCTTAAAGGTGAAGAGCTTCATCATGGCGGCCACCTATCTGCTGTCGGTGAGCTTCGGCAACGCCTTCACCGCGCAGGTCAACAGCGCCATGGTCGAACCGCTGGCGGCGGTGGAGATCACGACCGGCACCGACACCTGGGTCGGTCTCGCCGACGTCTCGCAATTGCAGCCCGGGCAGAAAATCGACTTCGGCGGCGACAACGGCATCGAGATTACCGACGACGACGGCCAGCCGTCGGTCCTTGGCGGCACTTTCCTGATCGCCGAAATCGACGGATCGGGAAATCGCGTGCGTCTGGCCGACGCCATTCATAACCGGTCGGTCGTGAGCAGCGGAGTTTACAAACCGGAGTCCTCGACCGTCTCGACCTACAAATTGGTCGGACCCATGTACTTCCTGTTTTTCGCGGCGCTCGGCGCTCTGGCCTCGGTGTTCTTCATCTTCGTCGCGAAATTTTACAAAGAGCGGACCTACGTCCGGCCGGCCGAAAGCGCGGCCTAAAGCATTTTAGCCGAAGCCTGCCCTTGGACTTGTTCCCCGGGCAGGTGACGGCTCGCCGGAGAATGCTCCGGCCTACAGATGCGTGCTGAGAGCGATCACCAGCAGCCCGGCGAGGGCGGAGGCAGGATGGGAAAGTTGGCGATGGCCTCGCTCAGCTCGACGTGATCGGTAATCGGCAAGCCTATGACGTCCACCGCCAGGGCGGTTGCGTTGTCGCTCGAACCGGCGGCCAAGGCGGCGTTGACCAGAGCACGGGTCGCCCGTGCCAACCCTGTGGCGCGGCCTCTTGCTCAGCCGTGCCGGCCAAGGGCCGGGCGGAGACCTCTACTGTGTGCGAATTCCCCTGATCCAGGGCCAGGCCCTTGTGATCCGAGGTTGGGAACCGCTGCCCGAAGCCGCCGATCTCCTGTCATGGGCCAACCGGGTGCTGAACGCGCCTAAGGGCGCACAACGGCGCGATATGTGCGACGACGGACGCGGCGCCTATCGCTTCACCAGCATTGTCGGCGGTCGGCTTGACGCCTGCCTATTCCTCGCGCGGGGGACGATCGAGCCGATCCCCGAACGTGACGCCGCCGCCGCCATGCTCGGCAAGATCGTCGATGACGCGGGGCTCGCGGCTCCTCTAACCCTCGGCGATGTTGGCTAGCGGCCGAAATCATCGGGCTCGATGATCTGCGCGTGTTTCGCCGTTCGCCTGGCGGTGATCAAGCAGGCAATCATCGACGAACGCCTGACATCGGTGGCCGAGATCGGTAGGGCGCTTCGCGCGGGAACCAACTGCGGCACGTGCATACCGGAACTCACGAACATCCTGAGCGAGACCCAGCAGGCCGCCGCTCAAGTTCCGCCGGGATTCGCGCGGCCGCGCGGCCTCGAAGCTATCGCTGCTCTTGCTGATCGAACATTTGCAAGATCGAACGGACGAGAGGCTTCAGCGTAAACGATTTGCTTGGCATGGCGTCCGAGCGCAAGCCGTGCCGGTTGAGTTCGCTCTCAACAACGGGGCCAACGGCGGCAATTTTTGTGCGCGCGAACCCAGTCTTCAGATCTTCGCCGCGGTTGGCTTTGGCCGCCACCTCGAAAAGCCGCTCAACCTGCGATGAGCTGGTAAATGCAATCGCGGCGACCCGGCCGCCGGCCATCTCTCCGATCAGAGATTCGACGCGCTGGTCATCGGCCTCGGAAGCGTAAACATAGGGCGCAACCACATCGCATTCGGCGCCGCGGGCCCTGAAAAATTCGAGAAGGGCCTGATTGGGCCTCTGGCCGTAGATTTGTACGCCAATGCGCCGGCCGCGCAGATCCACGGAGGCAAACGCAGCTATGATCCCCTCGGTCGTCGGCGGCTCGACGGTCACATCCCCTGAAAGGCCGATCTCGCGTAGCGCACGTACCGGTTTGGGTCCACGGACGAACTTGCGAACCTTGGACAGCGCTTCGATCAGCTCGCCGCGCACCCCGGCGCGCTCGGCAAATCCAACCAGGCGCCGCACGCCCTCGCCGGTATAGAGCACGATGTCGGCATGGTGTCCGGCAATCAAGCGGCGCAGCCAGGCTTCGACCAGCCCTGCATCGGGCGCGTCATGGATGGCGATGAGCGGGCTGCGGATGATCTCCGCCCCCTCACGCTCGAGCATACCTGCGAGCAGGTCAAGCTCCCGCGTCTCAGCGAGGGCAATGCGGCGATTGGTAAGCGGACCGGTCATGCGGATTTACTTCAAGATTTTCGCCGATAGGGGCAGCACGCCGGAGAATCAGGGGTGCGGGAGCCAAGCTCGTCAGCTTACAGCCCGATGGC